>CAISJZ010000350.1 GCA_903885755.1 uncultured Hyphomicrobiales bacterium | reverse complement strand
CGGGCGCGTCGGCGGCGTCATCGACGAGGCCGGCGATGATCATCTGCCCCTTGCCGTCCCCGGATGTCTGTTTCACGGGCGCCGCGAGATAGGCGAGCCGGGCGGAGCCCTTGCCTTTCGGGGCGCCGTCCGCGCCGACGATGTCGATGCGGTCGATGAAGATCAGGCGAATGTTGGCGTCCTTGGCCGCCCCGGCGGTCGCCACGTCTGGCGCCCACCCGACCGGCAACATCTTTTGCAACGCCGCGTCGTTGACGTGGAAATCGAGCTGGAAGCGATGTTCGGCGGATTGCTCCAGCACGCTCTGGGCGCGCGCCGCGCCGCTTGCCAGCGCGAAAGCGCCGACGCCGAGCGCAAGGCATGAGACAAGTCTGGATGGCATGGCTTCCTCCCCGGGTTTTCCCCATCGTAGCGTCCGCCGCGCCGGTCGCAATGGTGGAGTTGACGGTCAGGCTTGCGCATGGGCGTTCGCCCCCCCAGATTGGGCGCATGAAGACATCCGACGCCGATATCCTGATTATCCCCGGCATGGGCGGCTCCGGCCCCGATCACTGGCAGTCCCGCTGGGCGTCGCGCCTGTCGACGGCGCGGCTCATTGAGCAGGCCGACTGGCTGACGCCTCGGCGCGAGCCGTGGGTCGACGAGATCGTGCGCGCCGTCGAAGCCAGCGAGCGTCCGATCGTGCTCGTCGCCCATTCGCTAGGCTCGCAGGCGGTGGCTCATGCCGCGGCGCTGCTGCCGCCCGGTCGGGTCCGTGGCGCAATGCTCGTCGCGCCGCCAGCGGACCCGGCGATCCGCGCCATCGCCGCCCAGCTCGAGGCGCCCCCTGATTTCGCGCCGACGCCGCGCGATCCTCTGCCATTTCCCTCGCTGCTGGTCGCCAGCCGCAACGACCCCTATTCGCCCTTCAAGGCGTCCGAGGACCTGAGCTTCGACTGGGGTTCGAAATTTCTCGACGCAGGCGAGGCGGGACATATCAACGCGGAATCCGGCCATGGGCCCTGGCCGGAGGGGCTGATGAGCTTCGCCGGATTTCTGAAGGGGTTGTGAGGCGCCGCCTCACGCCACCGTCAATTCATAGGGTATCTGTGTCGGCCCCGAGCCCAGCTTCACCGTTCGCGCCTGTTCGTCGTAGCGGTGCTGCAGGACCCGCCCGACAAGCTTCTGGCTGCGCAATATGACCGCGGCCGAGCGGCCGCCGCCGCCCTGTTCGGCGTGGATCGCCCAGGGCGCGACGAGATCGACGACGCCAGCGCGACCGATGGTGGTCGAGACCCGCCTGATCTCCGCGTGTTCGGGATCGGCGCCATCGTCGAGACGCTCGTAGCGTTCGACATATTCCTGTCCGTCGCAGACGCCGTAGGCTGTCCAGGCGTCGGCGTGATCGTGGACGCTGCCGGTGCGACCGGGTTCGCGCACCACCGCGTTGACGATGAAGCCGTGTTCGTCGTCCGTGTGCAGCAGCAGGTTCTTGAGGCCTTCGGTCGATGGCCAGGACTTGCTGTGCCGTTGCAACTCGGGATCGCGCACGAGGCGTTCCAGCGCGTCGCGTCCGCGTTCCATGCGTCGCCGGGTATCGGTTTCCTCGCTCCAGATGGCGCGCAGATCGGCGATGAAGGTCTGGAAGGCGGGCAGGCGGTCGTTTCTCATCTTGTCGAGTCCCCGGTTATTCCCGCACAGGCTCGCCCTCGACGGTGCAGCGGCGCATGAGCCGCCGCTCGCCGCGCGGAAAATCCGTTCGCGCGTGGATCGTGGCGAGATTGTCCCACATGACGAAATCGCCCAATTGCCAGTCATGGGCGTAAATGAATTCCGGTCGCTCGCCGATCTCGTAGAGTTCGGCGAGAATTTCATCGCTCTCGGCCTTGGGCACGCCCTCGATCCGCGCGGTCATCAGGCGGTCGACGAACAGCGCCGTCTTGCCGGTGTAGGGATGGGTGATGAAGACCGGATGATACCAGTGCGGCGCGTCCGAAATATCGCCATCGACATCGACCTGCGCGGTGCGCTTGTATTCGTGGATGTGCAGGGCGCGCTTGCCGGCGAGATGCTTTTTCAACCGCTCGGGAACGGCGTCATAAGCCTTGTACATATTGGAAAACAGGGTGTTTCCGCCGCTTGATGGCAATTCAACGCCATAGAGGAAGGTGTAGCGATAGGGCCGCTGGGAATAGCCGCTGTCGATGTGGAACCACATGTCGCCATCGCCGAAGGCGCCGATCGGCACGCCATCCATCTTGATGTTCGAGACAAGAAGGATCTTGGGGTCGAGTTGCAGGACGCCCTCGGCTTTCTCGCGCAGGCGGTCGGGCGCCTGCTTGCGCGCGCCCAGTTCGCCAAAGCGGCCGGCGAAGGCGAGTTGCTGTTCCTGCGTGACATCTTGGCCGCGAAAGAAGATCACGAGGTGGTCGTTCCAGGCCTTCTGGACCTGCGCCAGCGTGGCCACGGACATGGGACGCGACAGGTCAACGCCGCGAATTTCCGCGCCGCAGGGGCCGCCCATGGGTACGATTTCGATGGCGATGTCGGCCGCGTCCAGCATGGCGCCTCCCTCCCGCGTTTGCGGTGAAATGATGTTTCGCTAGGGGTAGCGCGGGGGCGTCTGGCGGTCAACGACGGGTTGCCCGCGGTTTTGGCCGCCCGCTCACGGTTTCGTCACTCCGGCCCGCTTTCACTGGGCCGGCGACCGGGCTAAGAGGGCGGATGGCATCGCAAGTCACCTATGCCGCCGCCGTCGGCGCCGGGCTGTTGTCTTTCCTCAGCCCCTGCGTCCTGCCGCTGGCGCCGCCCTATCTCGCGTTCATCGCGGGCACGACGATCGAGGAACTGGCCGGCGAGGGCGAAAGCCGCGCCCGGCGTGACGTAGCGCTGTCGGGCCTCCTCTTCGTGCTGGGGTTTTCCACCGTCTTCGTACTGCTGGGCGCGACGGCGTCCGCCTTCGGGCAGGTCATTCGCCAGTATCTCGACATCCTGTCGTTGCTGGCGGGCGTGGCGATCATCTGCATGGGGCTGCATTTTCTCGGGGTGTTCCGGTTGGCGTTTCTCTATCGCGAGAAGCGGGTTTGCGTGGAACGCCCGGTGGGATTGTGGGGCGCCTATGTCATGGGCCTGGCTTTCGCCTTCGGGTGGACACCCTGCATCGGGCCGATTCTCGCCGCGATCCTCGCCGTGGCGGGGTCCGAGGACACGGTGTTCAAGGGCGCCACGCTGCTGGGCGCCTATTCAGCCGGGCTTGGCGTGCCCTTCCTTGCAGCCGCGCTGGCGATCGAGCCCTGTTTCAAATTCATCCGTCGTTTTTCAAAACATTTCGGCGCCGTCGAAAAAACAGTGGGCGCGCTCCTCGTTCTGACAGGCGTGGGATTCCTCACCGGTGGGATGCAGGCGGCTTCGTTCTGGCTGCTCGAAACATTTCCAAGCCTTGGCAAACTCGGCTAAGACTCCTCTCGATCATATACCGAACGGGAGGATATCATGACGCGGCTCGACGAGCGCAGGAAGCGCATCATTACAACACATACCGGCAGCCTGCCGCGCCCAGACGATCTGTCGGGGTTGCTGTTCGCGCGCATGATGAAGCAGCCGTGTGACGCGGAAGTTCTGGCGCGCCGAACGCGCGAGGCGGTCGCCGAGACCGTAAAGACACAGATGGATCTTGGCGTCGATATCGTCAGCGATGGCGAGCAGTCGAAGACATCCTTCCAGATTTACGCGACCGAGCGTTTGCAGGGTCTTGAGGCGATCACGCCCAAGGCCGGCGAGCGGCGCACGCGCGAGAACGCCTCCTTTCCGAACTTCTACAAAGGCGGCGCGCATTCGGGTTCCGCGCAAGCGCGCTTTGCCTGCGTGGCGCCGTTGAAATACACGGGACACGCCGCGCTTCAAGCCGATATCGAGAACCTCAAGGCGGCGTTGAACGGACGCGATCCCGTCGATGTCTTCATGCCATCGGTTTCGCCGTCGAGTTGCGCGGGCCTCATGGAGAACCGTTACTACAAGACCGACGAGGAGCATGTCTTCGCCGTAGCCGAGGCCATGCGCGAGGAATACGAGGCGATCGTCGCCGCTGGATTCCAGGTGCAGATCGACGATCCGCGGCTTGCCATGCATTACATGCTGTCGCCGTCCGAAAGCGTCGAGGACGCGCGCAAATGGGCGCGCCAGCGGATCGAGGCGCTGAACCACGCGCTGCGCAACATTCCCGAAGGCCGCGTGCGTCACCATACGTGCTACGGCATCAACATGGGGCCTCGAACCAGTGACATGGAGATGAAAGACCTCGTCGATCTCATCGTCACCATCAAGGCGGGTTACTACTCGTTCGAAATGGCGAATCCGCGCCATGATCACGAATGGCGCGTTTGGAAGGAAGTGAAACTGCCCGAGGGCCGCGTGCTGATGCCGGGTTGCATCACCCACGCATCGGTCATTGTCGAACATCCCGAGTTGGTCGCCGAACGCATCGTCAAGGTCGCGGGCATTGTCGGACGCGAGAACGTCATCGCCAGCACGGACTGCGGGTTCGCCTCGACGCTGGCGCCAGGCCAGCCGCCGGAAATCGAACCGGAGGTCGTGTGGGCGAAGTTTCAGGCGCTCGCCGAGGGCGCGCGGATCGCCACCAAGCAGTTGTGGGGATAGGCGTCAGTTCGCCTGGAGAAACGGATATTGCTCCTTCATCTGGCGCGCCCGCGTGGCGCGCCAGCCGATGAAGGCGATCGGCAGCAGGGTCGCGAACGTCGCGACATAGCCAATGCACATGATCGCCGCGTCCGCGATATTGCCGAACGCAGCCTGATTGACGATGCGATAGATCGGCAAGGCCGACACATTGAACAGCGCGTAACACAGAAAATCCGCCGCCGCCGCGAGTAGGGCGATATAAACGATCGCCTTGCCAAATGGCCGCCATGAGCGCGCCAGCGCTCGGCCCGCCGCGATGGCGGCGGGACCGCCGAGCAGAAGCGTCACGGCGAGCCAGATGGCGACGTCGTGGCCGAGGTTCGCGAAGAGCCCGATGTCGCTCATTCCCTGGCGCCCTCGAGATAGGCGGCGCGGATTTCCGGGCGCGCAAGCAGTTCGCGGCCCTCGCCCTGCATGGCGACGGAGCCATTGACGAGGACATAGGCGCGGTCCGCGAGCCGCAATGCGTGATAGGCATTCTGCTCGACGAGGAACACGGTTAGCCCCCGTGTCTTGTTTAGGTCGCGGATGACATCGAAGATCAGTTTGACGACGAGTGGCGCGAGGCCGAGCGAGGGCTCGTCGAGCATCAGCAGGCGCGGACGGCTCATCAGCGCGCGGGCGATGGCGAGCATCTGCTGTTCGCCGCCCGACAGGGTTCCGCCGCGCTGGTCGGCGCGTTCCCGCAGGCGTGGAAAAATGCCGAACATGCGTTCGAGGTCTTCGTTGTAGTGCGCGAAGTTGTCGATGGCGGCGCCCATCTGCAAATTCTCGCGCACGCTCATGCGGGCGAAGATGCGCCTGCCCTCCGGCGATTGCGCGATGCCCAGGCGAGCGATTTCGTGGGTGGGCAGACGCGTGATGTCGCGCCCGTCGAACGTGATCGCGCCCGTTCGCGCGCGGGGTTCGCCGCAGATCGTCATCATCAGCGTTGACTTGCCCGCGCCGTTGGCGCCGATCAGCGCGACGATCTCGCCGGCGTTGACCTCGATATCGACGCCGCGCAGCGCGATGATGGAGCCATAATAGGTTTCAACGCCGCGCAGGGCGAGAAGCGGAGCGGTCATGCCGCGCCTCCGCCAGCGATGACGCGTTCGACTTCCTCTTCGTCGGCGACGCCGAGATAGGCCGCGATGACGGCGGGGTTCTCGCGCACGGCTTTCGGTTCGCCGTCGGCGATCTTGCGACCATAGTCGAGAACGACAACGTGGTCGGAAATTTTCATCACCACGCTCATGTCGTGTTCGATGAGCAGCAGCGACACGCCATCGGTCTCGCGGATCGACAGCAGAAGGTCGTTCAACTCGGCGGATTCGCGCGGGTTCAATCCGGCGGCGGGCTCGTCGAGGCATAGAAGCACGGGTTCGGCGCACATGGCGCGCGCGATTTCGAGGCGGCGTTGCGCGCCGTAGGGCAGGGCGCCGGCGGGATCGTCGGCACGTTCGGTCAGATCAACGCGGTCAAGCCATGACCTGGCCCGTTCGATGGCGTCGCGTTCCGCCGACGCATAGGACGGCAGGCCGACGAGCCCGCCGATGGTCATGAGCGAAGCGCGCATGAGCGCGTTGTGGCGCGCGACGACGAGATTCTCGAGTACGGTCATGCCCTGAAACAGGCGGATGTTCTGAAAGGTTCGCGCGACGCGCGCCTCGCGCGCGATTTCGTGATCGACCATGCGCTCGAGCAGATAGAGATCGCCAGATGCGGTTATCGCGTGGCGCTTGCCCGAACGCGTCAAGGCCTCGACATCCGCCGGCGCCGCGACGCCGGCTCTCGCCAGCGCGAGGCGCCCGCGCGTCGGCTTGTAGAAGCCGGTAACGCAGTTGAAAACGGTGGTCTTGCCCGCGCCATTGGGTCCAATCAGCGCGGTGATGTCGCCGCGCCCGACGGCGAAGGACAGGTCATCGACGGCGAGAAGCCCGCCAAAGCGCATGCTCAAGTGCTCGACCGCGAGCAGGGGTTGCGAGAGCCAGCGGTTCAACCGCGCCCCTCCCCGACGTGATCGCCGGCGATCGCCGCGCGCGATTTCAAGAAAATGGACGGCGAGCGCGTCGAAACCAGTCCGCGTGGTTTCCAGATCATCATCGCCACCATGGCGGCGCCGAAAATCAACATGCGATATTGCGCGGGGTCGAAGCCCTCGCCAAATATCTGCTTCAACACGTCTAGCTCGCGCAGCAGTTCCGTGCCGCCGATCAT
>CAISJZ010000349.1 GCA_903885755.1 uncultured Hyphomicrobiales bacterium | reverse complement strand
CGACCGCCTTCGGGTCGGCGCCGAAGCGCTTCTCGATATCCTGCAATATCCGCAGATTGTTGATGGGATGGATTTCGATGGCGTGGGCGTAGGCGATCGAACGCACGCGAGCGCGACCGGCGGCGTCCTTCGGCAGCAGGGCGGGCTCGGGCCGTGTTTCCTCGAGATATTCGATGATGGCCAGGGACTGTGTCAGTGTGTGCCCGTCGATCTCCAGCGCGGGCACGAGGCCCTGCGCGTTGATTTTCAGGAAGTCCGGCGCGCGCTGCTCGCCCTTGCGCAGATGACGGAAGGCCTGTTCGTAGGCGATCTTTTTGAGGTTGAGCGCGATACGGACGCGAAAGGCCGCGGACGAGCGGAAATAGCCGTGCAGCAAGGTCTTGGACATGGAGAATGATCCTCTGGTCGGGCTCAGGCCTTCAATCGCGGCACGAGCGCCCTGGCGTTTTCGGTTTCGATGGCGCGTATCATGTCGTCGCTGATCCCCGCGCGCCGCAAGGCCTTCATGTTCCAGTCGGTCGTCACATAGGGATAGTCCGTTCCGAACATGATGTGCGAGGGGTCGACGAGTTTCAGCAGCGCCGCCATGCTGCCGGGATATCCGGCATTGGCGGTATCATAGTAGAAGCGCTTGAACTCCGCGAGCGGTCCCTCGGGAAGCAATTCGTCGCGGTTGCGTACCTGGCCCTTTGACAGCCAGTCGATGCGTTCGGCGATCATCGGAATGGTGCCTCCGCCATGCGACCACAGGAACTTGATGTCGCGCAGCTTGAGCAACGAGCCCGTGAACATCAGGCTGAGCGCCGCGCGGGTCGTGTCGTTGGGAACCTCCGCCCAGGAATCGCCGGCCTGCGGCACGATCCCAAGACAGCAGGTCTGCGTCGTCGGATGGAAGTAAACCGTCGCCTTGCGGCGATTGAGTTCGGCGAAAATCGGCGCGAATTTCGCGTCGCCAGGGAAAATGTTGTTGTATCCGGTGGCGATGCCGATGCCGTCCGCCTTTAGCGTGTCGAAGGCATGTTCAATTTCCCTGAGAGACCCCTCGACGTCGACCATGGAGAGATAAGCGAAGAGCCCAAAGCGGCCGGGTTTGTCGGCAACCATTTTCGCGCCGTACTCGTTGATGCCGCGCACGAACTTGCGCGATTCCTCCTGGCTCATCTTGAACCAGTCCATGGGCACGGAGGCCATCGACAGGATGGACGTTTTCACGCCGTTCTTGTCCATCTCCTCCAGCGAGACGTCCGGCGTCCATTTGTCCGTCAGAAAGCCGCCCATGCCGAGCTTCTTTACCTCCGGCGGGTAGAAATGATGGTGCGTGTCAATGCGGTTGGCGGGCGCGGCCGCGCCCTGCGCGAAGACGCGCGCGGGCAGCAGGCTCGCCGCCGTCGTCGCGGCGCTCGCGCGCAAAAAACCGCGACGCGAGGGGCCATGGCAGGCGCAGATGTCGTTGCAGGCGGCCGCGGCGTCGCTGGCGAAAAATCGGGTCATGCAGTCCTCCCCTCGATTCCGGCGTCCGCTCCCGGCGGAGGTCCCGAACCAATGGGGGGACTGTCACCCATCCCATCGCCGGATTCAAGACGCCGATTGTGGATCGAGCCCCGGCCTGCCATAAATCCCGCGACGCCCGGCGCGCCCCGGGCAAAGGCAACACGACGCGAAGCCACCAAGGACGACGGACATGATTCAGGTAAAGAGATTGGGCCACGCGACGTTCACGACGCCCGATCTCGACCGGCAGATCGACTACTGGCGCGACGTCATCGGCTTGTCGATCGTCGATCGCGGCAAGGATCATTGTGTTTTCGCCACGCGCCTCGGTCAGGAATGCATCGGCCTTGAGCGCGACACTCGCGCCGGCCATCTCCTGCGCACGTCCTATCAGGTCAAGCCCGGCTCCGACCTTGGCGAGATCGAGGCGAAACTGCGCGGGCATGGCGTGAAGAGCGAGCGCCGCAGGGATATTTCGCCCGGCGTGCGCAACGCGATCACGTTCACCGACCCCAAGGGCACGCTCGTTGAGGTCTATGCGGACTATACATTCGCGCCGGAGGACAAGAGCGAGCAGGGAATCTCGCCGCTGAAATTCGGCCATGTCGCCTATCGCGTCAAGAACCCACAAAAAATCACGGCCTTTTATTGCGACGTGCTCGGTTTTCGCGTTTCCGACTGGATGGGCGATCATTTCTCTTTCCTGCGCTGCGGGGTCGATCATCACACGGTGAACTTCGCCCGTTTCGACGAGGAGCGGCTGCATCACATCGCCTTCGAACTGCGCGACTGGGGCGCGATCCACGACGCCTGCGACTATCTCACGCAGAAGAAGGTGCAGCTTGTCTGGGGGCCGCTGCGCCATGTGGTTGGCCACAACATCGCCGCCTATCATCGCAACCCCGACGAAATTCGCGTCGAACTTTTCGCCGAGATGGATCTGATGAAGGACGAGGACCTCGGCTACTGGGAGCTGCGGCCCTGGCACGAGGAACGCCCCCTGCGACCCAAAACATGGCCGAAGGACACGCTGCGCAGCCAGTGGGGTTTTGGATCGTACGGGACCTTCCCGGGATATCCGTGATCCGACGTCGATGACGATGGAATAAACAATCGGGAGGAAACGATGATTGGACGTCTCGCCGCCGCGCTCGGAGCGGTCGCCTTGTCCGTCTCGCCAGCGTTCGCGCTGAACGATGTGAGGGTGATGAGTTTTGGCGGCGCCAACAATCTGCCGATCTGGGTGGCGCAAGAAAAAGGTTTCTTCGCGCACGAGGGCGTCAACGCGGTCTTTTCCCTCACGGCGGGCTCGATCGAGCAAATCAAGGCGCTCTATGACGGCAAGATCGACATGATCAGCACCGCCTTCGACAATATCGTCGCCTACACCGAAGGGCAGAGCGACATTCCCCTGCCAGGCCCCGCCGACATGTTTGCCTTTGTCGGCATCGGCGGCGGCATGAACGCGCTGATGGTCAAGCCGGAAATCAAGAACTATGCCGACATCAAGGGCAAGACCGTCGCGGTGGACGCGCTGAAGTCCGGCTACGGCATCGTGCTCTACCAGATCCTGCAAACGCGCGGCGGCCTGACCTTCGGCAAGGACTATGACGCGATTTCTGTCGGCAATACCGACAAGCGCCTCGCGGCGATGCGCGAGAACAAGGCGGTTGCCGCCATCGTCGGCGCCCCGCAGGACATGGACGCCGTAAAGGAAGGATTCAAAATTCTCGCCGACGCGGCCGTGGAACTGGGCGCCTATCAGGGCAGCGCGCTCGTCGCGCGCCGCCCTTGGGCCACGGCGCACGAGGCCGACATGGCGGCCGTCATTCGCGCCACGGCGGCGGCGCAGGATTTCATCTTCGCCAACAAGACGGAGGCGACCGACATCCTCCGAAAGAACAGCAAGGGCATGAGCGAGGCCGACGCCGCGAAAATGTATGACCGTCTGATCGGACCGGGCGGCCTGCTGCCCCACGCGGCGATCGACATCATGGGTGTCGAGACCGTGCTGAAACTCCGCGAGACCTATGGCGAGCCGGTCAAGAAAATGGGTCCACCCTCGAAATATGTCGACACATCCTATTACGACAAAGCGACCGCGAAAAAGTAGGCGCGGAATGAAAGCAACCTCGTTCCGGGCGATCCTGCTACTGGTAGTGGCTTCTTGCGCCTCGCCATCGCGCGCCGCCGATTTCTATGCTGGCAAGACGCTGTCAGTGATGGTGAACTTCACCGCGGGCGGGCCGACCGACGTCGAGGCCCGGTTGATGGCGCGCCATCTCGCCAAACATCTGGCGGGATCGCCAGCGGTTGTCGTGCGCAACATGGGCGGCGCTGGCGGCGTCATCGGCGTCAACTGGCTGGGCGAGATCGCGCCACCGGATGGACTGACGCTCGGCTTCCTCACCGGAGCGGCGTCGAAATCGGCGATCGGCGAATCCGGCATCCGCGTCGATCTCGCGAAATTCGCCTTTGTCGCGGGCGGCCCGGGAATCAGCGTCACCTATATTCGCGCCGATGTCGCGCCGGGCATGAAGTCGCCCGCCGACATCATGAAGGCCGGCGATTTCTGGGCCGGCGGTCTGGCGCCAGACGCGGACAAGGATGTGCGCGAGCGCATGGAGCTCGACATGCTCGGGCTCAAGTACCACTACATCTCGAATTATCCCGGCTCCGCCGAGGCGCGCCTCGCGCTGGAGCGCAAGGAAATCCAGATGTTTCCCGAGTCGATGCCGACCTATCGCGCCAGTATCGAACCCAATCTCGTCAAGCCGGGAACCGCGATTCCCGTCTGGTATGATCCACTCGACGACGGCGAGAACTTCATCGCCTCGCCCGACGCCGATGGAATTCCCGCGAAAATGTATCCGGACTTCCTGCGGGAGATGAAGGGCCCATTGCCGACCGGCGATCTCTGGGACGCCTATCGCCTCATTAATTCGGTCGGCACGGTGTTTCTGCGCGTGCTCGCGATGCCGCCGGGAACGCCGCGCGATGCGGTCGTCGCGATCCAGTCCGCGCTGACGGAGTTGAATGACGATCCCGAGTTCCGCGCCGACGCGCTCGCGGCGATCAAATTCGTGCCGCGCTATCTCGTCGACGAGAAAACCGAAAAGCTATACCGCGCGAAACTGTCGCCCGAACCGCGCCTGCGCGACTTCATTCATCGTTATGTCGAGGCCGGACGGGCCAGCCTCGGAAAGTAACGGCGGACGGATCAATCCGTTCGTCGCCACGGGGGAGGAATGGATGAACGATATCCTGCAGCGCCTGTCGCGCGTTCTCGCGCCGCCATGTCTCTTGCTCTCTCTCGTCGTCGCGCCCGCGCGCGCGGTTGATTTCTATCAGGGCAAGACGCTCAACTTCGTCATCAACTTCACCGCTGGGGGGCCAACCGATCTCGAGGGCCGGCTCGTCGCCAAGCATCTGGCCAGGCATATCGCTGGCTCGCCAAACATTGTCGTGCGCAACATGGCCGGCGCCGGCGGCGCCATTGGCGTCAACTGGATGGGCGAAATCGCGCAACCAGATGGGCTCACTGTCGGGTTCTTCACGAGTCTGGCGACATCGGCGGCGATCAGCGCGCCGTCGATCCGGGTCGATACGTCGAAATTTGTTTTAGTGGCCGGCGATCCCGGCGTCTCCGTCGCCTATGTGCGAACGGATGTCGTGCCGGGCATCAAGGTCCCCGCCGATCTCATGAAAACGAATGGCGTTTGGGTCGGCGGACTCGCGCCCGACTCCGACAAGGATATCCGTATCCGCCTGCAACTCGACATGCTGGGGGTCAAATACCACTACATCAGCAACTATCCCGGCTCGAACGAGGCCCGCCTCGCCGTCGAACAGAATGAAATCCAGATGTTCCCCGAGTCCATGCCGACCTATCGCGCCACGATCGAACCGATGGTGGCCGCGGGACGGGTCATTCCCCTCTGGCACGACTCGCTCGACGATGGCGAGAATTTCTCCGCCTCGCCCGACGCCGCCGGCATCCCCGCGCCGACCTACACCGACTTCCTCAAATCGCAGCTCGGCGCCTTTCCCACCGGACCTAAGTGGGACGCCTACAAGCTGATCAACTCCGTGGGCACGGTTTTCCTGCGCACCATCGCCATGCCGCCGGGCTCGCCCAGGGAGGCGGCGGACGCCTTGCGGGCCGCCTTCGCGGCCGTGAGCCAGGACGAGGAATTCCGCGCGGAGGCGCTGAAAATCGTCAAATTCGAGCCGCGCTACCTCGTCGATGACAAGACCGCGCGGCTCTACATCGAGAAGGTCAAGCCGAATCCGGTCATTTCCGCCTTCCTCCACGACTATATTGAGGCCGGGCGCGCCAGTCTGGGCAAATAGTAGGCTTTGGCGCGGGCGGCGGGATGGATAGATTGCCTCTGTCCGCCCCATTGGCTAACGGTCCCACCGACAGGGGCGCCGGTGGCGGCGCCAGCAGGAGGTATCAGCATGGAACGCGTGTCAGCCGCCGGACTTGGCGTCGCCCGGGAACTCCATGATTTCGTCGAGCGCGAGGCCCTGCCGGGAACCGGCGTGATCGCCGCCGCGTTCTGGACCGGGCTCGCCGCCATGCTGGCTGACCTGTCGCCGCGGGTTCACGCGGCTCTCGCCCATCGTGACGCGTTGCAATTGAAAATCGACGCCTGGCACGACGCGCGCCGCGGCAAGCCGCACGACGCGGTCGCCTACGAGGCGTTCCTGCGCGAGATCGGCTCTCTCCTGCCCGAACCGCCCGCCGGCGTCATCGCCACCGAGAATGTCGATCCGGAAATCGCCACGATCGCGGGGCCGCAGCTTGTCGTGCCGGTCTCCAACGCCCGCTATGCCTTGAACGCGGCCAACGCCCGCTGGGGCAGCCTT
>CAISJZ010000348.1 GCA_903885755.1 uncultured Hyphomicrobiales bacterium | reverse complement strand
GTGATGAGGCCACTCGGGATCGACACCGCGACCGCGACATCCGAATGTTTGTGCTTGAGCATGGCGCCGTCGGTCCACGAGACATTGGCGTCCGGCACGCGTTGCAGCGCGACGGCCAGCGCCTTGACGACGAAATCATTGACCGAGACCTTGTAGGCCGGCTGCTTGTCGGCGCCTTTTGGCGCGGCGTTGTTGATCGCCTCGCGCGCGGAGAGCAGCGTGTCGATGTCGCAATCGACCGTCAGATAGAAATGCGGGATTGTCGAGGCCGCGTCGGTCAGGCGGCGCGCGATCGTCTTGCGCATGGAATCGTGCGGAATTTCCTCGTAGCTGCCGGGCGCGAACAGCTTTTTGACCTGGTCGTCGCTCATCGACGAGGCGACGGGCGCGCGCGCCGGGGCCGAAGCGCCCGAGGACGCGGCCTTGGCGCCGCCACCGGCGATGGCTGCCTTCACGTCGCGCTCGACAACGCGGCCATGCTGGCCGGAGCCCGACACTTTCGCCAGATCAAGCCCGGCGTCCTTTGCGATGCGACGGGCCAATGGCGAAGCGAATACGCGCGCGCCGTTGTGGGCGGCGGGCGCGGAAGGCGCCGGAGCGGCGGGTGCGGTGGATGCAGCGGCCACAAGCGCCGCGGCGGGAGCGGCCTGCGTTGCCGGAGCTTTGGCCACCGGGGCGCTGGCGCCGCCCGCCGCGACCGCCTTGGCGTCCTCGCCATCTCCGGCGATGAGGCCGATCAACTGGTTGACCGGCACGTCCGCCGTGCCTTCCGGCACGACGATTTTCGCCAACACGCCCTCGTCGACGGCCTCGACTTCCATCGTCGCCTTGTCGGTCTCGATCTCGGCGATCACGTCGCCCGCCTTGATCGTGTCGCCCTCTTTCTTGACCCAGCGGGCCAGATTGCCCTTTTCCATGGTGGGCGAGAGGGCGGGCATCAGGATGTTGATGGGCATGGCTTGCCTCAGTTTGTGAAATCGCTGGAGGGCGCGGGAGATTGGCCCGCCCATTCCTCGTCAAGACTCTTGCGGATTTTCGCGAGCGTTTCCTCTCGCGGAAGACCGGCCTTCGCCACGTACATGTCCGTGACATGGCGGGCGATATCGGCCAGCAGCACGCCCCAGATCTCCGGCTGCTCGAACGCGTTGGCGAGCGAGACGTGCAGATCGTCCGCGACAATGAAGGCGCGCAGCACTTCCTTGCCGCCCATCAGCAAGGCTTCGGGCGGAACGGGAAGTTCCAGATCGATCATCTGGTCGGGCATGGGACCTACCGGTAGAGAACGGCCTTGGCCGCGCGAACCACGTCGCCGACGGTGGGCAGCGCCAGCTTTTCAAGGTTGGCGGCGTAGGGCATGGGAACATCCTTGCCCGTCACGCGCGCCACTGGCGCATCGAGATAGTCGAAGGCCGCTTCCATGATGCGCATGCCGATCTCGGCGGTGACGCCGCTCTGCGGCCAGCCCTCCTCGACCGCGACGCAGCGCCCGGTTTTCATGATCGAGCGGACGACCGTCTCGGTGTCCATGGGGCGAATGGTGCGAAGATCGATGATTTCCGCCTCGACGCCTTCCTTGGAGAGTTCCTCGGCCGCCTTGATGCAATAGGTCATGCCGATGCCGAAGGACACGAGCGTCACGTCCTTGCCCTCGCGGTGAATGC
>CAISJZ010000347.1 GCA_903885755.1 uncultured Hyphomicrobiales bacterium | reverse complement strand
GTACTGATCGGCATTGTTTATTCCTACCTGCCGTTCATGTTGCTGCCTCTCTACAATTCGATCGCCCGGCAGGACCCCGCGCTTCTCGAAGCCGCCGCCGATCTTGGCGCGGGGCCGATCGCGCGGTTCTGGCGCATCACCGTTCCCCTGTCGGCGGGCGGTGTTCTCGCCGGCTGCCTGCTGGTGTTCATCCCGGCGGTGGGTGAGTTCGTGATTCCCGATCTGCTCGGCGGCTCCGATACGCTGATGATCGGACATACGATGTGGATCGAGTTCTTCGACAACCGAGACTGGCCGACCGCCTCGGCCGCCGCGATCGTGTTGCTGGCCGTGTTGCTCGTTCCGCTGGCGCTCTATGATCGGTCGCAACGGCTTCAGTCGGAACAATCGGCATGATCGGGCGCGCGACGACATTGCGCATCGCGACGCTGGCGCTTGGGTTCGCCTTTCTTTACGCGCCGATCGCCCTGCTGGTGATTTACAGTTTCAACGCATCGCGACTTGTCACGGTCTGGGGCGGCTTTTCCACGCGATGGTATGTGGCCCTGCTCGCGGACGAGCAGATTCTCGCGTCCGCCTCGGTCAGTTTGCGGATCGCGCTGCTGTCCGCGCTGATCGCGACCATTCTGGGAACCTGCGCGGCGATTGCGCTGGCGCGGTTCGGCGCTTTTCGTGGTCGCGCTCTTTTTGCATCGATGATCTTCGCGCCCCTCGTGCTGCCGGAGGTCATCATCGGCCTGTCGTTGCTTCTGATGTTCGTGGCGCTCGATATTCCCCGAGGTTTCTGGACCATTGTTATCGGGCACGCGACCATGGGCGCGTGCTTTGTTACGGTGGTTGTCCGGGAACGTTTGACGGGCGTCGATCGCTCCATCGAGGAAGCGGCGGCGGATCTTGGCGCGAGTCCGGCGCAAACGCTGTTGCGCGTCACCCTGCCGATCGCCGCGCCCTCGATCATGGCTGGCTATATGCTGGCATTCACGTTGTCGCTGGATGATTTCGTCATTGCGAGTTTCACGTCGGGACCTGGCTCGAGCACCCTGCCGATGCGCGTCTATTCGCAAGTGCGGCTTGGCGTGAGCCCCGAGATCAACGCGGTTTCGACGCTGATGGTTGCCTTTGTCGCCATGCTGTTGGCTGGTTTCACGGGGATGCGCGCTCTTCGAGCGCGGCGAAACGCGGCTTCCTGACTATTGCGCGGTCGCGTCGGTCGCGCCTGTCACGGCCGCACCGCCGGACCAGAGTGGCGCGGCGGCGCGCGATCGCTGGATCAGACTTTGCGTATCTAGCTGGAATGTCGGGGCATTCCACGGGCCGCGGACATCCATCGCGAGTTGCGCGGCGTCCTTGACGGGAGCCGTCGTCGCGCCGGTTTGCCATGCGCGCAGCCGCAGATTGAACTCGCGTGTCGGAATATTGGCCTCGCCTGTTGCGTTGAAGGCGATGCTTGCGGCGACGCCTTCCCCTCTCTGAATTTTGGCGACGCCGCCTTCGATCGAAAGCGTCAGGACGGCTCGTTGAAAAGCCGTCCTGCCGCCACGTAATTCGCTGGCGATGGACAAGGGCCGCCGCTCGATCCGCCGAAGCGCCTGTTCGATGTCGAGACCGGCGATGTCGCCGCCGGTCAATTCAAGCCGCGCGGTCCCTGTCAGGCGCCTGATAATATCCGCGATTGTCGCGCCACCGCTTTCCAAGGATACATCGCCGGATGCAATTCCAGACAGCCTGGGCGCTTCGCCCGCGGCCGCGAGCAATGCGGCGAAATCAACGTGCGCCATCGATCCCTGCGCACGGTAGGCATAGCCGTCCGCCTGTTGATCGATTGTCATGCGGCCCTTGATCCCGCCACGAAAAGCCGAGGCCCCCGCGAGCGAGGCTTCGGCGTGATCACGTCTCGCCAGGATGGAGAGGCTCGCGTCGCTGGCCTGCAATCGTCCCACGAGAACCTGAGCAGCGGATACGCGCAAATCGACGTCGGCGCCGCCGATGATCGCGACGGGCAGCGATTCGCCGCTCTGGCGAGCCTCGTCGCCGGTTGCATTCGAGGGGACGGCGAGGAAGGGCGACAGATCGAGACGCTCGGTCGCCAGCGTTCCCGACAGGGTCGGACGTTCCGCGTTCATGCCTATTGTGACGGCCCCGTCGAATGACGTCCCCGCTACCTTGATTTGTGCGTCCGACAGGGTGAGGCCCTGAGCTCCGAAATGCGCGGACGCATTGACGGACGCGCCGCCAAAGGCCGTCAAATCCTGCGCGTCGGTTAGGAGAGTTCGGGCGAGATCGTTGATCGATGGCGTGCTCGCCGTCAGTTTACCGTCGTATTGCGCGGCGCTCGCGAAATTGGCCGCGCCGTCAAGCGAAAGCGTTAGCAACGGCGCGTCGAATTTCGCGACGATCGGAGTGCTCTCGCCTTGCGCGGCGCGCAATGGTTTGCCAATCCACACAGCGGCTTCGACGGAATCGCCGAACCACATGAACGTCCCGCGGGCGGTCAGCGGAGCCGCCAGACCACGCCAGTCGACGATCATGTTGATATTGTCGAGAGCCACCTCATTTTCATTCGTGGCGCGACGCACGCGCGCGCTTCCATTGACGAGCGAAATGGATCCGAGCCCCTTCGGCGTCTGCCGGGCAATGTTCGTTGACTTGCCGGCAGCCGGCTCGCCCGGCAAGTCCAGACGGTCGATCTGGATGTCGATTCGCGGCGCCTCGAGCGACGCATTCGCTAGTTCGAGACGCCCGGCGAACATCGGAAGTAGGCGGATGTCCCCACGCAGATAGTCAGCCTCGACCGAGAAGCCGCCCTTGTCGTCGCTGGCGCGGAAATTTTCGATCTTGACGCGTGGTCGCGGCAGCAGCGCGAATATCGCGCGTCCGCGCGCCTCGCCGCGCAGCCCGGTCGCTTCCGTCACCTGTTGGGAAATCGCCAATCGGAGCGCCGAGCCCGAGAAGGTCCATGGCGCCATGCCCGCGGCCAGAAGCGCCAGCGCGCATACGCCAAGCAGCCATTTGAATTTATCGATCATCCCACCGCGTAGTCCATGCCCCAGCCTCACCATAGGCCGAGGCGCATATCGCGGGATAGTACCGACTTGGGCCGTAATTAGGGCAGATTGATAGAAGCCCCGTCGTTTTGCGACAGGAACATTCTTGGTCCCACGACGCGTGGGGCTCGACTGGCGGCGGGAATCGTTGTCGCGGCGTTTGGATTCTGCGGCGCGGGCAGGGCTTTTGGGGCCTCCTTGCTGCTGGCAATGCGCGAGACTTTCTCCATCGCCCGTAGCATCGACATTTCGCCGCGCCCGAGACCAGCCTCGGCGAGAGGCGTGAAATCGCCTCGCCGAAATGGCCACTTGCTTGCGCCGCGGAAGACCCTGAAGCCACGCTCGGTCATGACCTTGTCGCCGGCGCGAAGCGTGAAGTCCTTGAGGACTGAAACGCTATCGACGACCGACGCTCCTGGCGGATGACACGAACAGGTGGGATCGCTTACCGAAGTGTAGCGCAGGGCGACAGGCAGTTCCGAATAGGGCTTGTGATCCCTCGGAGAGACCATGTCCTCGATTTTGTCCGAACCGGACGGCGCCACATAAAGCCGCGTCGGCGCGCCGGGGCACATGCCCGCGCAGATGGCCGAATGGGCGTCATCGTCTCCTGGCCCCGAATAATCGGCGACAGGGAACGCGAAACCATCGCACAGGCGCACACAGACCGAACGCCTGGACAGTCCGCCACCCGACGAGGAAAAGGCCGACGACATCATGGGCTCGTTCGCCGACCGGGCTCGCGCGGCGCGGCGGACGGCCGATCGCGGGAACAATGACTGGACCGGCGCATAAGCCCTCACGCCATCGGGGATCGAGCGGTCGCCGCCATTGACGCCAATCCCGAACAGTGACCGCATCGAAGCCGTCGCCGACGTATGCGGGCCGCTGGCGTTAGCGGCGGCGCGACCTTGCCCGCGCTCCTGGGTCAGCATGTTCATGTAAATCGCGCGCTGGTCCTGCTCTTCGGCGAAAACCGAGCGCAGCGAGGGGCCAAACTGGGCAACGCCGGTCGTCACGAAAATGAAACCGACACCGAGGGCGATGATCGATCGCCTCGGCAGGACTTGTGGGCATTCGCGCGCGTACGCGGATTCGATAACTCGGGCGGAGCCGAGTGCAAGCCGGAAAATACGCATAATCACACCGAGGAAAATGATTAGGTCATGCCGCATGGTTAACAAATCACAAATGTGGTCATTTGGCAATCGCCGATCTGGATGCGCTCGCTTGATCCACGTCATCGCTGGTCCCATATGGGAGAAGTATCAAAGACCTTGATTTTCAAGGGTTATGAAAAGGAGCTACGGCATGGTCGACGCGGGGAAATCGACGGGCGGCGCCCGGCTGTCCCGGATCAATCTTGAACTCGCGCGCTCGAAACAGCACGCGGAGGGGTCGATACTGGAAGGTTACGAATTCATCGCGCCGCTCGACGCCTCAAGCCACATCGATCTCGACGCCTGGAAGCGTCAACGAGCGCTGTGCTTTGTTCATCGGCTTGAACGAGGCGCGATCATTGAGCGCGGTCTGCTTGTTCACAAGGCGGGGGGCGTTGGTGGAGCGACCTGGGCGTTTGACTATGAACCCGGCGGCGCGGCCGACGAGGAGGCGGGCTATCGCTTCGGCGCGCATGCCTTCACGCCGGGCGAATATGTCTCCATACGCGACGAGGACGGCGAATTGCTGACCTATCGGGTTTCATCGGTCAAGCCGGCCTGAGGTTCCCGACTGTCGCGGCGCGTTGGGCGCCACGCCGCCTTTCCCGGAAACTCTATTCCGCCGCGTGGCCGAGGGCTGGCTGGCTCGCCGTTTCCTCGTCCGAAACATCGCCCCTTGAGCGACCAGACAGATAGGAGTCGACGACGTCGAGCCAGATATAAACAACGGGCGTGATATAAAGCGTCAGCAATTGCGAGACGCACAGGCCACCGACGACCGCGATGCCGAGCGGCTGTCGCAATTCCGCGCCGGCGCCCGCGCCAATGGCGATTGGCACGGCGCCGAGAATGGCCGCCAGCGTCGTCATGGTGATCGGGCGGAAGCGGATCAGCGCCGCTTCGCGGATGGCTGGCAAGGCTTCCACGCCATCGCGCCGTCGTTCGAGCGCGAAGTCGATCATCATGATGGCGTTCTTCTTGACGATGCCAATGAGTAGCAGCACGGCAATGATGGCGATCACCGAAAGGTCCATGCCAAACCATTCCAGGCACAACAGCGCGCCGATACAGGCGGACGGCAGTCCGGTGAGAATGGTGATGGGATGGATATAGCTTTCGTAGAGAACGCCGAGCACGATGTAGATGGTCAGAATCGCGGCCAGCAGCAGGGGGCCGAGCCCCTTCAGCGAATCCTGGAACAGCGCCGCGGAGCCCGTGAAATTGGTTGAGATCGACGTTGGCAGGTTGAGCTCCGCCTCGGTCCTGTGAATGACCTCGATCGCCTCGCCGATGGAAACGCCAACCGGCGTGTTGAAGGAGATCGTCACCGCGGGTTGCTGCGATTGACGATTGATCCACAACGGCCCGACGGAGCGGGTGATCTTCGCGACCTGATCCAGGGGAACGATGGGGGCGCTCGAAATGCCGCCGGATGTCGGCGCGGCGCCGGGCGTCGTCGAGGCGCCGCCGGAGCCGGCCGCCGCCCGGATATAAACGCGGCCCAGCGCCGAGGGGTCGTCTTGCAGCGAATGCGCGGTTTCCAGAATGACCTGATAATCATTCGCCTGGGTGAAGATCGTCGATATCTGCTGGGAGCCATAGGCGTTGTAGAGCGCGGTCCTGATCTGGTCGGCGTTCAGGCCGAAGGCGCCCGCCTTGGCGCGATCGATCTCAACGCGCAATTCAGGATTTGTGACGCGCAGATCGCTGTTGGCGTCCTTGAGTTGCGGCAGCGCCTGCAGGCGGCGCAGCATTTCCGGACCGAACTTGTAGAGGGACTCAAGGTCGCTCGATTGCAGCGTATATTGATAGGGCGCTTTCGATACCCGCCCGCCATTCAGATTGAGATTCTGCACCGGCGCGAAGACCGCGTTGATGCCCGGCACCGAGGTCGCGATGCCGCGCATCCGCGCGATGATGTCGTCCATCTTGCCGCGTTCGTTCTTTGGCTTCAGCGCGATAAAGATGTTGCCCTGGCTGGTGCCGCCCTGTCCGACCGAGGAAATGATGTAATCCACGGCCGGGTCGGCCTTGATCGTGCGGGCGATTTGCTTCTGGCGTTCGGCCATGGCGGGGAAGGCGATGTCGGAAGCGGCTTCGGTTGATCCCGTGATGAAGCCGGTATCCTCGACGGGAAAGAAGCCCTTGGGAATCGAGATGAACATCGACACGCTGAGCGCGAACGTTCCCGCGGTGATGAAAATCATGGTGATCTGGTGGCGCAGAACCAGATCCAGCGTCCAGCGATAACCGTTGGTTACGCCATCGATCGCTCCATCGACAATGTCCCAGAACCTGCTCTGACGCGCGTGGTGATCCACCGGTTTCAGCAGCCGGGCGCAGAGCATCGGAGTCAGCGTCAACGACACGAAACCCGATACGAGGATGGCGCAGGAAATCGTCACGGCGAATTCGCGCAGCACGCGTCCGACAATGCCGCCCATCAGCAGCACCGGAATGAATACGGCGACGAGAGACAACGTGATTGACAGAATGGTGTAGGCGATTTCCGCCGAGCCCTTGATCGCCGCCTCGAAGGGACGCATGCCCTCCTCGATGTGGCGAACAATGTTCTCAAGCATGACGATGGCGTCATCGACCACGAAGCCCACTGCCAGCGTGACCGCGAGAAGCGAAATATTGTCGATGGAATAACCGAACATATACATGAACGCGCAGGTGCCGATCAGTGACACCGGAAGCGCCAGCGACGGAATGACCGTCGCCGCCGCGGACTTCAAAAACAGGAAAATGACGAGAATGACGAGCGCGATCGCCAGCGCGAGCGTGAACTGCACGTCCTCGATCGAGGCCCGGATGGAGCGCGAGCGATCGTTCAATACCGAAGCCTCGACGGAAGGCGGCAATTGCGACTGGTAGATCGGCAGCTTGCTCTTGATCGTGTCGACGACCTCGACGGTGTTGGCGTCGGACTGACGGAAGATCGCGAGCGCGATGCCGCGGTTTTCGTTCTGCCACGCGGCGATCTGGTCGTTGTCCACGGAATCGCGAATCTCGGCCACTTCATTCAGGTGAATCGGCGCGCCATTGCGCCAGGCGACCACGATGTCGTTGAAGTCCTCGGCCTTCGTCATCTCGCCCGTGGCCTTGAGCGTCATGTTCTTGTCGACGCCACGCAGGCCGCCGACAGGCGCCGTGGAGTTCGCGGAAACCACCGCGTTGCGAATGTCATTCAGCGTCAGGCCGCGCGCGAAGGCCGCGTCGGGATCGGCGTCGACGCGGACGGCGTATTTTTGCTGGCCGAAGACGACAACCTGCGCCACGCCGGGAAGCTGGGAAATCTGCTGGCCAAAAACCTGTTCGGCGTAGTCGTCGACCGTCGTCAACGGAAGGATCGGCGAGCTCAGCATCAGGATGAGCACGGGCGCGTCGGCGGGATTGACCTT
>CAISJZ010000346.1 GCA_903885755.1 uncultured Hyphomicrobiales bacterium | reverse complement strand
TCCATGGCTCCGCTCCTCATCGTTGAACCGCTGCCAGTCTAGCAGCAGCCTTTCAGTAGGGGCGGGCCATCCATAAAGGGGAGGCGTTGCCGCCTCCCCCCGATCCCTTGCGGGCGATGGGACTATCAGGTCTGTATGACAGAACCTTGTCCACCGGGGCTTGGCGACCGGTGGGGGGCTCTGAAGTCCTCCACCTATTCAGCGGCCATCTTGGGGGCCGGGGCTACGACCGAAATGTAGGAACGGTCGCCTTTTTTCTTGAAGGCCACCACGCCTTCGGCGGTGGCGAACAGCGTGTGGTCCACGCCCATGCCGACATTGGCGCCGGCATGGAACTTGGTGCCACGCTGACGCACGAGAATATTGCCGCCGGTCACGGACTCGCCGCCAAACTTCTTGACGCCGAGACGGCGCCCGTCGGAATCGCGACCGTTGCGCGATGAACCGCCTGCCTTTTTATGAGCCATCTGTCTGCTCCGAACCTTCGTCGCGACCGCGCTCCGCGCCAGTCGCCGCTAAAACTCTAGTTGCGTATTATACCCATGCCCGCGTCGCCTTGGAAGCGGCGGGAGGCCGGGTTCAGACGCTGGCGGAAATGCCCGTGATCTTGACGATCGTCAGATCCTGACGGTGTCCGCGCTTGCGCTTGGAATGCTTGCGGCGGCGTTTCTTGAAGGCGATGACCTTCGGGCCGCGCGTCTGCTCGACGATCTCGGCCGCGACGCTCGCGCCGGAAACCATCGGAGCGCCCATCGTGGTTGTTTCGCCATCGACGATCATCAGAACGTCGTTGAACGTGATTTTCTCGCCAGCGTCGCCGGCAAGGGTCATGACTGTAATCGTATCGTCGGCGGCGACCTTGTACTGCTTGCCGCCGGTTTTGATAACTGCGAACATCGTTCGTCCTCGTGTTCAACCCGGCTCTGACCGCGAGCGGCCGGCCGGCTTTTTGGCAGTGAAACCAGCTTGTGCCCCGGATCCGCGCCAACCCCGAGGGGACGGCAAACGAAAAAAGCGGCTCGCGCCGCCTTCCGAAGCGGCCGTTCTATAGGCGCCGGGGGGTGGGAATGTCAACCGCGAGACCCCTGAAAATCTCGTTCCTGCTCCGACAATTGCACACATGTCGCTGGCTCACCATCTGAGGGTCGCGCCGCCACGGCCCGCCAGGCTCCGGTAGGTCGTCGAGAATGCGCCCTCCAGCGATGCGAAGAGGGCGACGGCGGCGGACAGATGCGCCTCAACGCCAAGTTCGACCTTCAACGCGTTGGCGGTGGTCCGAGCGCCTGCCACGGCAAAGCTCGAGCCTGGCAGCACGGCCAGCGAGGCCGTCAGATCGCGCGCGGCGGCGAATTCGTGCTCGAGGGCCACGCTGGCCTTAACGGAGATGACCGCTCCGCCAGCGAGCGCCACATTGTCGTCCATGCGCAGGCCCACGAAGCCCGGCGCGGAGGGGGTCGACGACTTCTCGTAATTCATGCTCATCATGCCCGCGCCGCCGCTGGCGCCGACCGTCTCGGCATACGCGTTGGTCGTGACCACGGCGGTCTCGACCGCCGCGAAGGGCGCGACATGGAAGCCGGCGCTCGTGTCGCGCCAGCCGGTCTCCAGTCGGGCGCGGGTCTCGATGGCGGTGAAGCGGC
>CAISJZ010000345.1 GCA_903885755.1 uncultured Hyphomicrobiales bacterium | reverse complement strand
GGCTCGCTGCCGTCGCCGACCGGAGCCGCCGTATTTTTGGCGTCGGGCCCGGCATGGGTCGCCTCGAGATCGATGATGTCGCGCAGGAAGACCTTTCCCTCGTTGAGTTCGTCGCGCCAGATGATGATGGCCTGGAAGGTCAGCGGGCTCTCGCAGAGACCCGCGATCATCGCTTCGCGGCCAGCCTCGATGCGCTTGGCAATGGCGATTTCGCCCTCGCGCGACAACAGTTCCACCGAGCCCATTTCGCGCAGATACATGCGCACGGGGTCGTCGGTGCGGTCGGTCGGCTCCTTGGTCGTGGTCGTGGCGACCACGGCGGTCTTGGCGGTCGCCTCGACGAGATCGCCACCCTCGGCCTCGGCTTCTTCCTCGCCTTCGGCCTCGGCCTCTTCCTGCTCGCCGCTGTCGACGACGTTGATGCCCATCTCGTTGAGCATCGCATAGACGTCCTCGATCGCGTCCGAGGTCACTTCCTCGGACGGGAGAACGGCATTCAACTCATCATGAGTGACAAAGCCGCGCTTCTTGGCGAGCTTGATCATACGCTTGACGGCGGCGTCCGACAGATCAAGCAACGGGCTGTCAGGCGTCGTCTCGACAACGCCTTCGGGCTTCTCGTCTTCCTTCTTCGCCATTCGTTCAACTCCGATCCGGGCGCGAGACATGCGCGCCCGAGCTCTGTAAGACATGGGTCGAGCGGCCTTGATGAAGCCGCCGCTGATTCGTCAGATCGACAATGACCGCCCGCGCATTAAGCCGGACTTAACCAAGTCCGGCATTTCCATTCTTCCTTCACACATCTTCGCTGGCGAGGCCGGAAGAAGCACCGAAGCCCGCAACGACAGCTTCCCTCCCCTCGATGCCCGCCAGTTCGAGCTGGATGTCCCGAAGCCGCGCGAGGTTGTCCTCGCTGGCGTCCTGACCAAGGGCGATTTCCGCTGATTTCAGGTCCTTATGTAACGCCCGGGCCCTATGATGCAAGGCCAGCGCCTGTTTCAGGACCTCCTCGGCGTCCGATTCAGCCGCATCGGGCCGGATACACCATTGGGTGGCGATATCGTCCATGGCCTCAATCCGCCGCCGGATATGTTCATGGCCGGCCCGGCCCACCGCTTCGCGGAGGTCGGCGCTGCCTGGTTCCGGGTCCTCGGCGAGCCGCGCCAGAAGGCTTTCGCGCAGGCCAGTCATCTCCCTGCTGGAGAACTCCAGCCCGGCCAGCTCCTCCACATGGGCGGCGGCGAGGCGGGGATGGTTGATCAGGAGCAGGACAATCAGCGCTTCGCGGGGCGAGAAAACCACCTTGCCGCGCGCCAGAAGCGGTGAATTCATAAGGCTTTGGCTGGAGGAAACGGGCTGGGAGGCGAATCCCGAGCGGGTCTCGTCCCGCCGCGCCCCGCCACGAACCCACGGCTGGCCGGGGCGCCCGGCGAAGGGGCGGCGCTGACCCGCCGGGCCACGGGCGGGGGCCATCGGGCCGAACAGGGCCGCCATGCGCTGGTCGAGCGCCTGCTTGTAATGCCGGCGCAGAGTCTCGTCGGCGATTTCACGCACGACCTCGCCCAGCCGGCGCTCCAGGGCGGCCCGGCGTTCGGGGGTGTCGAGCGGTCCCGCCGTCGCCTCCCGGTTCCAGAGGACGTCAACCAGGGGCTGGGAGGCCGCCAATACCTCCTCAACCGCAGCCTGACCGCCGGAGCGGGCGAGATCGTCCGGGTCTTGCCCGTCGGGCAGGAAGGCGAAGCGCAAACTGCGACCTGGTCCGAGTAGGGGAAGGGCGGTGTCGATGGCCCTGTCGGCGGCCTTGCGGCCCGCCTTGTCGCCGTCGAAACAGAGGGTCGGCTCCTCCGCCATGCGCCAGAGAAGTTCGCACTGGTCGCGCGTCAGCGCCGTGCCGAGGGGCGCGACGACATTGGGGAAACCCGCGGTGGACATGGCGATAACGTCGACATAGCCCTCGACGGCGATCACCGAGGCGCGATCGTGGGCGGGCTTGCGGGCGTTGTGGTGGTTGTAGAGCACCGCGCCCTTGTGGAAGAGCGGCGTTTCCGGCGAATTCAGGTATTTGGCGGCGACGTCCTTGTCCATGGCGCGCCCGCCGAAGGCGATAACCTTGCCAGAGCGATCGCAGATCGGAAACATCACGCGGCCACGAAACCGGTCATAGGGAACGGCAATGTCCTCGCCATGGATCAGCAGGCCCGCTTCGGCCATGTCCGGCGCGCTCGCGCCCTTGCCGGCGAGATAATCGCGCAGGGCATATCGCTCGTTGGGGGAATAACCCAGCCGGAACTGCCGCTGCGTTTGCGGGCTGAGACCGCGATCGGCGAGGTAACCGCGCGCGCGGGCGCCCCCCGGGGTCTGCAACTGGTCCTCGAAGAACTTCGCGGCCATCTCCATGATGTCCTGAAGGCTGGCGCGGACCTTTTCGCGCTGGGCGCTTTCGGGCGAGACGGTCGGCAGTTGCAGGCCGGCGTCGTGCGCGAGCCGCTCGACCGCGTCGGGGAAGGACAGGCCCTCGGTTCGCATGACGAAGTCGAAAATGTTGCCGTTCTGGCCCGACGAGAAATCGAACCATGCCTGCTTCTGGTCGTTGACGAAAAACGACGGGGTTTTTTCCGCGCTGAAGGGCGAGAGGCCCTTCCATTCCCGCCCCGCCTTCTGGATCTTGACGCGCTGGCGCACGACTTCGGACACGGGCAGCCGCGCCTTGATCTCGTCGAGGAAGGAGGGAGGGAATCGCATGGGCGCGCGATTATAGTAGTCGGGCGCCCGTGCGAACAGACCATAAACGCGGCGGAGGTGTTCGGCGCCCGCTATTCACAGGGGTGGGCCTGGTGGCGTAGGCTGCCGGTCAAAGGGCGACAAGCCCCACCCTGGAGGGACGCACGACCATGGATATCAAGCTCTATTACGCGCCGACGACCTGCGCGCTCGTGCCCTGGGTCAATCTGACGGAAGCTGGCGCGCAATTCGAGACAGCGGCGCTGAATTTTCGCAAGGCGCAGCACATGTCGCCTGATTACATGGCGATCAATCCCAAGCACAAGGTGCCGATGCTGGTCGTCGATGGCGAGAAGCTGACGGAAAACGTCGCCATCCAGCAATGGATCGCGCGCGCCTTCCCCGCCGCGAAGCTGCTGCCCGAAGACCCGATGAAGCAGCTTCAGGCCATCTCGCTGATGAGCTGGTTCGGGTCTGGCATCCACCCGCATCTGGCGCGCATCAACTCGCCAGCCAAGTTCTGCGACGTTCCCGGCGCGGACGCCTCGGTCAAGGCGCTGGCCAACGACCAGTTGCAGGAAGCTTTCGGCATCGCGGACAATCTGCTCAAGGGCCGCGATTATTTCCTCGATGGGTTTACCGCCGTCGATCCCTATTTCTTCTGGTGCTTCCGCCGCGCCACGCAATTCGAATTGCCGCTGGCGCATTTCGTGAATTGTCAGGCCCATTTCGCCCGGCTCGGCCAGCGGCCGAGCGTGCAAAAGGTTCTGGCGTTCGAAAAGGAAACGCTGGCGCGGTTCGCGGCCTGACTATTCCGCCGCGACCGAGAAGATTGCGTCCTCGTATTTGTCCGATCCCATCGCGCCCTTCTCGAAGATGTCGCGCTCGGACACCCAGCGTCGCGTGTCCTCGAATATCTCGCGCGAATAGGGTTCAAAGACGATGCGCTCGCCGGGTCCCCAGCGTCGCGTGTCCATCACGTCATGGAATCGCGCGGGAAACTCGTTGCGGTAATAGTGGGTGTAGAGTTCCGGGCGAAGGTCGATGGCGTGCTGGGCGCGGCGCAGCGCGCGGAAATATTTGGCGACGTCGGCCGGGTCTGGCTCGCCGGTGATGGAGGTTGCCATCATGAAGGTTGAATCGATGATCTTCCGGTAGCCCAGTTGCTCCAGGAAATAATAGGGCCCGCTAAAGGCCGAGCAGGCCTGCGTCTTGCCATCGATCAACGCTTCCATGCGCGCGAATAGAAGCCCATCGTTGAACGACAGGTTGATATCGGCGAGCGGCATATATTGTTCCAGCGCCTGAATGGTCGCGTAATGGCTTCCGGACTGGAAGCCCACGGAGATCGGCACGCCCCTGAGGTCTTCCGGCGTTCTGATTTTTGAATCCGGCGGCACGAAAACGCCCGCGGGAGACACTGAATAGCAGTCGGGATAGAGCTTGCCGTGGCCATTGGACGCGGCGACGTTCACGGTCCAGTGGCAGGCGCCGCTGACGTTGCAGGCGCGGCCCTTTTCAAATGTCTGGTAGGCGCCGACCTTGTTGCCGATGTGATGGCCCTGCGAGGCCTGGGAGTCCATGGTCTCGCGAAACTCGTAATCGAGTTTCTCGTCGGCGAAATAGCCTTTCTCCTCGGCGACCCATTCGTGCAGGCGGAAATGCGGCGCGACGACGAACTTTTCCATGTGACCCTCCTCTGTCCCGGACGCCCCGCTTCGCGGTGGTCGATCCTCGCGACGAACCATAGCTGGTTCCCCTTGATTGATAATCCTGAATTTTTACACTAGATTGGTAACCGCTGATTGACAATAGGCGGCTTGCAATGGATCGGTTCGAGCAAATGCGCGTATTCGCCGGCGTGGTCGAGGCGGGCGGTTTTACGCGCGCCGCTGAACGCGTCGGCATGTCACGCGCCGCGATCAGCAAACATGTGTTGCAACTCGAGGATCGCCTCGGCGCGCGCCTGCTCAACCGCACGACGCGACACGTCGCCGTGACGGAAGCGGGCCGCGCCTATTATGAAAAATGCCGGCGCATTCTCGACGAGGTGCACGATGCCGAGAGCGGCGTCGGCGCGACCAACGCGGGACCACGCGGCGAATTGCGCGTCGTGGCGCCGACGAATTTTGGCCTTGTCTATATCGGTTCGGCGATTACCGAATTCCTGCTGGCCTATCCCGATTTGCGCATCGATCTCAGTCTCAACGATCGCCCGATCGATCCCGTCGAGTCGGGCTGTGATCTGTCGATCCGCGTCGCCGGCGTCGTGCCGCCGTCGATGGGCAGTCTCGCGACATACAAAATCACAACCTCGCGGCGTATCCTGTGCGCGTCGCCCGACTATCTCGCGCGGCGCGGCGCGCCGAAGTCGCCGGACGACCTCCGGGACCATGAGTGTCTCAGTTACTCCTATGTCGAGGAGCCGCGGCTCTGGCGGCTGCGGGGGGGCGGGAAGGATCATTTCGTGCCTGTCGCCGGTCGCATCGTGACCAGCGCGGGGCAGGTGCTGCGCACGGCGGCGGCGCGCGGACTGGGTATCGCCTACGGTCCACGGGTATTCTTTCGCGATGATCTGAAGGCCGGCATCGTCGCGCCGGTGTTACCGGATTACGAACTGCCCGAAGTCTATGTCTACAGCGTCTTTCCGGCGAGCCGTCATCCATCGGCCAAGGTCGCGGCCTTCAACGCATTCATGCGGGATTTCTTCGAGGGACGCTTCGTCTGAAGGCGCCCCGCGGTTATTTCTCGCAGTTTGTTCTTGCCGCGAGCGACAAATCTCGCCAAGCTGTCCACAAAACGGGAGGGACGCATGGGCAATTCGACTTCGCGATTTTTCGCGCGCATCGGGCTTCGCGTGGCCATTCCAGCGCTCGCTGCCTTGGCGTTTTGTTTCCCTTGGCGGAGCGACGCAAGCGCTCAGACCTATCCCGATCGTCCGATCAAGCTGATCGTGCCCTTTCCCGCGGGCGGCCCCACGGACGCTCTGGCGCGCGCGCTTGGCGAGGGCTTCCGCCAGCGCGCCGGGCAGATGTTCGTGGTGGAATCGCGACCGGGCGCAAATACGAGCATCGCCGCGCAAGCCTGCAAGGCCGCCGAACCCGATGGTTATACGCTGTGCATGCTGGCCTCGACGACATTGTCGGTCAATCCGCATCTTTACAATGATCTGCGCTACACGTCGGCCGACTTCGCGCCGATCACCAACATCGCCTCGGCGGCGTCGGTGTTCATGCTGCGCAATGACGTGCCGGCGAAAAATCTCGCTGAATTCGTCGAGTGGTCGAAAAAGAACCCGACAAAGGCCAATTACGGATCGTTCGGCGTCGGCGGCGAAACGCATCTGATGGCCGAATGGCTCAACAAGAAGACCGGCGCGAACATGACGCACGTGCCGTTCACGGGCTTCGCGCCGGCGCTGATCGCGTTCGATAGCGGCGAAATCCAGGTCATGATGCCCGTCGCCATTCCGATGATCATCGATCGAATCCACGGCGGCCAGGCGAAGGGCCTTTTCATCATTGGCGACAAGCGCCTCACTGTTCTGCCGGAACTGCCCTCCCTTCCCGAACTTGGCCTGCCGCCCATCGAGTTCGTCGTCTGGTTTGGCATGTTCGCGCCGGCGGGCACGCCGAAAGCGATCATCGACAAGGTCAGCGCGGTGTTGCGCGAAGTTGTCGCCGACAGGGAGTTTCAAGCCAAATACATCACCGCGTCCGGCTTTACCGCGGCGACGAACACGCCCGAGGAATTCAAGGCCTTTCTTGTCAAGGATGACGTGAAGGCCGCCGAACTCGTCAAGACATCGGGCGTCAAGTTGAACCAGTGATCGCGGACGCGGTCGGCGCCTCGACCCGCGGTCCGAAGGCCTGTAGATATCGGGGATGCCCTTGTCCCCGAACTATCGCCCCGAAACCATTCACGCCGGCCTTGGCGACGATTTTTACGACGCTGTCGCCGCCGCTGAATTTCCCGAGCATATCATCCGCCATCGCAATGATCGCTGGGCCGCGCGGGTGGGCCTGGAGGCGTTGAACGAGGCCGAATGGATCGCGCACTTCGGTCGCTTCGAGCCCTTGCCGGGCGGCTTTCCGCAACCCCTCGCGCTGCGCTACCACGGCCATCAGTTCCGCCACTACAACCATGAGCTCGGCGATGGCCGCGGGTTTCTCTTCGCGCAGCTACGTGACGCGCGCGATGGCCGCCTGCTCGATCTCGGTACGAAGGGCAGCGGCCAGACGCCATGGTCAAGGCGCGGCGATGGACGGCTGACGCTCAAGGGCGGCGTGCGCGAGGTTCTGGCCACTGAAATGCTGGAGGCGCTTGGCGTGCTGACGTCCAAAAGCTTCAGCCTGATCGAGACGGGCGAGGCGTTGATGCGCGGCGACGAACCCTCGCCGACGCGATCGAGCGTGCTGACGCGCCTGTCGCATTCGCACATCCGCATCGGAACGTTTCAGCGGCTCGCCTATTTCGAGGACAAGGCGTCGATCGCGAGGCTGCTGGAGCATTGCATCGCGCACTATTTGACGGACCTCGCCGAGGTTCCCGCCGAACGGCGCGCGGCGGCGTTTCTGGAGGAGGTCTCGCGCCGCGTCGCCAAACTCGGCGCGCAATGGATGGTCGCCGGCTTTGTCCATGGCGTGCTCAATTCCGATAACATCAACATCACGGGCGAGAGTTTCGATTACGGGCCCTGGCGTTTCGCGCCGCATTACGATCCGCAGTTCACCGCCGCCTATTTCGATGAGAATGGCCTCTACGCCTTTGGTCGCCAGCCTGGCGCGCTGGCGTGGAACCTGACGCGGCTCGCCGAATCCCTGTTGCCGATGGCGGTTCAGGCAGATCTTGAAAAAGCGCTCGATGTGTTCGAGCCGACCTTGCAGCGCGAATTCGCTATGGCGCTCATGTCACGGTTGGGGCTTGATGGCGCCGATCAAAAAGCCGACGCGATGCTCGCCAAGGTCGTTCTGGAATTCCTTGGCACGACGAAAGCGCCATTCGAGCGTTTCTTTTTCGACTGGCGTGGCGGGCTCGCGAGCATGGCCCGCGCGGCGTCGAGCCCGAGCGCCGATCATTACGCGACGCCGGAATTCGCCGCCGTGCTGGAGGCGTTCGGCGAACATGCGACGACGCGCGACGCCAATCTCGCGCATCCCTATTACCAGCGCGCCGCGCCCTGTTCCATGCTCATTGACGAGGTCGAGGCGATCTGGGCGCCGATCGCCCAAAGCGACGACTGGAGCCTGTTCCACGCCAAACTGGCGGCGATCGACGAGATGCGCGCGGCCTACAGCCCGGCGGGATACGCGGCGTGATCGCCATGCTCATCGGCATCCAGTTGACGCATCTGCTGGCGGTCATCAGCCCCGGCCCGAGCTTTGTCGTGGTCACGCGCGTCGCTATTTCCACCGGGCGCGCGGCGGGCGTTTGGACCGCGCTGGGCTTCGCCATCGGCACGTTCATTTACGGTTGCGCCGCGTTGCTTGGGTTGAAGTCGCTGTTCGCCGCGTTTCCGTTTGTCTATGCGACGGCGCGGGTCGTCGCGGCGGCCTATCTCGCGTATATCGCGATCATGCTCTGGCGCCACGCGCGCGATCCCATCCCGGTCGCGCCAGCGGGCGCGCCGTCGACGCAATCCGCGCTGGTTCTGGTCCGGCGGGGTCTATTGACGCAATTGTCGAATCCCAAGGTCGCCGTCTTCATGGGGTCGATTTTCGTCACGCTGCTGCCGCCCCGGCCCTCGGCGGGCTTGATCGCCATTCTGCTGGCCATCGTCGTCATCAACGAATTTGGCTGGTATGCGCTTGTCGCCTGCGCGGTGTCCCGTCCGGGCCCGCGTCAGGTCTATGCGCGGCTCAAGCGCCACATCGACCGCGTCACCGGCGCCGTTCTGGCGGGGCTGGGAGTGAAGCTGATTGTGGCGCCGTGAGCGGCTCACCCCGCCAGCAACCCCTTCACCATTCCGCTGGCCCTGGCGACATCGAACTGGCCGGCGTATTTGGCCTTCAACGCGCCGACGACCTTGCCCATGTCCTTGAGTGAGGTCGCCCCCGTCTCGGCGATGGCGGCCTTGATGGCAGCGGACACGTCCTCTTCGCTCATCTGCTTGGGCAGGAATTCGGAGATGATGGCGATTTCCTCGCGCTCGGTCTGGGCGAGCTCGGGGCGACCGTTCTTGTCGTAGATATCCATGGATTCCTGCCGGCTTTTCACCATCTTGCCGAGCAGGGCGATGATATCCTCGTCGGAGACGGTCTTGCCTTCCCCGCGGGCGGCGATGTCCCGGTCCTTGATGGCTGCGTTGACGAGGCGCAGGGTATCGACCCGCCGCCTGTCGCCCGCCTTCATGGCGGTCTTGAGCATTTCATTGAATTGCTGGCGCATAATCGTCTCCCGAAGGGGTGGCGGCGGGGTCGCGGGGTTGACGTCACCCCGGCCGCTCCCATAGCGTCCCGCCAAATTTCAATCCGATGGTCAGGCCCCGAATCGACGCGCTCGCGCCGGGCCGACGCTCGAACAGGGTGTAAAGCGACGATGACCGAGGTTCAAGACATGCCGGCGGCCGCCGGCTGGGCCATTCCCCGCGCCACGGCCATGCTTGTGCTGGCGGACGGCACGGTGATCGAGGGGTTTGGTCTAGGCGCGACCGGCCACGCCGTCGGCGAGGTCTGCTTCAATACAGCGATGACCGGCTACGAGGAAATCCTCACCGACCCGTCCTATGCCGGGCAGATCATTACCTTTACCTTCCCGCACATCGGCAATGTCGGCACGAACGAGCAGGATATCGAGACCGTCAACATGGCGGCGAGCGCCGGGGCGCGGGGCATGATCGTCCACGCGGACATCACCGCGCCGTCGAACTATCGGGCGACGCGCGATCTCGACGCCTGGCTGCGGGCGCGCAACATTATCGGCTTGTGCGGTGTCGACACGCGCGCGCTCACGGCGCTCATCCGCGAGAAGGGCATGCCCAACGCGGTCATCGCCCACGCGCCAGACGGGAGCTTCGACCTCGCCGCGCTCAAAAAGGAGGCCGCGGCCTGGCCCGGCATTGACGGCATGGACCTCGTGCCCGGCGTCACCGCCGCCCAGCGCTACGCGTGGGACGAAACGGTCTGGTCGCTGGACGAGGGTTATGGCCGGCAGACTGCCCCGAAGTATCGCGTCGTCGCGATCGATTACGGCGTCAAGCGCAACATCCTGCGCCTGCTGGCAAGCGCCGGCTGCGCGGTGACGGTCGTGCCCGCGACGACGGGCGCCGATGACATCATGGCGCTGAAGCCCGATGGTGTGTTTCTGTCCAACGGCCCCGGCGATCCCGCC
>CAISJZ010000344.1 GCA_903885755.1 uncultured Hyphomicrobiales bacterium | reverse complement strand
CGCAACACAAATTGATCCGCGTGTCACGCGGACGAATTTTCGATGTCGCGGTGGACATTCGCCAAAATTCGCCGACCTTTGGCCATCACGTCGCGATTGAACTATCCGCGGAAAATTGGCGCCAATTGCTGGTTCCGACGGGCTTCGCGCACGGATTTTGCGCTTTGACGCAAAACGCGGAAGTTCAATACAAGGTCTCACGGTTCTATTCCGCCACCAACGATATTGGCCTCGCCTTCGACGATCCCGACCTCGGTATCGACTGGCCCTTCTCCTCGGGAAAACTTGTTCTGTCGGAAAAAGACCGCCACCATCCGCGCCTGCGCGATCTTCCATGCTATTTTCCGTGAGTACACGATGCGTTTGATCGTCACCGGCGCGCGTGGCCAGATTGCCCAGTCGCTGCTTGAGCGCGCTCCGCGTTGGCAGGCCGATGTCATATGTGCCTGCCGTCCGGCGCTGGATCTCGCGGAGCCCGGGAGCGTGGCGCGTGCGTTGGCGGATATGAAGGGGGACGCTATCGTGAACGCGGCGGCGTACACGGCGGTCGATCGGGCGGAATCCGAGGAAAGTCTGGCGACGCGCATTAATGGGGCTGGCGCCGGCGAGGTCGCGGAATGGGCGGCGAAGCGCGGCATGCCCCTGCTCCACATATCGACGGATTATGTATTCGACGGCGCGCTCGATCGACCCTATCAAGAGGATGATCCTGTGGGACCTGTCGGGGCCTACGGCCGCTCGAAACTGGCGGGCGAGCGACTGGTCGCACGTCATAATCAGCGCGCTGCGATATTCCGCACGTCCTGGGTCTATTCGCCATTCGGCGCGAATTTCGTTAAAACAATGCTCCGGTTGGGGGAGACACGTGATGAGGTTTCCGTGATCGCCGACGCGGTTGGCGCGCCGACGTCCGCGCTAGATCTGGCCGATACGCTCTTCGCGGCGGCCCGAAAACTATTGACCGAGCCGGACAGCGCCGGGCTCACTGGCATATTTCATTCAACCGGGGGCGGCGAGGCGAGTTGGGCGGACTTCGCGGAAGTCATATTCGGTGAAGCCGAGCGGCGCGGCCGGAAACCGGTCGCGGTCCGACGAATCGCCACCGCGGAATATCCGACGCAGGCGCGCAGGCCGGCCAATTCGCGTCTTAACACCGACAAGCTGGCTCGACATTATGGGCTGATGCTTCCCGATTGGCGCGGCGCCGTTCGGGACTGCGTCCAGCGGTTGTTGCGCGACTCGAACCAACGGATCGAGCAATGAAGGGGATAATTCTCGCCGGCGGCTCGGGAACTCGGCTGTACCCGATGACCAAAGTCATCTCCAAGCAGCTACTGCCTATTTACGATAAACCGATGGTCTATTACCCGCTGACCACCCTGATGCTCGCCGGCATTCGCGATATCCTTCTAATCTCCACACCGGGGGATCTGCCACTCTTCGAACGCCTGCTTGGCGATGGATCGCAATGGGGCCTGCGCCTCGCCTACTCGGAGCAACCGCGCCCCGGCGGCCTGGCGCAGGCCTATATCATCGGGGCCGACTTCATTGCGGGCGCGAAATCAGCCCTCGTGCTCGGCGATAATCTGTTCTTCGGCCATGGCCTGTCGGCGATGCTTCGAAACGCCGTTGCCTCGGAGGCCGGGGCGACCATCTTCGCGTATCATGTGCAAGACCCGGAACGTTATGGCGTCGTCGACTTTGACACGTGGGGCCGAGCCGCGGCCATCGAGGAAAAGCCGAAGTCCCCGAAGTCCAACTGGGCGGTGACCGGGCTCTATTTTTACGATGGGAACGCAGCGGAATATGCCGCGCGGCTGACGCCATCGATGCGCGGTGAACTGGAAATCACCGATCTCAATCGGGAATATCTCAGGCGCAATGAATTGCGCGTCGAAAAAATGGGCCGCGGCTTCGCGTGGCTCGACACTGGCACCCCCGAGTCGCTGCTCGAGGCGGCGGAGTTCATGCGAACCCTTGAAAAGCGCACGGGTTATCGCATCGCCTGTCCCGAAGAGGTTGCGTTCGCCGCCGGCTGGATCACGGCTGGCCAGGTTCGGGACTTGGCCGCGCCATTGCAAAATAGTTCTTATGCCCGGTATCTCATAAGTCTCTTGGAACCAGGCTCCTTTCAGTTGAATCAGAGCGAATGATCTTGAATATCGCGCGCTCGACGCTGATAGCGTTCCGTTGCAAGGATTGATCGTGACAGTCCCAAGCCGAAAAATTCTTGTCACCGGCGCGACCGGATTTGTTGGCTCCGCGGTTGCGCGCGCAGCGCTACAGGAAGGACACTCCATCCGGGTTCTCGCGCGGGCGGGAAGTTCCCGATCCAATCTCTCCGATCTCGATGTCGAGGTCGCCATCGGCGATCTTCGCGATCCCTCGTCCCTGTCGGGCGCGCTTGCGGGGATCCACACGTTGTTTCATGTGGCGGCGGACTATCGGCTTTGGGCGCGCGACCCGGCGGATATGGTCAGGACAAATGTCATGGGCACCAAAGCATTGATGCTCGCGGCCGCTGATGCGGGAGTCGAGCGCATCGTCTACACCAGCAGCGTCGCCACGCTGAAACCGAACCCTTTGGGGGCGCCCGTCGACGAGACCTCGCCGTTGACGGCGGCCGATGGCATTGGCGCCTATAAACGCAGTAAAATCGCGGCTGAACGCCTGGTCGAGCGCATGGTTATGGAGCTGAATTTGCCGGCGGTAATCGTCAATCCCTCCACGCCGATCGGACCCCACGATATCAAGCCAACGCCGACCGGACGTATGATCGTGGAGGCGGCGCGCGGCCGAATGCCCGCCTATGTCGATACCGGTCTGAATTTCGTGCATGTGGACGACGTGGCTCGGGGCCATCTGGCGGCCATGCACCTCGGCCGCGTTGGCGAACGCTACATTCTCGGCGGCGAGGACGTATTGTTGGGCGCCTTCCTGACCGAAATCGCGAGGCTGCGTGGACGAAGACCGCCAACGGTGGAATTGCCGCGCAAACTCCTTTTTCCGCTTGCCTTGATGGCCGAGACCGCGGCCCGGTTCAGTGGAAAAGAGCCGTTTATAACGTTGGATGGCTTGAGGTTGGCTAAATACAGGATGTTTTTTTCGTCTCAAAAAGCCGAGCGGGAACTCGGCTACCGCGCGCGCCCCTATGTCGAGGCATTGCAGGATGCGCTTTCCTGGTTCGACAAGTCCAGAATGCTCGAATAGTGCGGCGTGGCAGCATG
>CAISJZ010000343.1 GCA_903885755.1 uncultured Hyphomicrobiales bacterium | reverse complement strand
AGTCGGCCAATCCTCGTGAAAACCAGCTGATCCGCCATAGCCCGGCGCGTTCCATGCCAAGACGCGCCAACGAGGCGCAAGCCCCTCAAATTGCGCCTGAAAGGAACACGCGGCGGAGCCGATGCCGTGAAGCAAAACCACAGGCGCGCCGCAGCCCGCCTCAAGATAGGATAGCGTGCCATGCGGCAAAGAGACCGCGCTGGAGCTAATTGAAAACGAAGCCGCCATTTATGGGTATCAATTGTCCGGTGGTGAAGTTGGCTCCGTCACTTAACAAAAACACGACGGGGCCCGTGACGTCGTCCGGCGTTTGCGCGCGCCGCATCGCCCGGCCGTCGATATAGAGGTCGTGACGCTCTTGAGGCACGTATTCCGTCGCCTCGACCAGCGTCAGACCTGGTGCCACGGCGTTGACAGCTATGTTGTCGGGGCCGAGTTCGCGCGCGAGCGACCGGGTCATCGCAATTACCGCGCCTTTGCTTGCGACATAGTGCAACAAGCGCGGAGCGCCCCACAACGCGGTGTCGGAGGCGAGGTTGACGATGCGTCCGCCGCGCGTGGACTTGCGAAGCAGCGGCGCGAAGGCGCGCGTCACGAGCCACGGGCCGCGAATGTTGACCGCCGTTACGCGGTCCCATGTAGCGATGTCGATTTCGTCGTAGGCCTTGCCGCCAATGCCGGTCGCGATCGCCGCGTTGTTAATGAGCCCATCAACGCGGTCGAAGCGGTTTTCCACGTTAGCCGCGAGGCGCAAGATGGAGTTGGGATCGCCCTGATCGTAATGCGCGAAGACAGCGTCGGCTCCTTCGTCGCGCAAAAAAGCCGCCGTCGCCTCGCCGGCTTCCTCTTCGATATCAGCGACGACAATGGCCTTCGCGTCCGCGCGCGCGCAAGCTTCGGCGAATGCGCGGCCGAGGCCACGCGCAGCGCCGGTCACAACTATGACGCGGTCACTGAGCGATGTCGTCACGGCGCGATGAACTGATTGGTGATGAATTTCGCTACATCCACGCCCGGCGCGACCAATCCCGCGGCTGTTAACGCTTCCGCGCCCGCCTTCGCGTCGTCGATCGACACCGTGCCGAAGGCCTTATCCTTTGTCGAGGGCGAACGAAACAGGGCGGCCACGAGCTTCACTTCTCCCAATGCCGTCGCCTTGTCATAGTTTGGATAGACTTTCGAGAACGAATCCGCCGCGGCGACTGGGTCGGCGGCAGTCGCCGCGAGCGACTTCTGCATCGCGTGAACCATGCGCCGTACGAGCTCAGGCTTGGCAGCGAGCGTGGCGTTCGATGTGATGAGATATTGCCCCGGCGTCGCGACGCCAAAACTCGAATACATCATAGGATAGATTTTCATCCCTTTGGCTTCGAGCGTGGCCTGAATGACAATGTTCGTTGCCACGCCATCGACGCGGCCCGTCAACAAGCTTGTCAACTTCGGGCCTGGCAGCATGTTGACCTGCGTCACTTTGTCGACGTCGATCTTGTTGCGCTGAAGCAGCACGGGGAAAAGCGCCGAGGGGCCGTCGCCAGCGGTGATGGCGATTTGCTTGCCAACCAATTCCGCCGGCGTCTTGATGGGTTTGTCCATGGGCGAGAGAACGACAACCGGACTGCTGGCGACGCTCGCCAGAACCGCGGTCGCGGGCAGACCCTTCGCCGCAAGGCTAAGGAAGGTGCCGCCGTCGATGTCCACGCCGAAGTCGTCGGTGCCCGCAGCGACCGTCTGGGCGGTGACAGCGGAGCCTTTGCCTTCACGCAATTCGACATCGATGCCCTCGGCTTT
>CAISJZ010000342.1 GCA_903885755.1 uncultured Hyphomicrobiales bacterium | reverse complement strand
GTCGATCACCACGGGCTCGCGCCGCTCCTCGCGTTCTGGCCGGTTTGGCATCGGCGGCGGCTCGTGCTGGTCGGCCTGGTCAGTGGTCATGCGCAAAGCTCCGTGGCGCGCAAGTTCTAGTATGGACGGGCCAAGGATGGGAAACCATTTCCATCGGGATGGTTCAATTGGCCCGTGGGCGGGGGCGGTCGCGCCGCGATCGTCTCAAATGCATTCGCCAGAATTAATTCAGTTCGACATTAGATCGATCGCCGCGGCGATGTCGAGCGTCCGGCGAGCGATTTCGGCGTGAAGGCGCTCGACCATCTTGCCATCAAGCGCGATGGCGCCCTTCGCCGCGTTCTCCGGCGCGTGGAAGGCGGCGACGAGTTTGCGCGACCAGGCGAGTTCGGCTGCGTCGGGCGTGAAGACCTCGTTGCAGACGGCGATCTGCGCGGGATGGATCAGGGTCTTGCCATCCATTCCCATGTCCCGGCCCTGTTCGCATTCCGCGCGCAGGCCGTCGATGTCGTTGAGGTCGCCATAAACCCCGTCAAGCAGATCGACGCCGTAGGCGCGGGCGCCCGCCACGCAGATGGCGAGCCATGGCGCGATGCTGGCGCGGCCCTTCGTGATGCGCGCCCGCGTCTCCTTGGCCAGGTCATTCGTCCCCATCACCAGCGCGTCGAGGCGCGAGGACGGGTCGCGCGCCGTGCGGACGATGGAGTCGGCGTTGAGAATCGCCATGGGCGTTTCCATCATCGCCCAGAGGCGCGTGATCTCCAGCGCGCCGGCTTTGCGCAATTCGCTGGCCGCCATCATGATGTCGCCGGGGGTTGAGACCTTGGGAATGAGCACGGCGTGGGGTGAGACCGCCGCGACCGCGGCGATGTCGGCGCGGCCCCAGTCGCTCGCCAGCGAATTGACGCGGATGACGACTTCTCGCTTGCCGAACCCGCCGGCGCGGATCGCCGCGCAGGCCTGTTCGCGGGCCGCCGCCTTGGCTTCGGGCGCGACGGCGTCCTCCAGATCGATGATGATGACGTCCGCCGGCAACGTCCGCGCCTTTTCAAGCGCGCGAGCATTGGAGCCGGGCATATACAGCGCGCTGCGGCGCGGACGGACAACCATTCAGACGCTCCGATGCGAATTTTGCATCGCAACATATCTGTCATTTTGATGTTATGCTATCCCACAGGGGCGAGTTTGCGGTAACGCGCGGAATTGGGTGTTATTCCGGGCGCGGGAAGGGAATTTTCCGCGCGTCGTCGCGACATTTTCTCACGACGTTCTGATTGGGCAACGATAATGGATCGTCCGAGGCGAGGGGAATTAGCAAATGAGCACCGTTCAAGCGGAACAGACACGTGGGCCATGGTCCGCGCTTTTCTGGGCGATCCTGCCTGTGGTGGCGGCGTCGGTGGTCGGACAGATCGCCACCTTTCCCAATCTTGAGCCCTGGTATGCGGGCCTCGCCAAACCCTCGTTCAATCCGCCCAACTGGATTTTCGGGCCGGTTTGGACGCTTCTTTACGCGTTGATGGCGCTCGGGGCCCTGCGGATTTTACGCCTGCCGGAGGGGACCGCGGGCAAGCGTCCGGCGATGATGCTGTTCTTCCTGCAACTCGCGCTGAACGCGGGTTGGTCCTGGATGTTCTTTTACACGCACAGCCCCGTATTGGGGTTGCTCGATATCGTTCCGCAGTGGCTGGCGGTTGTCGCCGCCGCGATCGCGTTCTGGCGGCTCGACTATCCCGCGGGTTTATGCCTCGCTCCTCTAGTCTGTTGGGTGAGCTTCGCCGTCGGGCTCAATGCCGGTATCTGGCGGTTGAACGGATAGAGGTGGCCGGATGCTTGCTTGCCTACAAATCACGAATTCGCATCGATCCTTTTCGGTGAAGCCGGAGAAAATCAAATGACAAGCATCGGACGCGGACTGTCGTTGGCGATTGGCGGCGCGATGATCGCCACGATGGCGCTCGGCGCGCCGGGCGCGCTGGCTCAGCAGGCCGACAAGCCTCTCACTCACGTCACCATGCGGTTTGGATACGCGGCGACCGGCAACGACACATTCTGGGCCTATGGGCGCGAGCGGGGCTTCTTCCGCGAGGAGGGTATCGACATCGAGTTCAACGAAGGCAAGGGCTCGGCGACCGCCGCCCAGACGATGGCGGCGGGAAGCGACGATTTCGCGATCGACATTGATGGCGGCGCCTTTCTCGGGCTCGCCGGCAAGGGCCTGCAGGCGGTCGCCGTGATGGCGCCCGTCGCGCGCAGCCCCATCGTGCTTCTGTCGCCGGTGGATAAGCCGATCAAGACCCCCGCCGAACTCGTCGGCAAGCAAGTGGCGATCGTCGGCGGAAGCGGCGCCGCGGCATTGTTGCCGGTATTCCTGCAAAAGAACGGCATCGACGCCAGCAAGGTGTCGCTCGTCAACATGCAACTGAGCCTGCAACTCACCGGCCTGCTCACCGGGCGGGTGGACGCGGTCGCCACCAACATCGTGGTGCAGGCGACGTTGCGGGCCAAGGGGCTTGAGACCCACGCCATGCGCTACGCCGATTTCGGCCTGACCATGCCCGGACAATATCTGCTGACCACGGTCACCTATATCAAGGCGAAGCCGGAGGTGGTCGAGGGCATGGTGCGCGCGCTGCAAAAATCCATGCGCGCGACGATGGCCGATCCTGCGGCGGCGGCCGAGGCGTTCCATCGCCTCTATCCCTCCTATGACGCCTCGACGGCGCTCGCCGAATCAAAAATCCTCATGGATTTCTTCACTTCGGCGGACACGCAGGGCAAGCCCCTTGGCACGGTGTCGCTGGCGGACGCCAAGGCGGGTTTTGAAAGCCTGAAACAGGCGGGGATCGTGACATCGGACATCGATATTGCCAACGTCGTGACGGACCGCTTCGTGCATTGACCCGACCAATGGGGTGAAGGGTCCCCTCATCCTGAGGAGGCTGCACAGCAGCCGTCTCGAAGGACGCGGGGACCTGAAGTGGCCGGATCCGACGCGCCTCATTCCTCTTCCTCGTCCTTCGAGACGCCGCTTCGCGGCTCCTCAGGATGAGGAAGAGGAGTAATATCCTTCACCCGATTGCCCTCGTGCATTGACGCCAAGGGATTCGCGCCGCGCGCGATTTCTGCTAACACGTCCGGCCACAATCAAACGGGGGAAACGCGACGATGAGCGGTGGACACGTGGAGTCCGGGGGAATTGGCCAGCCGGTGTTGCGCAAGGAGGACTTGCGTCTCGTGGTCGGCAAGGGGCAATACGCCTCGGATCAGTTTCCAGACCATGTCGCGCACGCCGCCTTTCTGCGCTCGCCGCACGCTCACGCGCGCATCGTCAAACTTGATCTTTCGACGGCGCGCGCGGCGCCCGGCGTGATCGGCGTCTTCACCGGCGCCGATCTCGTGGCGGATGGAATCCATCCCATTCCGCACAATCCGAGTTGGGACAACATGCCCGACGTCGAATTGCGCTTCGCGCCGGGCTACAAGGTGTTCACGACGGCCCACATGGCGATGCCGGCGTACGTTGTCCGATATGTCGGCGAGCCGGTCACGCTTGTTGTCGCCGAAACGCAGACGCAAGCGCGCGACGCCGCCGAGGCGATCGTCGTGGAGTGGGATGTTTTGCCCGCGCTGGCGCGATCACAGGAGGCCTTGCAACCCGGCGCTGCCGTCATCTGGCCGGAGAGGCCAAACAACATCGCGCTCGACGCGGAAGTAGGCGACAAGGCCGCGACCGACGCGGCCTTCGCCAAGGCCACGCATGTGACGCGGCTTGAAACATGGGTACGGCGCGTCACCGGCAGCCCGATGGAGCCGCGCGTCGCCATCGGCTCGTTTGATCCGGACAGCGGCGTTTACACGATCTGGGCCGGGTCGGGCGGCGGCATGGTGCGCGAACGCCAGTCATTGTCCGGGATGCTCGGCGTTCCCCTCGAAAAATGCCGGGCCATGTGCAAGGACATGGGCGGCAATTTCGGCACGCGTAACACGTTCTTTCCCGAATATGGCGTGTTG
>CAISJZ010000341.1 GCA_903885755.1 uncultured Hyphomicrobiales bacterium | reverse complement strand
GGTCTTCGCGGCGGTGATCGCCGTGCTCGCCGTCATTCTGATTTATGACCAGTTTCTGTTTCGCCCTATCGTGGCTTGGGCGGGAAAGTTCCGCGTTGAACTGTCAGCCGGACAGACAACCGAACAATCTTGGGTTCTCGATCTCGTGCAGCGTACACGGCTGCTGCGCAACGCGGTCGCGATCCCCGCGGCCGTTTTCCGGCGCATCGCGCTGCTGCGGCTCGAAATCCCCCTGCTCGTTCCGCGGACTGGTACGTCCGGACACAAACTCGGGCTCGCGGTCGATGTCGTATGGTTCGCGCTCGTTCTGGCGGCGGCTGGCTGGGGCATTTGGCTGATCATCCAGTTCGTCGGCGCCGACCTTGGCTGGAGTGAACTGGGCGTCGCCATTGGCCTGACGTTTGCCACGATGCTGCGGGTGATCGCCTTGATGATCTTCGCGACGATCATCTGGGTTCCCATCGGCGTCTGGGTCGGTCTGCGTCCGGCGCTGGCCGAACGCATACAGCCGCTGGCGCAGTTTCTCGCCGCGTTTCCGGCCAATGTCATCTTTCCCATCGCCGTCGTGCTGATCCTCCGCTTCTCGCTCAACCCCGATATCTGGCTGAGCTTTCTCATCGTGTTTGGCACCCAGTGGTACATTCTGTTCAATGTCATCGCCGGTGCGTCGGCCTTTCCGAACGATCTGCGCGAGGCGGCGACCAATCTGCACATCCGCGGCTGGCACTGGTGGCGCTCGGTGATCCTGCCCGGCATCTTCCCCTATTACGTCACCGGCGCGTTGACCGCGTCGGGCGGGTCCTGGAACGCCGCGATCGTGGCGGAGTACGTGAAATGGGGCGATGACAAGGTCGCCGCCCATGGCATCGGCGCCTATATCGCGCAGGCCACGGAAGCCGGCGATTTCCAGCGTATCGTGCTTGGCGTCGCCGTCATGTCGGTTTTCGTCATCCTGTTCAATCGCCTGTTGTGGCGGCCGCTGTTCGGCTACGCCGAACGCCGCCTGCGTCTGACCTGAGGTTCGGCCATGCTAGAGACAATGCAACAAACGCTTCTCGAGGTTCGCGGCGTCAGCCAGCACTATCAGAAGGGCTCCGGCGAAAGCGGCGCGCCGGTTCTCGACAATGTCTCCATGCGTCTGTCGTCGGGCGAAATCGTCGGACTGCTCGGACGCTCGGGTTGCGGAAAATCCACGCTGTTGCGCATCGTCGCGGGCCTGATCAAGCCGTCGTCCGGCGAGGTGATCTACAACAACGAGCCCGTGACGGGGCCGGCTGCCGGCATCGCCATGGTGTTTCAGAGCTTCGCGCTGTTTCCGTGGCTGTCGGTGCTGGAAAACACCGAAATCGGCCTGCGCGCCAACAAGACGCCCGTGGCCGAGGCGCGCAAGCGCGCGCTGGCGGCAATCGATCTCATCGGTCTTGACGGCTTTGAATCGGCCTATCCCAAGGAATTGTCGGGCGGCATGCGCCAGCGCGTCGGTGTTGCCCGCGCGCTCGTCACTCATCCAAACATTCTTCTGATGGACGAGCCCTTCTCGGCTCTCGACGTACTGACCGCGGAGACTCTGCGCGCCGAACTGCTCGATCTGTGGGTCGAGGGCCGCATGCCAATCAAGTCGATCCTGATGGTGACGCACAACATCGAGGAAGCGGTTCTGATGTGCGACCGCATCATGGTTCTATCGTCAAACCCGGGCCGCATCGCCGCGGAAATTCCCGTCAATCTGCAGCATCCTCGCAACAGGCTCGATCCGGAATTCCGTGGCCTCGTCGATCACGTCTATGCGCTGATGACGCGCCGCCCCAACGATCAGAAACAGAAAGATGGCCCCTTCCCCGGCCTTGGCGTCGGCATGGCGCTGCCGCGGGTTTCCACCAACACCCTCGCGGGCATGATCGAGGAGGTCGCGGCCGCGCCCTATAACGGCAAGGCGGACCTGCCCGCCCTCGCCGACAGCCTGCAAATGGAAATCGACGATCTGTTCCCGGTGGCTGAAACACTGCAACTCCTGCGTTTCGCCGAGCTCGAGGAAGGCGACATCCGCCTGACGCCCCAGGGCAAGAGGTTCGCGGACGCTGATGTTGACGTGCGAAAGAAGCTGTTCGGCGACCACCTGCTTTCCTATGTGCCGCTCGCCGCCCGCATCAAGCGGGTCCTCGACGAACGTCCAACCCATTACGCCCCGGCGACCCGGTTCCGCGAGGAACTCGAGGACTACATGAGCGAGGACTACGCGGAGACGACCCTGCGATCGGTGATCAACTGGGGGCGTTATGGCGAGATTTTCGCCTACGACGAGACGGCGCAAGGGTTCAGCCACGACAACCCGACCGCGCCTTAGGCTCGCCCCGACGCGCGACGGAGTCGCAACCTCGTCATTGACTCCGGTCAATGCGACGGGGCTGAAGCTTCGGTTTGCATGGGCCTTCCATTTGGGGAGGGCTGACATGACGACAATCGAGACACTATTTCTGGCTGGTTCGATCGCGGCGATGCTGCTGTTCGCGGTGGTGGTGGCGTGGACCGACGTTTCCACCCGCGATGTGCGCGAAGGCAAGAGATAGACGCAAAACAGGCCGGGCGGCGTTCAGGAAACGCCACCCGGCCCGTTTTTTTGTGATTACTTGTGCTTGGCGAACTGCTGCTCGACCTTGTCGAGGGTCTGCATGGCGCGCAGGGCGTCTTCCACCGACGAGTTCGGCTGACGGTTTTCCTGGATCGCCTTGATGAACTCGCGATCCTGATTTTCAAAGCCGTTCTGCGAGACATCGACGCCCGACGTGTCGATCTTCTCGCCATTGGCGCGGGTCAGATCATCGTAGAAGGCAATGTAGGTGCCATTGTCGCAGATATAGCGATAGGGCGAACCGATCGGGCCGTCGTTGTTGAACGAGGTCGAGAGCGAGCAGATCGCCCCATTTTTGGCCTTCATGATGATCGCGAGGTCCATGGCGATCCCGAGTTCGGGATGGTGCGGGCCCTCGACGCCATAGATCTGCTCAGGCACGTCGCCGGTCTGATAGATGAACATATCGACGGTGTGACAGGCATGATGCCACAGGAGATGGTCGACCCAGCTCCGCGGGGCGCCCAACGCGTTCATGTTCTTGCGACGGAAGAAGTAGGTGTGCGCCTGAATTTGCTGGAGCGTCAGACGACCGGCCTTGATGCCCTGATGAATCCATTGGTGGCCGGGGTTGAAACGGCGGACGTGGCCGGCCATGGCGACCAGGCCAGTCTCTTTCTGCAATTTGACGAGATTTTCGGCGTCCTTGAGCGAATCCGTCATCGGTATTTCAATGAGGACGTGCTTGCCCGCCTTCAGACAGGCCGCCGCCTGATCATGATGCATCTGCGTCGGCGAGGTCAGGATGACCGCGTCGACATCCTTGCGGGTGATGGCGGCGTTGAAATCAGTGGTGTGGAAGGGAACGCCATATTCCTTGGCGGTCTTTTCAGTGCCCTCGGCCGTTCGGCTCTGGATGGCGGTGACTTCCATGCCCGGGACGTTACGCAGGGCCTTGAGATGGGCGACGCCCATGGCGCCATTGCCGACGATGCAGAATTTCATTGGCGTTTCTCTCCGAAATGCGTGGGCGGACCGCGCCACGCGGGCGCGGGCGAGATAGCATGGACCGCGAAAAAGGGGAATGTCCGGGAGCGGTTCTTTCGCGAGGCTTAAACCGGCAGCAGGGAGATCCGGTCCGCCATGCGCAGCGCGGCCATCATCAACATCATGGTGGGGTTCGCGCCGCCGCCAGTCGGGAATGTGGCCGTTGAGAGGACCGAGACATTGGGTGCGCGAAATGTCCGCATTTCCGCGTCAACAACGCCGGTGGCGGCATCGGCGCCCATGCGCGCCGAACCGCCGGGATGATAGATGCCGCCGCCTTCGATCAGCCTGCCCTTCAGATCGACCGAGATGGCGCGCTCAACCCGCCCGAGGCGCGCCAGATCGCCGCCGTTCCAGGTTGTCATGAATGCGTCCGTCACGTTCATTACGTTCGCGACATCGCCGTCGCTCACCCGCCAGTCGATTGTCGCGAGCGGACAGCCGAACATATCGACCCGGCTCGACGACAGGCCGATGCGATTTTCGGCGCGCGGCTCCTGCTCGGTCACAACATGCACCTGGAAATCCGCGCGATCGGGAAACAGCAATCGCTTTTCAACGAAGCGCCACCAGACCGCGCGCGCCAGCCAGGGCGCGGCGCGGGCGAGCGCGGAAATGTCCGCGAGACCGGGCGGCTGCCGACGTTGGAGCTTGCGGTAGACGTCCCGTAGCGCGTCAAAGCCGCTCGGCATGTCGGTGGCGAAACCAATGTGTACGAAGCCCGTGGGAATATCCCGCGCCGCGCGCAATTCCGCGCCGGGCTCGAAGCGCAGGTTACGCATGATCGCGCCCTCGAAGCTGAAGCCAATGACCCGGTTCAACGCCGATTGGCGAACGTCCACGAGGCTGGCGGTCGGGACGGACAGATGATCATGGAAATAATGCCCCAAAACACCATCGGGCGTGAAAATCCGATCGCCATTCTGGCGATCGGCGAGCAGAAGGAGGCGCGTGCTCTCGATCG
>CAISJZ010000340.1 GCA_903885755.1 uncultured Hyphomicrobiales bacterium | reverse complement strand
TATCCCGTGCACATGATCTCGCCCGAACAATGCCGCGCCGCGAGGGCATGGCGGCGAAGCGGCCGCAATGATCGGGATTTGACGTCGCGATCCGGACGCGGGCGCCACGCGAGATCAGCAGGTCGACGAGGCGTCCGCCGATAAACCCGCTGGCGCCGGTCACCAGGACCTTGTTGCCGTCCGCCATGAAAACTCTCCATTCAAGCCATTTTTGCCCGCAATGATCGCGCGACGCCGAAGGTCACGCCGCGGAGTCCCGCGATATCGAAGGCCGCGATAAAGGCCCCGTAAATCGCCAGTCCCGCGATGATTTGCGTCATCAATATCAATATGCCCGGTTCGGCCGCGCGCAGCGGCAGCAGCGCGAGGATCATCGCGCCACATCCCACGACGGTGATCAGAATATCGCGAGCGGCTGGAAGCCGCGCGCCGGTGAAAGCGGCATATCCAACGAGCGTGACCAGCCCGACGATCATCGCGCCCGACTGCGCCATGGCGAGATTGGTCGCCTCTCGCGGGAGAATCGCCACCAGCGCGGCATCCGCGAGGCATGCGCAAACCGAGGCGACGATCATGGGCGGCGTTCGCTTGCCGATCAGAAATACCGGCGTGACCGCGAAGCACAGAAGCCCGAAGGCCAGATGTCCCGGCAGCAGAATGCTGAAATACTGCAGGAATGGCCCGCGAAATTCGAAGGGCACGACAAGCTGTTCGATGCTAGGCAGCGTCAGCCAGCCTCCCGCGCAGGCCGGCGCCAGAATCGCGAATATCACCGCCATGTTGCGCGAGACCTGATCGCGGCCCTCGTCCGCGCCGTGCTTCTCGTCGGCGCGCACCGCCAACTGGAAGAGCAGCACATCGAGCGCCGAGCCGATCGCCGCGACGACGCGCGTGCCGATGTCATAGGCAAGGGAATATTGCCCGGTTTCCGCGAAGCCATACCAGCGCGCGACCAGCGCGCGATTGACCAGCGGCATGGCGAGGTAGAGCAGGTTCGCCACGATGATCGGCGCCGCGTAGAGGAAGCATTGCCAGGCTATGTCGCGATGGGCGAGGCTGGGCCGGGCGCTGCTGTCGCTCAGCGTCTTCCGGAATACGAGTACAGAACCGGCCATGCTGACGCAAACGCCCAATAGCGCCATGGTCGCGGAGTGAAACAGGTACGCGCCGCCAGCGGTGACGAACAGGGCGACGATGTTCTTCGTTAGCACAAGTCGGCCATAGAGCACGTCGTCAAACCGGGCGCGCACCATCGCAGTGTTGAAGTCGAACAGGCCGTTCGTGATCGAAACCGCGACCCCGAGCCCGATCAACGCGTTCGACAGGGGAAGATCAAGGCCAGCCAGCATCGCGGCCACGGCGGCCAGAGCGACGACCGCGGCGATCGCGGCGAAACTGAGATCAAGCGTCGAGCGCATTTCGGGGCGCTCGACCCGGCTGCGCTCAGAATAAAAGCGGATCGCGGACTGACGAATCCATTCGAACAGGCCGGTCTGTAGAACCATGCCGACCGCGAGCGCGACGGCGAAGCGTCCGAACTCCTCCGGGCCAAGGAATTTCGCCACGAGCAGGCCGATGGCGAAATTGCACAGGGTGTTAACGAGAAAGGCGGCGACGACCCTCATGCCGGCCGCTCGCGCGGCGACGGGGCGATCATGAGCTTGACGGATGTTGCTGGGGACGATTCGCGCATGCCACCCTTATACGGGGGAGAAATGAACGGGGGGTAGCCGTCGCGCCGCGTTAACCGGCGTCTGGCCGGTTAATCCTAACGCGGGACTTACATGGCGCGTGGCGCGGCGGGGGAGTAAGGTCTCATTGATACTGATGCGAGGCCAAAATGCGGGTATCAACCCGAACGCGACCGCGATCGAGCGGTCGCGCGTCATCCGACACCGCTAAAGCGGGCGAACTTTCCGGACTTTCCGCCGGCGCGGTGACGCGCCGGTCCGCCATCGCCATTCTGGCTGGCTGGAGCGTGCTGTCCACCGCCCGGGCCATGCGCGTCGACGACGTCAGGCTGCCTGCGGCGCCGACAGGCTCCGCGCCTTCGCTTGGCGAACTTGCCGAGAGATCAGGCATGACCTTTGGCGCGTCCATCGGTCGCAAGGCTTTGGAAGATGCGGTCTACCGACAGCTTTATCTTGACCATGCGCGCATTCTGACCAGCGATATCGCGCTGAAATTCCAGACCCTTCGGCCCGATCAGGGCGCGCCGCGTTATCCGGAAGCCGACCAACTCATCGATTTCGCCGAGCGGAACAAAATGCAGTTTCGCGGCCATACGCTGATCTGGAACGAGAACAATCCGGAGTGGCTCAAGGCGCTCGGGCCGAGCGAGATCGGGTATTGGCTTGATCGGCACATCGACGAGACCGTCGGCCGCTACGCCGGGCGCATGCATTCGTGGGATGTGGTGAACGAACCATTCTGGCCCGACCATCGCGCGCCAGGCTTTTTCCGCAAGGGGCCCTGGTTCAACGCACTCGGGCCGGCCTATATCGGTCGCGCCCTCAAACGCGCCGCAGCCGCCGATCCAAAGGCGAGACTCGTCATCAACGAGGCCTTCACC
>CAISJZ010000339.1 GCA_903885755.1 uncultured Hyphomicrobiales bacterium | reverse complement strand
TAAACCTTGTGGCCGGTGAAGGCGTAGAAATCGGCGTCGAGATCGCGCACGTCGACATCCAGATGCACCGCGCCCTGCGAGCCGTCGATCAGTACCGGCACGCCGTGGGCGTGAGCGACGCGGATGACCTCCTTCACCGGAACCACCGTGCCCAACACGTTGGACATGTGGGTCATCGCGACGATCTTCGTTCGCTTCGTGAATGCCCGCTCGAACTCGTCGAGCGAAAAGTTGCCTTCCGCGTCCACGCCGATCCATTTGATCACCGCTCCCTTGCGCTCGCGCAGGAAATGCCACGGCACGATGTTGGAGTGATGCTCCATGATCGACAGGATGATCTCGTCGCCCTCGCCGATGGACTGGCCAAAGGAAGAAGCCACGAGATTTAGCGATTCCGTCGCCGACCGCGTGAAAATGATTTCGTCGATGGATTCCGCGTTGAGGAAGAACCGGACCGTTTCGCGCGCCGCCTCGAAGGCGTCGGTCGCCGCGTTGGCGAGGTAATGCAGCCCGCGGTGCACATTGGAATATTCATGCTCGTAGGCGTGGACCATGCGCTCGATGACGGCGCGCGGCTTCTGCGCGGAAGCCGCGTTGTCGAGATAGACGAGCGGCTTGCCATAGGGCCGCTCGGCGAGGATGGGGAAATCCTCACGCAGCTTCATGACGTCGTAGGGAGCGACCCGGGCGTTCATCACGGTCTCCGTTCCAGCCACGCGGCCAGCGCAGTATCGAGGCGTTCGCGAATGGCGTCGCTGGCGACGAATTCGATCGCCTCGCGCGCGAAGCCCTCCAGCAGCAGCGCTTCGGCCCTGGCGAGCGGCAGTCCACGCGCCATCAGATAGAACACCTGGTCCCTGTCGAGCTGGCCGACGGTCGCGCCATGGCCGCAGACGACATCATCGGCGAAAATCTCGAGTTCCGGTTTGTTGTACATGGCCGCGTCGTCGGACAGCAGCAGCGCCTGGCTCTTCATGCCGCCGTCGGTTTTCTGCGCGTGCGGGCGCACGACAACCTTGCCCTGAAACACGCCCGTCGCCTCGTCCGCGACGATGTGCTTGAAGAGTTCGCGGCTCTCGCCATGGGGAACCGCGTGGTCGATGACAAGCGTGTTGTCGGCGTGCTGCTTGCCCGCCAGCAAAGACACGCCGCGGAAGGCGACCTTGACGTTCTCGCCAGCGCAGCGCGCGAAACACTGGCGCCGCAGGGCCAGACCACCCGCGATCAAGGCGAAGGAGCTGAATTGCGCGTCCTTTGCAAGTTCGGCGATCAGCGTGTCGACATGCAGTTCGGCGGCGTGATGTTCGGTGATGAACACATGCTCGACGCGGGCGCCCGCGTCGATATGAAACACGAGGGCGTTGTTGCGCTGGACGCGCGCCGAGGAGGCATGGCTTTCAACGATGGTGAGCGAGGCGCCCGCGCCAACGATGATCAGAACGCGGGAAAAGTCCGATCGCGGCTCCTCGCCGGCGGAGGAAAACGCCAATTCGAGCGGCGTTTGAATATTCGCGCCTGGCGCGACTTCCATGATGACGCCGTCGCCCGCCATCGCCGCATTGAGCGACACGGCCGCGTCGTCCGCGCCCTGTTCGGGGTAGAGCAAGGCGAGAAATTCAGGCGTCGCGCCCTCCAACGCCTCGCGCAGGGAGCGAACGCGCAGGCCCTCTGGCCACGCCAGTTTTGCAAGACCCGTTGGCGCGGCGCCATCGACAATGGCGATGCGCGATCCCGCCGCGGCTGGCGCGGCGGCCGTTGTCGCGGGCGGGTAGGCCTCGCGCATGAGGCCGCGCAGATCGGTGTAATGCCAGGATTCCACGCGCTTGCTCGGCAGGCCCAGCCGATCAAAGGTCGCGAAGGCGCGAGCACGCGCCTCGCCAGACACGCGCGCGCTGGCGAAGAACCCGGCGAGCGAGGTCTCGGCTTGCGTCTTCAGGGGTTTCACAACCGGTCGCACTAAAAATTCCTCACGCGGCGTCGGCGACGTAGTCGCGGTAGCCGTTCTTTTCGAGTTCGAGCGCCAGATCCTTGCCGCCGGACTTCACGATGCGGCCCCTCGACAGCACATGCACGCTGTCTGGCACGATGTAGTCGAGCAGGCGCTGGTAATGGGTGATGACGAGG
>CAISJZ010000338.1 GCA_903885755.1 uncultured Hyphomicrobiales bacterium | reverse complement strand
CTGACGAAAGAACCGCGCTGACCGGAATTTGGCAACCAAATGGCGCGGAATTGTGGTCACGCCTCGGTCGTACGGGGAGCCTTAAGGCCTGGCTCAAGCCATCGGCGGATGCCTTCTCGCCGTCCGGATTCATCCACGATTGATTTCGATCATTGCCGCCAGTGGCCCCGGCGGCAAATGTCGGACGCCATTTCGATATTCGCGCGTGGAGGAAACATGACGAACCAGCTCGGCACACTTGAGGAACTCCCCAAGGACTATCTGCGCGCCCTCAACGATCTGAGCGTCGCGCCCCTGTGGCCGTTTCTGCGCGCGGCGCTACCGTTTGACTTTCCCTCGCGAGCGACGGTCCCCTTCATCTGGCGCTACAAGGATATCCGCGGCCACCTTATGCGGGCGGGCGAACTGACGCCGATGGAAAAGGCCGAGCGCCGCGTGCTGGTGTTGTCCAATCCCGGCATCGGTCTGGAAAAACTGATGGCGACGCCAACGATTTACGCCGGCCTGCAACTGATTCTCCCCGGCGAGACCGCCGAGCCGCACCGCCATACGCCGAGCGCCATTCGATTCGTCATCGAGGGCGATGGCGGCTTCACCATCGTCAATGGCGAGAAATGCCCGATGGAGAAGGGCGACCTCATCCTTACGCCCTCGGGCACCTGGCACGAGCACTGGCACGCCGGCAAGAACCCGGTCGTCTGGCTCGACGCCCTCGATCTGCCCGTCATCGGATCGCTTGAGGTGTCCTATGTCGTCGAGGGCAAGCGCCAGGCGATCAACAACGCCGCCGACCGCTCCCAGACCGCCTATCGTCGTTCCGGCCTCGTGCCCTACGCCTCGCTTGGCAAGCATCGCGCCGACTACCCGCTTATCCGCTTCCCTTGGCGCGAGGTGCGCGAGTCGTTGGTGTCGCTTGCCGCCGGCAGCGGCCCGAAGGACCCGGTGCATCTGGCTTACGTGAACCCGGAAACCGGCGGAGAATGCCTGCCGATTCTCGGCTTCTCCGCGCAGATGCTGCGCGCCGGCGAGGAAGTGGCGCCGCCGCGTCGCTCGTCGAGCGCGATCATGCATGTGATCGAAGGGGCGGGCCAATCCGAAATCGACGGCAAGACGATCGAATGGACAGAAGGCGACACGATCTCGGTGCCAACCTACGCGCGGATCAGGCATCGCGCCGCCAGCGGCAAGCCGGCCTTCGTATTCCACGTCGACGATGCCCCCCTACATCGCAAGATCGGCATCTATGAGGAACTCGTGGACTAGGCAGTCCGGATTTTAGCACCTGTTCTTTATTTCGCGGCGCGGCTGTCATGGTCGCGCCGCGATTGCGTTTGGCGCGCCACGCCCTATCCTTGCGGCTCGCCGCGCGCGTCGCGCGGCGTGGACTGCGGGAGCCGCCATGTCCGTCGCGCGCGTCATCGTGCTGCTGGCCGAAATTTACGGTTCGATCGGCTTGATCGTGGGCCTCGCCTTCATTCTGTTCGGCATCGATCGCGTGGACCCGTCCGCGCGCGGCGCCTATGCGTTTCGCCCGTTGTTGCTGCCGGGTTTTGCGCTGCTCTGGCCGTTTGCGCTCGTCAGATGGCGCGCGCTGGCGCGCCAGGGCGGAGGCCACGCCTGATGCTCCGCGCGCACCGCGCCGCCCATCGCGCCATCTGGCTCGCGCTGGCGATCGCGCTGCCAGCGCTGGTTCTGCTGGGCGCCTGGCTGCGCGCGCCCGCGCCGGGCGAGCCACCCACGCGCCTTGAGGCGCCGCGATGAGCGTCGTCTACAAGCCGGTGGGCTGGAACCGTAACAAGCTCGTTTATGACGCAATTCTGCTTGTCGCGGTTATTGCGTACGTACTGGTATTCCTGCGTCTCGCGCCGCGTCTGGCCACGGGCGGCCCGTCGCTCGACGATCCCGCGATCCGTATGCGCGCGTTCGGAACCTGCGCCTTTCTGATGCTCAGTTTCATTCTTTCGATCGGGCCGCTGGCGCGGCTCGACGCGCGCTTTCTGCCGCTGCTCTACAACAGGCGGCATTTCGGCGTGCTGACGAGCGTTGTCGCGCTCACCCACGCCAGCCATGTGCTCG
>CAISJZ010000337.1 GCA_903885755.1 uncultured Hyphomicrobiales bacterium | reverse complement strand
GATGGGACGCGACGGCCGTTATATGGGCCAGATTCCGGCCGGCCTGCCGCCCAAGGTGATGGCGGCAACCCTGCAGCAATATCTCTGAGCGTGCCTGACAGCCTGCCGCTGACATGGCCGTTGGCCGCCGGCGAAATCGAACTGCGATTGAAACCCAACCCGCGCGCGCGGCGTATCGCCTTGCGCATCGACGCGAGCGGCGACGCGGTCGAGATCGTCATGCCGCGCCGTGCGTCGCGGATCGAGGCGATGCGGTTTCTCGAAGCCAATCGCGGCTGGGTCGAACAGCGTCTCGCGTCGCTACCACCGCGTATTTCGTACGTCGCTGGCGCCAGCGTTCCGATCTTCGATGTTTTGCATGAAATCAAATCGGTTGAACGCGTGCGTGGACGCGGCGCAGTCTGGATCGAAGCCGGTACGCTGTGCGTCACGGGCGACCCGTCATTCCTCGCGCGGCGCGTGCGCGATTTCTTGCGCGCCGAAGCAAAACGCGAACTGAGTGAACGTTCGCACAGCCTGGCGGAATCAATCGGTAAGAAAGTCACCCATGTCACCGTGCGCGATACGGTCAGCCGCTGGGGCAGTTGTGCGCGCAGTGGTCATCTGTCCTATTCGTGGCGGCTGATCTTCGCGCCCGAGGCGGTGCTGGATTATGTCGTCGCGCATGAAGTCGCGCATCTGGCCGAGATGAATCACGGGCCGAAATTCTGGACGTTGGTCGAACAGCTTCACCCGGCGGTGAAGACGCAGCGCCTATGGCTCAATCGCAACCGTGCGCGGCTGATGCGGATCGGCTGAACGCATCAGCCACAAGAGCAGCAAGAGACTCGGCAGGCATGCGGCGGTCGAGAACATAAAGAAATTCGTCCAACCCAGCTTGTCGGCGAAGAAGCCGCCCAACGAGGCGAGGAATGTGCGCGGCACGGCGGCGAGTGCCGAGAGCAGCGCGTACTGCGTCGCCGTGTAAGCGGGACTGCAGAGCGACGAGAGATACGCAACGAACGCTGCCGAGGCCATGCCGCCGGTCACATTCTCGACCGCGATCGACGCCGCCAGCATCGTCACGTCATGCCCGGCCCAAAGCTGCGCGATATACATGAGGTTCGAAAGCATCTGCATTCCGCCGCACAAAAACAGCGCGCGCATCAGGCCCCAGCGATAGACCGCGACACCGCCGAGAAAGACGCCGGTGATGCTGGCCGCGACGCCGAACACTTTCGAGACTGCCGCGATCTCCGTAAGCGCAAAGCCGAGATCGACATAGAAAGGTCCCGACATGACGCCGGCCAGCGCATCGCCGAATTTATAAAGCACGACGAAAAGTAGGACCCACAACCACGACGACCGCAGAATGAAATCGCGGAACGGCGCGACGACCGCATCAGCGAGCCATGCCCCCGACGGCGCATCGACACGATGTGGCTCGCGCGTCGCCAGAATGACGATCATACCGAGGACGACCAGTCCGGCCATCACCGCATAGGCTTGCGACCAGCCGAGATATTGCGCGAGATAAAGCGCCCCCGCACCCGAGGCGAGCATGCCGAGGCGATAACCGATCTGGGTCGAGGCCGCGCCCGCGCCCTGTTCGTCGGGCTTCAGCAATTCGACGCGATACGCGTCGATGACGATGTCCTGGCTGGCCGACAGAAACGCGACGATGACGGCGCAGAGCGCGGTGCGTGCCGGATGATCAACCGGATCGGACAATCCCATCGCCAGGATCGCCAATGCCAGCAGCGCCTGAATCAACAGCGCCCAACCGCGCCGCCGCCCGAAGCGCGCAGTCAGAAACGGCAGCGACACGCGATCCATCGCCGGCGCCCAGAGGAATTTCAGATTGTAGGAAAGCCCCGCCTGGGCAAAGAGGCCGATCGCCGTCAGCGAGATGCCCGACTGCCGCAGCCAAATCGAGAGGGTCGCGCCGGTAAGGGCAAGCGGCAAGCCGCTGGCGAACCCCATCAGCAGAATCGCCAGCATCCGCCGATCGCCATAGACGCGCAGCGAGGTGAGCCAGGTTTTCATGAATTGAAAAAGGGAAAACGAGGG
>CAISJZ010000336.1 GCA_903885755.1 uncultured Hyphomicrobiales bacterium | reverse complement strand
TTGCGCCAGCCAGTCGAGACAATCGCGATCGAGACTGGCGCGCTCCTCCGAACGCAACTGGCGATCAACTTCCGAGGCGATGAGGTGCGATGGCGAGCCATGCACATAGACGTCGCGCCCGCCGAAATCGAGCGTGCGCAGATCGCCGCTCTCGCCCAGCGCGTCGCGCGCGAAGCCGGTGAGCGCCGCGATGAGGCCGCCCACGAGTTCGCCGCGGTTCTCCGGCTGGCCGTCGGCGCGCCACGAGGCGAGCAGCGCGCCGCTTTGCCGCTCCAGAAACAGCACCCGCAGCAGTCGGGGCCGGGTCTGCCCGGACAGCGCGAGTTCGCCGACGGGCTTGCCGGTGAGACGCGCGTGGACTTGCAGCTTCCAGCGTTCGATCGACGTCAGGCGGTCCAGCCGCTCGTTCATCGCGGCGATCAGATCGCGGAAGGCGTTGGAGACGGCGGCGACAACGAGTTGGCCCGTGAGGGGGTAAAGCGCCTCGACCATCATCTCGCGCGAGTTCTGGATTTCGTTGCGGATCGAGGCGACGACGACCGGCGCGATGGCGGTCGCCAGTTCACGATGGCGCGCGACTTCCGCCCGCCGCAGCGCCTCCACCAGAATTTCAGATGTTGCCGCCTCGAGCCGCTGGGCGTCGCCAACGCGCCGGTCAAGCGCCTCGACGGACGCCTCGACTGCCTGCAGGCGGTCCGCCTCGCCGCGGAACAGAAGCGTCTTGAGCTGGATCAGCCCATCGGCCTCATTGCCCACCTTGCGAGGCGCCTCGGGCATGTCATTTTCCGCCGGCCGGCCCGGCCAGCTTGCGAACCTGCGCGCCAAGATCGCCGATGGCGAGGCCAATGGAATCGATGGTCGAGGCATGGCGACGCGCCGTCTCGACGGCCGCTTCCTCCATGCGCGCTTCCATGGCTCGGAAGCGTTCAATCATCTCGTTGCGAAGGCCATCGATCGCCTGATTCAGCTCCTGCGCCCGCTGCTCGTTGGCGCGCTGGGTCTGGCCGAACAGAAGCTCGCGGACCTGATCGATGGAGGGCTCCGCGGCGGCCGTTTCCACTTTCGCCGGCTGTTTCGGCTCGACCTGTTCGACGCGGGACATTGACTGACCTTTCCGGGCAACGCTACTCATGGACATATCTCCGAATTGTCCCTCATTATCGCGTTCCACGCGCGGGGCCAATAGCCCGGCCCACGTTAACCATTGATCGCGCGCCGCGGGGCCGGCGAGATTTCACGGGAGGTTCCGGTTCGTCGATGTCGGATGATCGCGCGATTGTACCCTTGTCCTCGATTTATCGAGTCTTTTTTGAAATCGGCCTGCTCAGTTTCGGCGGCGGGCTCGTAAGCTGGATTCATCGGGAAGTGGTGACGAATCGCGGCTGGATTCCCGACGAGGAGTTCCTGTCTGGCGTCGCGCTGTCGCAAATCCTGCCGGGCGTAAACTCCACGAATGTCAGCATTTTCGTCGGACAACGCCTGCGCGGCGCGATCGGCGCGACGGTCGCCGTCGCGGCGATGCTGACCGGCCCGTTCCTGACCGTGATTCTGGCGGCCATTGTCTACAAGTGGCTGATCGGCGTGCCCGGGTTTCCCTCGCTGGTGGAGGGCGTCGCGGCGGTGGCGATCGGCATGCTGCTGCGGTTTGGCGTCGAGGCAAGCCGGGTGGCGGCGCGCGGCCCAGTGGCGATCCTCGTGATGGTCGCGACCTTTGTTCTCGTCGCGTTGCTCCACTGGCCGATGCTGCTGGTCGTGGCCGTGATCGCGCCCTTCAGCATCGCCGCGTGCTGGCCGAAAGGCGCGCCCGATGCGTGACAACATCTACGTCGATCTCATCCTCATGCTGGCGCCGCTGTCGCTGGCCGCCGTGGGCGGCGCCACCGGCCTCTATGCGCCGTTTCAGCACGAGATGGTGGAGTTGCGCCATTGGGTAACGCCGCGCGAATTCATCGATCTGTTCGCGGTGGCGCGGCTGGCGCCGGGGCCAAGCTCCATGCTGGCGCCGATGATCGCCTTCAAGGCGGCGGGATTTCTGGCCGCGCTGGTGGCCGCCATCGCGCTCTATCTGCCGTCGTCCGCGCTGGTCTACGCGGTCGCGAAAGTCTGGAGCCGCTATCGCGACAGGCCGTGGCGGCGCGCCTGTGAACAGGGGCTAGCGCCGGTGGCGGCGGGTATCGTGCTGGCGGGCGTCATGACGTTGCTGCGCGTCGTCGATGGCGGCGCGATGTCGTGGATCACCGTCGCCGCGGTCGCGGCGCTCCTGACCTGGAAGCCGCGCCTGCACCCTTTGCCGCTGCTGGGCTGCGGCGGGGCGCTTTTCCTGCTGGCGCACGCGGCGGGCGTTTGAGGCCCAGCGCCTCGGCGGGCAGGAAAAACACCTCCCCGGCGCTTTCGCTGGTGTCGAGCCACAAAAACGGCAGATCGGGATATTCCGCCTCAAGGATGTCGCGGTCCTCGCCAATTTCACAAATGAGCGCGCCGCCGGGCGCCAGATGCGCCCGCGCGCCGTCCAGAATGCTTCGCACGATGTCGAATCCATCAACGCCGCCATCGAGCGCCATGGCTGGCTCGGCGAGAAATTCCGGCGGCAGGGCCGCCATGACGGCTTCGCCGACATAGGGCGGATTGGTAATGATGAAGTCGTAGCGCTTGCCTTTCAGCGGCGTGAAGAGATCGCCCTCGAAAAGCCTGACGCGATCCTCCATGCCAAAGTCAGCGACATTGCGGCGAGCAACTTCAAGCGCCGCCGGCGAGAGATCGACCGCGTCGACGCGCGCGTTTGGAAAGAGTTGCGCCGCCAGAATGGCGAGACACCCCGACCCGGTGCACAGATCGAGCACGCTGGTCACGGCGCCGGCGTCGGCGATCAGCGACCCCTCGCCGCCCGCCAGCGCGTCGCTGCGCAGCAATTCGCCGATGAAGGAGCGCGGCACGATCACGCGCTCGTCGACGAAAAACGGCACGCCGCCAACATAGGCCTTGTTGAGCAGATAGGGCGCGGGTTTGCGCGTCGTCACGCGGGCCTCGATGAGCCCGGCCAGACGCTCGCGCTCGTCGGGCAGGAGGCGGGCGTCGAGAAAAGGCTCAAGCTGATCAATCGGCAGTCGCAGACCCTCGAGGATAATGAAGGCGGCCTCGTCGAGGGCGGTCGTCGTGCCGTGGCCGTACACGAGATCAGCCTGATTGAAACGGCTGATGGCGCGGCGCAGGAAATCGCGCGGCGTGAAGAGATGTTCGGCGTCTGTCATGGTCGGTCGATCCGGCGCGTGGCGTCGGCGGATCGATATGCTATCTCTCGCCCAACGCCAAACCGGGGGAAACGCCATGCGCGCCTACAGACTGAAAAGCCAGACCGGGCTCGACGCCCTCGAACGCATCGATCTTCCGGAGCCCAAGCCCGCGCGCGGACAGGTGGCGGTGCGAGTCGCCAACTGCTCGCTCAATTTCCGCGATCTCGCCATCGCGCTGGGACGCTACCGCGCGCCGACCAGGGCCAACGTCATTCCCCTCTCGGACGGCGCGGGCGAGGTTGTCGCCGTCGGGCCGGACGTGACCCGCGTCAAGGTCGGCGACCGTGTCGCGAGTTGCTTCTTTCAGAACTGGATCGGCGGCGAGCCCGGCGCCGATACCCAGGCCAGCGCCCTTGGCGGCGGCATCGACGGCATGCTGGCCGAGGTGGTCGTGCTGGAGCAGGAAGGCCTCGTGCCGATTCCCGCCCACATGACGTTGGAGGAGGCCGCAACGCTGCCTTGCGCGGCGCTGACCGCCTGGCACGCGCTGATCGAACACGGCCGGCTCGTGGCCGGCCAGACCATTCTCGTGCAGGGCACCGGAGGCGTATCGATCTTCGCGCTGCAGATCGCCCGCATGATGGGCGTCGAGGTCATCGCGACCTCCTCCAGCGACGAGAAGCTGGCGCGCGCGAGGGCGCTCGGCGCGACGCATCTCATCAACTACAAAACCACGCCCGACTGGGATAAAGCCGCGATCGACATCACGGGGGGTCGCGGCGTCGACCAAGTCGTCGAGGTCGGCGGCCCCGGCACCTTCGCCAGATCGCTGAACGTCATCCGCTCCGGCGGCAAGATCAGCACGATCGGCGTGCTGGCGGGCATGGCCGATATCAATCCGGGGATGATTCTCGCCAAGCGCGCCAATGTGCGCGGCATCAGCGTCGGCTCGACTCGCATGTTCGAGGCGATGAACCGGGCGTTCTCGTTCAACAAGGTCCAGCCGGTCGTGGACAGGGTGTTCGCGTTCGACGAGACGATCGAGGCCTACAGGCATCTGCAGGCGGGCGCGCATTTCGGCAAGATCGTCATCAAGATCTGAAAGATCTGACGCAAAAGAAAACGCCCGGCGCGAGCCGGGCGTTTCCAGTTCGGTCGTTGCGCGAGCGGTCAGCTCTTGATGCGCAGGTTGCTCAGGCCGACGCCGATCTGCTGGAAGGCGCTCAGGAGTTCGTCGCCCGTCGTTCCAACAAACGCCTTGCTGACGTCGGTAGCGCATTTCTGCAGAAGTTTCAGACCTTCCGTATCGATCGGGTCGCTCGGAATGCTGAACCCGACTGTGAAGACGATTACCCCGGCGTTCTTGGCGTTGGTGCAGGCGGCGAGCAGGGACGCGTCCATCTGCTGGCGCCAGTTGCTTGAGGTTGTATTGCCGCTGTACGTCGTCGCGCCGGTGGGCGTCGGATAGGTCGTTCCGCCGTAGGCCGACAGTCGGTTGTTCACGTAGTAGCCGAAGGCGTTGTATTCGGACTTGTACATGTAGCTGTTGGACGTCCAGTTGTTGAAACCGTCGGTCATGAACACGATGACCTTGGTGTTGTTCGTGGCCGAGTAGGATTTCGGCGCCGCCGTGCCCGTCGGCGCGTTGGCCAGGGTCGTCGGGTCCGACCACGGACCGTTCGGCGAAATCGTGCGCCACGCCCACATGAAGCCCGGCAGCAGGTTCGTCGTGCCGCCCGCCACCATCGAATTGATCTTCGCGGTCAGGGCGGACGTGTCCTGCGTCAGCGGCAGAAGCTTGTTGGCGTTGCAAGCGTAGTTTGGTCCATAAGACGAGACGCTCGACGAAACGCCCGAGATCGTTCCGCTCAGGGCCTTGTACTTGCAGAGCTTGGTCGCGCCGCTGCCCTTCGAGATGGGATCGGCGAGATCGGCGACCTCATACTTGTCAGTCGCGGTCGAACCGCAGATGCCGCCGAAATCGTAGAGGTAGTTGTTCTGCGAGCCATTGTTGATGATGCTGCTGTAGGTCGAGGCGGTGTAAGTCTGCGAGCTATAACCTGAACCGACCGTCATGCCCGGCAACTGGGCGGTTCCGTTGACGGCGCTGTTGGCGTTCAGATCCGCTTCGTCCGGCCAGAAATAAGGAACGATCAACGTATCCGGTGTCCCGCTGGAAGACGCGGTATCGGTGGTGAGATAGGGATCGGGGCGTTCCTCGACGCAGCCCGCCCAGGTCGTGCCGGTCGACGTGAACATGTCGAAGCGCGAATTCGGCAGCCAGGTCGCGCCCGCGGGCCGCGTATAGTTCTGCCAATGGATCGACGACTGGCCGGAAGTGTCCAGCCAGCTCGCGCCGGCATATTCGCTGCCGACGTTCACGTTGTTGGTGAAAGGGACGATCGAGAAGGTCGCCGACGCCGCGCCACCCGTTGGATTGAGTTGGGCAATCAGCGCCTTGGCGGCCAATTTCTCGGCCTGGATCTTGGTCGTGGTTGTACCATTGGTCGTGGTCGATTCGCCCATCGATCCCGTGTTGTCGAGCGCCATCGCGATCTCGTAGGGACCGCCGCTGGCGATCTCGGCGCAGGCCGAGGCATGGATCGTGTTGGACGAATCCCTGCCGCCCGTGCCCAGCGCCTTGATGGCGCCGCTGATCGTTGCCTGAACGGTCGTTGTCGCCGACAGGCACAATTGTCCGTTGTTATTTGAAAGGGTCGGGCCGGCGGTCAGGGCCACGTTGGTGCCCATATAGGCCTGCAGCGACGTGGTCGCCGCGGTCGTCAAGGCGGTGCTGCCGCTGGTGGAGTTGACCGTCAGCGTCTTGGTCAAGGCCAGCGCCGTGGCGTCCACCGCCGTCTGCAGGTTTGACTTGGCGTCGTTGAAGCGCCCGTAATCAATGCCGACACCCACGGCCACCATGACCGGGATCAGCGAGAGGCCAAAGATAATGCCAACCTGGCCGCGCTCGTCGGCGAGCAGCCCGCGAATACGTTTCTTGTGCAATGAAACAGTCATGATCCGCCTCCACAAATGGCCAGGGACCGCCCGCAGACGCGGGACGAAGCGGTCGGAAGGCCACCTTTCAGCGACAGACGCTACGGGAGGACTTTAAAGCTTTCCTTCAACGCCGGACGCGAAATCGCGTTAAAATCCATTCAACATACCCATATTGGGGGGATTCGACGCGGATGGTTATCGAATGGTGACTTCAATCGCGCACCGAGCCCGCCGCACAGGTCCGCCATTGCTTGACACGGCGCGCCCGTCCGCCGAAACCAGCGCCGGATCGGCGGCCTGATACGGAGGATGTCTCGCCATGGCGCATGAGCAGCTTGAAAAGACGATCGAAGCGGCTTTCGAGGACCGGGCGAACGTGACGCCCGCGACCCGGGGCGAGCGGCGCGAGGCGGTCGAGGCGGCTCTGCACCTGCTCGATACCGGCAAGGCGCGCGTGGCCGAGAAAGTCGCTGGCAAGACCGGACCCGAGAGCTGGAAGGTCAATCAATGGCTCAAGAAAGCCGTGCTTCTGTCCTTCCGGCTTAATGACATGTGGGCGATCCCGGGTGGACCCGGTGGCGCGTCCTGGTGGGACAAGGTGCCATCCAAGTTCGACGGCTGGACCGACAAGCAGCATTCCGCGGCGGGCTTTCGCTCGGTGCCCGGCTGCATCGTGCGCCGATCGGCGTTCATCGCCAAAAATGTCGTCCTCATGCCGTCCTTTGTGAATCTCGGCGCCTATGTCGACGAGAATACCATGGTGGACACCTGGGCGACGGTCGGCTCCTGCGCCCAGATTGGCAAAAACGTGCATCTGTCGGGCGGCGTCGGCATCGGCGGCGTGCTGGAGCCACTGCAGGCCGGCCCGACGATTATCGAGGACAATTGTTTCATTGGCGCGCGCTCGGAAGTCGTCGAGGGCGTGGTGATCGGAGAGGGCTCGGTCCTTTCCATGGGCGTCTTCATCAGCGCCTCGACGCGAATCATCGACCGGGCGACAGGCAAGATTCATGTCGGGCAGGTTCCGCCCTATTCGGTCGTGGTGCCTGGCTCGCTGCCGGGCAAGCCGCTGCCCGACGGTTCGCCTGGCCCGTCGCTCTATTGCGCGGTCATCGTGAAGACCGTTGACGCCCAGACCCGCTCGAAGACCGGCATCAACGAATTGCTGCGCGATTGATGGCCAGTCTTCTAGGGACTTCCGACTGGCGCTTTCTGTTCCGGCAGGAACAGGGCGTGATCGACGCGCGGACTTGGCGGCTCGGAGCGCTGACGCTGGCGGCGCCAATGGTCGCGATGACCCTGCTCTGGTTCGCGCTGCTGCCCTACGCCAACAAAAGCCTCGACGAGCGGGCGCTTCTCGACCCCCTGACGATCATCGCCTACGCCTATCTCATGGTATTCGCGACCGCGATCCTGCTTGCCGCCGTGTCGTTTTACTTCCTGTCGGCCAAACGCTGGCGCGGACTCGCCAAGCCAGCCTCCTTCGCCGGTCTGCCGCTTGTCGCCGGGCTGGCGACCGGCGGCGCGCACTGGCTGCAGCCGCGGGTCAGCGAGGTCATGCCCGGGGCGATCGTGACGGCCTGTGACGTGGCGCTGATCGCGCTCATCGCCTGGCAGCTCTATGAACTCGGTTTCGCCCGGCCGCCGGCGCCCGGGCCCTAGACGGCGACGTTCCACGTGGCGAGATAACCTGTCAGTTGATAGAAAAGCTCCCCAGCAGTTTGGCGCTTAATCAAGCTATTTCAGGTCCTTACGTGGGGGCATTCATTGATTGTCAATCCGAATCCGTGCTTAATGGATCGTGAGGATGCGCGAGCGCCAGATCGGATTGATGAATATTTTCAGGTCGATACCCGTGCGCATGCGGCGGGCGAATCAGGGCGCGCGCAAGGCGATGGCGCTTTTCGCCTGCGATTACGCCACCCTTGTGAATGGCCGGGTGAGCGCGGATGTCGCTGGACAAATCCGCGCGGCGCAGATTCACGGCATTCGCCGCTACCGAAACGCCATGGCCGCGGCCAATCTGTTCAACGCCGCGGTGCTGGTCATTTCTCTCTGGCCGACGCCGCTCCGGGGCGCGTCCATCCGCCGGGCCATTCGAAACGCCGCGTTTCTGGGCGCGATCTGGGGAGTCGTGCCCCTGTTCATGTTCGGGGGCGCGCCGGAAGACTCGCGCCTGGTCATCGTGTGCCTGTGCGCGGGAATGCTGGGCGGTGGAGCGGCGGCCCTCGCCAGCGTTCCGGCGGCCGCGGTCGCCATGCTCACGCCGATCGCAATCGGCTCGATCATCGGCCTGGCGAAAATCGATGGCGGTCACGCGATCCTGCCGATCTCGCTGTTGCTGACCTATTGCGCGATCCTGGTGAACGCGGTGTTCGACCACGCTTTCACCGTGACCGCGCGGCTGATCTCGCGCATCGAGATTCAACGCCTCGCGCGGCGCGACAGCATGACGGACTTGCCCAATGCCGCCGCCCTGCGCGACGCCATTAACGTGGCCTCCGTTCGGCTGAACAGCGCGGGCGAGGCCTGCATGCTCTTTTGCATCGACATCGATCGGCTGCGCGATGTCAACGAACGGCTTGGCCACGCGGCGGGCGACGAGTTGCTGCATCAGGTCGCCTCGCGCCTGCGAACCGCGATCCGCGACGTTGATATCGCGGCGCGCCTCGACGGCGACCGATTCTCGATCCTCGCCATGGGCCTTGGCGGAGACGCCACGTCGCGCGCCTACGCCAACCGGCTGCTCGCGACCTTTAGCGCGCCCTTCGAACTTCCCGGCGGCGAAGCGAAGGTGACCGCCTGCATCGGCGTGGCCATCGCGGCGCCTGGCGCCGCGCGCGCCGATGATCTCCTGCGCAACGCCAATCTCGCGCTCTTCGTCGCCAAGGAACGCGGCTCGGGGCAAGTCCACGTTCACACCATGCTTGACGACGCCGGTCGCCACGCACGCGACGCGCTTGCCGCCGATCTTCGGGAAGCGCTTGCCAACGGCCAGTTGCGCTTGAACCTTCAGCCCTTCCTCGATATCGCCAACAACAAGGTCGTTGGCTTCGAGGCGTTGCTTCGCTGGACTCACCCGGTGCGCGGCGCCGTTTCCCCGATCGAGATCATCTCGATCGCCGAGGAACACGGCATGCTGGAGGCGATCGGCCTCTGGGTGCTCAATGAAGCCTGCGGGATCGCGGCGTCATGGCCGGCGCATCTGCGCGTCGCGGTGAATGTTTCGCCCCTGCAATTGCGGTCTCCGGCGATCGTTTCCCAGGTTGTGGCGGCGCTCGGCAAATCCGGTCTGAGCGGACGACGGCTGGAAATAGAGGTCACGGAAAACGCGTTGATCGACGACCCCACGCTGGCGCGACACGTTCTGACGACCTTGCGCCACGCGGGCGTAAGGCTCGCGCTCGATGATTTTGGCGTCGGCTTTTCCTCGCTGAACTATCTGCGGCAGTTGCCCTTCGACCGCATCAAGATCGATCGGTCGTTCATGGCGGAGACGCAGCGGGACCCCGACGCGCGCGCCATTGTTCGCGCTATCCTGTCGCTGGCGAAGGATTTACGCCTGGAAGTCACCGCCGAGGGAATCGAGACGCCGGAACAACTGGAATTCCTGCGCGACAACGATTGCCCCGAAGCGCAGGGCTACCTGATCGCCAAACCGATGAGCGAAGACGTGGTCGCCGATTTCCTGGCCGGCTGGGGCGGACGCGCCGCCGCCTGACGTTTGCCGCGTCGGAGGGACTTGCGATACCGGCGAAAAGGCGGAAAAGACACGTCGTCACCCCGGGAGGTCCGCGTGTCCCTGTCACTCAGCATTGCCTTTGCTTCCAATCCAAGGACGTGGCCTGTCTTCGACGGACGCGTGCGCGTCGACGGCGTGGAACTGACCCCGAACATCGTCGGGCCCTCGGAACTCTTCTGGCGACAGTTGAAATACGCCGATTTCGACGTCGCCGAGATGTCATTCTCGTCCTTCATCATCGCGATCTCGAAGGGCGATCGTCGCTTCGTCGGCCTGCCGATCTTCACGACCCGCCGCTTCTTTCATTCGCATATTCTGGTGCGGCGGGATTCGGGCATCGAGGCACCCGCCGATCTCAAGGGCAAGCGCGTCGGCGTCACCGAATACCAGCAGACCGGCGCGCTGTGGACACGTGGCGCCTTGCAGCACGAATGGGGCGTGACATCGGCCGACTGCGAGTGGTTCATGGAGCGTACCCCCGACCTCAGTCACGGCGGCGCGACGGGGTTCAAACCACCCGCGGGCGTGACGGTTCACCAGATCCCGACCGAGAAGAGCGTCGCATTGATGATGCTGTCGGGCGAGTTGCAAGCCTGCGTGCACTACCGCGGCCATGCCTCGCTGGTGAATCGCAGTTCCGTCGATCTGAAAAACCATCCGGAGATCCGGACGCTGTTCCCCGATCCGCGCGCCGAAGGCATTCGTTATCTCGAGAAGACCGGCGTATTGCCCATCAACCATGGCATGGTCATTCGCCGCGAGATCGCCGAACGACACCCGTGGGTCGTGATCAACCTGATCAAGGCCTTCAACGAGGCCAACCAGATCGCCGATCGCGAACGGCTGGAGCACTGCGAATACCACATCGACACCGGCCTGCTGCCGGCCGAGGCGCGAACCGCATTGGCGAAAACCGTCGTCCACCACGGGATCATCGCCAACCGCAAGACGCTGGAGACAGCCGCGCTGCATTCGTTCGAGCAGGGCCTGACGCCGCGCGTCATCCCGCTGGACGAGGCTTTCGCGCCCAGCTCCATGGACATGTGATCGCCAGCGATGCGGGATTGCCGCGCCTTTATTTCATGATATGACTGACTCGTCAGTCATTTAGAGTCCTGAATTTGCCATTACCCCAGGAATCGCCCCGCCGACGGGCGACATCGGAGGATCGCCGCCGGGAAATCCTCGACGCGGCGCTTGATGTGTTCGCCGACCGCGGCTACGCGGCCGCGCGTCTGGAAGATGTCGCGGCGCGGGCCGGCATCGCCAAGGGCACGATCTATCTTCACTTCGCGGACAAGCGGACGCTGTTCATGGAACTCGCGCGTGGCGCCGCGGCGCCGATGTTCGAGCGGATTGGCGCGCTGTCGGCCTCCAACGCGCCCATCGATCAACTCTTGCGAACGATGGTCGAGCAGTTCCGCGAACAGGTTCTGGGCACCCGCCGCAAGGAGGTGTTCAGGCTCGTCATCACCGAGGGCGCCCGCTTCCCCGAGATCGCCGAATTCTACCATCGCGAAATCATTTCCAGAATGGTCCCGCCTCTCCGTGCGCTGCTGACGCGAGCGCATGAACGCGGCGAACTGCCGAGTGACGCCGTCGCGCGCTTTCCCCAGTTGCTGATCGCGCCGATGGTGGTCTGCATTCTCTGGGACGGCATGTTCAACGCATTCGACCCGATCGATGCGCGCGGATTGCTTGACGCGCACATCGAACTTCTCACCGGACGCAAGGATATTCGATCATGACGGCGCATCGCTCCGCCGCGCTTTTCCTGCTGGCCGCGCTTGGCGCCTGCCAGCCGGACGCCGCCACGACCTGGCAAGGCTGGATCGAGGCCGACATGGTCTTCGTCGGGCCGGATGATTCCGGCCGCGTCGTCGAACTGGCGATCTCCGAGGGGCAGAAGGTCAATCAGGGCGATTTCCTGTTCTCGATCGATTCCGCGCTCCAGAGCGCGGATGTCGAGGCGGCGAAGGCCGCGCTGGTTCAGTCGCAGGCGCGTCTCGCCCGGGTCACCAACCCGGCGCAGCGGCCCGAGGAAGTGGCAATCATCGAGGCCGCCCAGAGACAGGCCCGCGCCGCGCTAGATTTCTCGACGGCGGAGCTCGAACGGACAAAGGCGCTCACGAGCCGCGGCAACGCCACGCGCCAGCAGCTCGACCAGGCCCAGTCCAACTACGACCGGGACCGCGCAGCCGTCGAAAATTCGGCGCGCCAGATCGACGTGGCGCACATGGGCGGCCGTGTCGAGGATATCGACGTGTCGCGCGCCGCCATTCAACAGGCGCAGGCGCAATTGACAAACGCGCAAGCCCGGCTGGCGCGAACGAAGGTCAATGCGCCAGCGACCGGAAGCATCGAGGAAGTCTATTTTCGCCAGGGCGAGATCGTGCCGGCGGGTCGCCCCGTCGCGTCGCTGCTGCCGCCGGGAAATCTGAAGGTTCGATTTTTCATTCCCGAGGCCAGCCTCTCCGGAATGAAGATCAATGAACCCGTTGTCATCTCCTGCGACGGCTGCGCCAGCGGCCTGACCGCGCGCGTCAGTTTCATCTCGCATCAATCCGAATTCACCCCGCCGGTGATCTACAGTCTGGATGAACGGCGCAAGCTGGTGTTCAAGATCGAGGCGCGCCTCGACAAGCCCGAACTCTTTCGGGTCGGACAGCCCGTGACCGTGCGGCCGGCGGGCACGCCATGAGCGAAACGACCGCGACGAACCATGACATCGTCATCGACGTGCGCGGATTGACCAAATCCTTCGGCGGACGCCCCGTCGTCAAGAATCTTTCCATGCAGGTGCGGCGCGGACAGATCTATGGATTCCTCGGTCCCAACGGCTCGGGCAAGACGACGACGATCCGCATGTTGTGCGGCCTGCTGACGCCCGACAGCGGCGAGGGCACATGCCTTGGCTTCGATATTCGCACGCAGAGCGACCAGATCAAGCGCCGCGTCGGTTACATGACGCAACGGTTTTCGCTCTATCAGGATCTGTCGATCCGCGAGAATCTGGAATTCGTGGCGCGGGTGTTCGGCGTGCCAGACCCCGCGGGCGCCGCGCGCGCCGCCATCGAGCGACTCGGGCTCAAGGGTCGCGAAAAGCAATTGGCCAGCGAGTTGTCCGGCGGCTGGAAACAACGTCTGGCGCTCGGCGCCTGCATCCTTCCGTCGCCCGACCTGCTGCTGCTGGACGAGCCGACGGCGGGCGTCGACCCCAAGGCGCGCCGCGAATTCTGGAGCGAAATTCACGCGCTCGCGGCCGAAGGGCTCACCGTGCTCGTCTCCACGCACTACATGGACGAAGCCGAGCGCTGTCACGAGATCGCCTACATCGCCTATGGCAAGCTGCTGGCGCGCGGCACGGTCGACGAGGTCGTAAGGGCCGCTGGTCTGACAACATGGCGCGTCACCGGCGCGGACCTGCAAAACCTCGCCGCCGCGCTGACCGCGACGCCGGGCGTCGACATGGTCGCGCCGTTTGGCGCGAGCCTGCACGTAGGTGGCCGCGATTCCGCCGCGCTGGAGCGAGCCATCGCGCCATGGCAAGGCGACGCGGGGCTCAATTGGACCCGCGATGAGGCGACCCTCGAGGATGTCTTCATCGATCTGATGGGCAATGCGACGGACAATTTCCAATGAATGGCGAAGCGAGAGCGCGTGTCGGAGGCGCTCTGTCGCGCTTCTGGGCCATGCTGGTGAAGGAGGTGCTTCAGTTGCGGCGCGACCGCGTGACCCTTGGCACCATGGTGACAATGCCGCTGATGCAATTGCTTTTGTTCGGCTACGCCATCAACACGACGCCGCGCCATCTGCCGACCGCCGTCCTTTTGCAGGAATCCAGCGACGTCGGGCGATCGATACTCGCATCGCTTCGCAACAGCGATTATTTCGACGTGCGACGCGTATTGGCGACGGACGATGAATTCGACCACGCGCTACAGTCCGGCGAGGTTCTGTTCGTCGTGGAAATTCCCGCGAATTTCGAGCGCTCTCTTCGTCGCGGCGACACACCCGCCATGCTCGTCGCCGCCGACGCGACCGATCCCGTAGCCTCCGGCTCGGCGCTTGGCGCGCTCAATGCCATCGTTCAGGACGCGCTGAGCCGCGACCGTTTCATACCCGCGCAATCAGGCCAGCAGCCGGCCTTCGAGTTGCGGACCCACGCGCGCTACAATCCGGCGGGCTCCTCGCAACTTAACATCGTGCCAGGATTGCTCGGCACCATTCTCACCATGACCATGCTGATCTACACCGCCCTGTCGGTGACCCGTGAAATCGAGCGCGGCACGATGGAAAGCCTGCTGGCGATGCCCATCGGGCCGACTGAAATCATGCTGGGCAAGATCGCGCCCTACCTGATCGCGGGTCTGTTACAGGCCGTGCTGATCATCACCGCCGGCTATCTCGCCTTCGGCGTGCCTATCGTCGGCAGCCTCGTGTTGATGTCGCTGCTTTCACTGCTGTTCATCGCGGCCAATCTGTCCATCGGCTACACATTTTCCACCATCGCGCAAAACCAGCTTCAGGCGATGCAGATGGCGGTCATGTTTATCCTGCCGAACATTCTTCTGTCCGGCTTCGCGTTTCCCTTCGCGGGCATGCCGAACTGGGCGCAATGGGTCGGCGAGACCCTGCCGCTGACGCATTACATCCGCATCGTGCGCGGCATCATGCTGAAGGGCGCCGGCGCCGACGATCTCAAGTTCGAGGCGCTGTGGCTCGTCGGTCTCATGCTTTTCGCCATGCTGGTCGCGGTTCGCCGGTTCCGCCAGACGCTGGATTGATCGCGACGCCGCTAGAATGGCGCGCGCTGGCGGATCGCCGCGGACAGCGTGCCTTCGTCGAGATAATCGAGTTCGCCGCCAACCGGCACGCCATGGGCGAGGCGGGTGATCCTGACATCGAGATGGGACAGAAGATCGGTGATGTAATGCGCCGTTGTCTGCCCATCGACCGTGGCGTTAACGGCGACGATCACCTCTCGAACGTTTTCGGCGGCGACCCGGCCAGGAAGCGTATCGAGAAACAAATCCCTCGGGCCGACGCCATCGAGCGGCGACAGCGTGCCGCCCAGCACATGGTAGCGCGCGCGCAGTCCGCCGACGCGCTCCAGCGCCCAGAGGTCGGCGACCGTTTCGACAACCACGAGAATGCCGGGATCGCGCCGCGGGTCCGAACACACCGCGCAGGGATCGCGGGTATCGATGTTGCCGCAGGTCAAGCAGACCACGATGCGCTCATGCGCGACGCGCATGGCGTCGGCGAGCGGACCAAGCAAGTCCTCGCGCTTGCGGATGAGATGCAGCGACGCACGGCGCGCCGAGCGCGGGCCAAGCCCGGGCAGGCGCGCCAGTAACTGGATCAGCCGCTCGATCTCGGGGCCGGCGATGCGTTCGGCCATGTCGCTTAGAACGGCAGCTTCATGCCGGGCGGCAACGGCAGTCCAGCGGTGACGCCCTTCATTTTTTCTTCCATCAGGCGCTCGCCCTTCTTGCG
>CAISJZ010000335.1 GCA_903885755.1 uncultured Hyphomicrobiales bacterium | reverse complement strand
GCGCAACGCCGATCTGCGAGCCCATGCCGCCAAGCACGACGATCGCGAGGATGGTGGCGCTTTCGATGAATGTGAAGCTCGACGGGTTCACGAAGTTCTGCCGCACGGCGAAGAAGGCGCCGGCGAGACCCGCGAACAGCGCGCCAAGCGCGAAGGCGGTCAGCTTGGTGTTGACCGTGTTGATGCCGAGCGAGCGGCAGGCGATCTCGTCCTCGCGCAACGCTTCCCAGGCGCGCCCGATGGGCAGGCGGCGCAGGCGCAGGGTGACGAGATTGGTCACAAGCGCGAGGCAGAGGATGAGATAGAACAGAAAGATCGTGCGATGGATGGGCGAGAATTGTAGGCCAAACAGGGCGGCGAATCCATTGTCGTCGTTGTTGAAGGGTACGCCGAAAAATGTCACGCGCGGGATCGAGGCGATGCCCGCGTCGCCGTTGGAAAAATCCGACCAGTTGACAAGCACCACGCGGATGATCTCGCCGAAGGCGAGCGTCACGATGGCGAGATAATCGCCGCGCAGGCGCAGCACGGGAAAACCGAGGATCACGCCCCAGAAGGCCGCGAGGATGCCGGCAAGCGGCAGGCAGATCCAGAACGACAGACCGAAGGTCGTCGACAGCAGAGCATAGGTGTAGGCGCCGACGGCGTAGAAGGCGACGTAACCGAGATCAAGCAGGCCGGCGAGGCCGACGACAATGTTCAGGCCCCATCCCAGCATGACGTAGATGAGTATCTGGATGCCGTAATTGTTGATCCATTTGAGCGAGCCCTGTGGTCCCAGCATCCCCAGGGTCACAAGCGGAAAGACGAACAGGAACACGAGGCCGGCGCCGGCCAGCCAGCCCGTGCGCGCGCCGACCGCGCGGCGCCATGCGCGTTGCTTGAGCGCGCCCGCGCCAGCTTCGGGCAAGGGCGCGAAGAGCGTGAGCAGGAGCAGCGCCGCTCCCGCGATCACTATGGCGAGGAAGGCGCGCGCGGCGATCGGCGCGTCGAGCCGCGCGGTCTCGACAACCATCGCCGCGGCGATCACGAAAGCCGCGGCAAAGACCACCCATCGCGCCGCGGCGCGCGCGCCGGGAATATGCGCGGCAAGCCGTCCGACAAATACAATGGCCGCGGCGGCAACCAGCCACGACCATCGCTGTTCGAGCACGAGCCTGTTGTCGAGGTTCTGTTCGGCGCGCATGGCGAGAATCGGGAATGACAGGCCGGCGGCGACGATGGCCGCGCCCGCGGCGTCCTTGAGCGCGGCAAGGGTGTCATCAGAGGGTTTGTCGCCGCTCGCCATGGTCACACCTTCTCGACTTCGGGCCGGCCAAGCAGGCCAGACGGCATGAAGACAAGCGTGATTGCGAGGATCGAGAAGGCAGCGACATCCTTGTAGTCGGAGGAGAAATAGGCGGACCAGAAGGTCTCGATGAGACCGATGATCAGCCCGCCGATGACGGCGCCTGGCAGCGAACCGATGCCGCCGAGAACCGCGGCGGTGAAGGCCTTGACGCCCGGCGTGAAGCCATCGGCGAAATTGACGACGCCGTAATAGACCATGAACAGCGTGCCGGCGACCGCGGCGAGCGCCGCGCCGATGACGAAGGTCATGGAGATGGTTCGGTTGACATCGACGCCGAGCAGCGCGGCCATCTTGCGATCCTGCTCGCAGGCGCGTTGCGCGCGGCCAAGCGGCGTTTTTTGCACCAGCCACCAGAACGCCGCCAGCAGCACGGACGTCACCGCGACGATCATGATCTGTTTGTAGGAGAGCGTCACGTTGTAGCCGCCGATATCAACCCGGATGAGGTCGGTGAACAGCGGCGGCGTCGGCTTGTTGCGGGGGCCCTGAACAACCTGCACGAAGTTCGACAGAAAGATCGACATGCCGATGGCGGAAATCAGCGGCGCGAGACGGAATGAGCCGCGCAGGGGCCGATAGGCGACGCGCTCGATGGCCCAGTTCCACAGGCCGGTCAGGATCATCGCCGCGACGAGCACGACCAGAAAGGCCAGCGGTAGGGATGTCAGGCCGATGATCTGCGTCAGCGCGAGGTAGATGATCAGCGCGATGTAGGCCGACAGCATGAAGAGATCGCCATGGGCGAAGTTGACCATGCCGATGATGCCGAAGACCATGGTGTAGCCGATGGCGATCAGCCCGTAGATCGAGCCGAGCGTCACGCCGTTGATCAGTTGCTGCAGGAAATTGCCCATGCGGGGCGCGACTCCTTGGGGCGCGATTGGCCCCGCGACACCTATACCGGATTGGATTTTGGCGTCGACTCGAACCCGCTCCGCATGGCGCGAAGCACATCCCTTGCCAGCGCCTCCGCGAGGTCCACCGGCACGGCGTTTCCAAGCTGGCGCATGCATTCGCTCCAGGCGCCGTGGAAGACGAAGTCATCGGGGAACGTTTGCAGGCGCGCGCTTTCGCGCACGGTGAAATAGCGGACACTCCCGTCGGGGCGCACCAGCATGTTTTCCCCGCCGGGCACGCCATGAACGCCAGCCTTGAGGGTTTTCGCGGGTTCATCCAGAGGGCTCCCGGTATGCCCGGGATAGGTCCGCGCGCCCGGCTGAAAGCGGTGGTTAGCGATGTGCAAGGTTCGCATGGGCTCCCGTTCCGGGTCGGGCAGGTCACCGATGGCGTCGCGCACCGTGCGCCACGGATTTGTCGCGGGCGCCTCGGACAGGCGATCGGCGAGGGCCGAAATTTTTGTGGACAACATTCTCCGCCGCGCTGAAATCGCGTGCCGGTCCCAGTAGTCGCCGGCGGGGCGCTGTGACCAGGCGAGGGCCTCCAGCGAGTGGCTCGGCTGGGGAAACTCCCATTCGACGCCGAGATCGGCGCGAAATCCGACAAAAAACACCCGCTCGCGCCGTTGCGGCACGCCGAAGTCGGCGGCATTGAGGATTTCCGGCGGCAGCACGTTGTATTCGGGCGTCTTGCTGGCGTGGCGTCGCTGCAGGCGCGCGTAGTGATCGCTCCAGGTCTCATCCTTCCGGCGCTTCTGGGCCGGGTGCTGCAATTGCAAATGGATGTAATTGCGATAAGGCGTGAAGGCGGGCCGCATCAGGCCCTTCACATTTTCAAAGATGAATGCGCGCGGCCGCGTCTCGCGCACGACCCGCACCGCCTCTGGCCACATATCGCGGGCGTCGTCCGAGGCGCGATGCCTGCCGCCAAGCGAAAAGGGCTGGCAGGGTGGCCCGCCCGCGACAAGATCAATCGCGTCGCGGTATTGCTGGAATTTGAGGGGGCGAATGTCGCCTTCGATTGGTTCGGGCCAGTCGGCGAGCGCGCCGATGCGGCGGTTCTCGCGCAGGGTGTCGCAGCACCATCGATCCCATTCGACGATGGCGGCTGGCCGGAAGCCGGCCCGTCCGACCCCCATGGCGAGGCCGCCAGCGCCCGCGAAGAGTTCGAGGGAAATCATCAATCGTCCCGCAGGAAGCGCGCGATTCGCCGCTTCAACACGTCGATGTTGCCCAACTGGCATTCCCAGACAACAAGGCTTTTCCAGCCGGCGCGGTTCAGCGCCGCGCGATTGCGGGCGTCGCGCCGGCGGTTGCCGTCGAGTTTCGGCAGCCAGAAGTCGAGGCGCGATTTGGGCAGGCGCGCCAGCTTGCAGGTTCTGGCCGCGTGGCGATGCCAGAAACAGCCGTGGACGAAAATGACCTTGCGGCGTCCGGCGAAGACAAGGTCCGGTTTGCCCGGCAGTTGTGCGCCATGCAGCCGGTAGCGGAAACCGAGGGACGAAACCGCCGCCCGGACGATCCTTTCCGGGCCTGTGTTCCTGCCCGCGACCCGCGCCATGCGCGCGCTGCGTTCAGCCGGGGT
>CAISJZ010000334.1 GCA_903885755.1 uncultured Hyphomicrobiales bacterium | reverse complement strand
GCGATGAAAATCTATTTGCCGGCGATGCGCACGCCAGTGCTCAACGGCATCCGATTGGGGTTCGGCACGGCGGTCATAACCGCCCTGCTGGCGGAGACCAAGCTGTCCAATCAGGGGCTCGGCTTCATGGTCATGCAGATCTATTCGCGCTTCGACATGGCCTCGCTCTATGGCCTGCTGGCGATCGTCTTCGTGATCGCCGGGGCTGGAAACGTGCTGCTCGGCAGGGTCGCCGGCGCACGGGCCTGATCTGATTCGGCGCGGCAAAGGTTCGATAACATACCGCGACGCTTTATTTGGCGCGGATTTAAGCTTATCCGTGAAATGCTATTTTATGTATAAGTTTCAATCCTCTAAAAATTCAAGTATTTATTAACAAATGCATAATTTCTCGACGCCATTATTTCGCCTTATATAGCCTCGATATCGGCATTGTGAGTTTGTTGGCTGACGCCACGCTCCGGACCTTCCATATAACTGGAGAACTGGACATTGAGAAATCGACTTAGCTTGACTATAGCCTTGTTTTGCGCCGCAACATCTTATGCCCGCGCGGATGAATCCATCGGCCAATTCTTTGCTCAACAATACAATTTGAACGCAAACCCCGCCGCTACTTCGCAAAGCCACACAGGCGGCAAGCTCGCGCGCATCGCGACGGCCCCCGTCGCTCTTCTCGGCGGCGCCGTCACCCGCGCGTCCTGGTACGGCGGCGGCGAAAGGCTCGCCCGGCATACCGCCTCCGGCGAGGTGTTCCGCGCCGATGGCCTGACCGCCGCTCATCGCAGCCTGCCTCTTGGCACGCGCCTGGTCGTCTCCGCCAACGGGCGCAGCGTGACCGTGCGCGTCAACGACCGCGGCCCGGCCAAGTGGACCGGTCGATCGCTCGACCTGTCGCGCGGCGCCGCGCGCGCGCTTGGCATGATCGGCGCGGGCACGGCGCGCGTGTCCTATCGTGTCGCCAGCCTGTAGACCGTGACACTCTCCCCCGATCCGTGCGAGTTTCGCGGAATCGGGGGAGGCTCTTTTGAACATTCTTAAATTCGCCCTGGCGCTCGCCGCCATGATCGCATCGCCAGCGCTCGCCGCCGACAAGGTGCGGGTCGCCATCGGCAATCCTGGCGTCGGCGAAACCGAAGTTCCCGATATCGGCAAGACGCAGGGCATCTTCGCCCGTCACGGAATCGAACTCGACATTCTCTACACGCAGGGGAGCGCCGAGACGGTGCAGGCTGTTCTGGCGGGCGGCGCGGATGTCGGCGGCGCCGTAGGTACGCTGGGGGCGCTCGCGACCTTCGCCAAGGGCGCGCCAATCCGCATTATCGCGGCCTCGTTCACCGGCGATTCCAACATGTTTCTCTACGTGCCGGCGGCCTCCCCAATCAAAAAGGTCGAGGACACGGCGGGAAAGACCGTCGCCTATTCCAACGCCGGTTCGTCCTCGCAGATGATGGTTCTGGAAGCCAAGAAGCAGTTCGGAACCGACTTCAAGCCAACCGCGACCGGCGGCGGCCCGGCGACGCTGACGCAAACCCTGAGCGGACAGGTCGATGTCGGATGGTCCGGCGCGCCCTTCGCGGTCGACCGGCTGGAATCAGGCGAAATCCGCCTGATCATGAAGGCCTCGGACCTGACGGCCATGGGCGGGCAGACCTCGCGAGTCGTGGTGGGAAACCTCGTCGACATGGGCAAGCGGCCGGACGTTTACCGGCGCTTCATGGACGCCTATCGCGAGACGATCGACTGGATCTATTCGACGCCCGAGGGCCTCAAGGCCTATTCCGACTGGGCCAAGATCCCGGAAAAGGTCGGCAGGCGCACGCTCGACGAATTCCTGCCGCGCGCCTCGGTGCAAACGGACGAAATCCGGGGTCTTGAACAGAACATGCGCACGGCCATCGAATTCAAGTACCTGGCGGCGCCCTTGAGCGCCGAACAACTCAGGGAACTCGTCCAGATTCAGAAGCCGGCGGGGAAATGACGGACGCGATCAGACCTCGCCGAGCGCGTTGAGGTAGAGGTCGAGAATCGTCTCTTCCTCGATGCGCTTGTCGCGGTCCATGCGGCGCAGCGAAATCACCTTGCGCATGATGCGCGCATCAAAGCCGTTACCCTTGGCCTCGGCATAGACTTCCTTGATGTCGTCGGCGATGGCCCGCTTTTCTTCCTCAAGCCGCTCGATGCGCTCGATGAAGGCGCGCAGGTGGCCGCCATCGACGTGTTCGACGGATTCGGCGTTGATGCGTTCGGGCTTGTTCATGAGCGGTCATTCCGGCGATGGGTCAGCGCCATCCATGCGGCGCGGCGCCCCGGCGGGTCAAGGCGCCGACCGGGGATGTCCCCACAATCCCGCGGTCAAGCCTTCGCCTGCAAAATTTCCTTCAATTTCCGGCGACGCTCGGGCCTGTACATCTCGTCGTAGGAGCGCGGCCCGATCGGCCCCTGCTCGATCATGATGTCGGCGAAGACCGGCCCTTCCTCCTTCAGGATGCCGCCGATCTGCTGCTCGAAATTGTGCATTTCGTCGAGGGTATGAACCCGCCTGAACCCGGCCGAGCGCGCCATTCCCGCGAAATCGACATCGCGCTTGGGCAGGGGATGGCCGCCATTGGCCTCGTAGGTTCCGTTCTGGAACACCAGATGCACGAGGTTTTTCGGCGCGGCGGCGGC
>CAISJZ010000333.1 GCA_903885755.1 uncultured Hyphomicrobiales bacterium | reverse complement strand
GTCGCACATCATTTTCTCGTAGCCGTCAAAATCGCCGCGGGCGACAAGCGCGCCGCAGGCCGCCCAGGCGTCGCTGGCCGAGGCGAGATCGGCGCCGCCGCGCGGCGACAGGATCAGAACATTCTCGCTTGGGGCGGTTTCCGGCCAATTCAGCCGCTGAATGGCGTCGATGGTCTCGCGGGACATGCGGAACCCGGCGAGATCGAACCCGTCATGGGGCGCCTCGGCGAGGTCCGGCGGCGTTGGCGGCAGGGGCGCGATCACGCGCGATAGCACCTTGAGTTCGCGGACATAGGCCTTGCCGCTCGTCGGCGGCGCCAGCAAGACGAGCCGCTCGATGTCGCCCCAGCGTTCGGCGGCCTCCGCCGCCAACAGCGAGCCGAGGCGCAAGCCGACGAGCGCAACCTCCGCGACATCGGTCAGCCGGCGCAACTCGTCGATCGCGCCCGACACGCTCTCGATCCAGCGTTCCATCAGGCGAGGCGAGGCCTCGTCGCCAAAAGAATCGCCGGTTCCGGGCAAGTCGAAGCGCAGCGTGGGCAGGCCGGCGTCGGCGAGCATCCGGGCCAGCATGTCGAACGCCCGATGCGAGCACAGGTCCTCGAAGCCAGGTGGCGCGACGATGACCACGCCGCGGGTTCCGCTGGCCTGATGCAACAGGCCCGCGCACCCGTCAAAGGTCAGGGGAAGTCGATGTGACATGCGCCGATCGCTCCCTGAGCGGGAATCCAAGCCCCCATAGGCGCATGAAGGCGTTACTTCCCGGTTAGGGCGGCGCGAAAGGCGTTTGCTAATAAAATAGTAACCATCGTGGCCAAGGTTGATCGGATTGATTTTGATCGCGAACACCGAACGCCATGAGATCGCGATGACCGCCCCGACCGTTACCAGCGGCATGGCCGCCCGGCCGTTTGCGCCGTCGCTGGCGCGCGCCGGCTGGGTTGCCCCTATATGCATCATGCTGGTCGCGCTCTGGCAGCGCGCCGCGCTGATGCCCAACGCCGACATTGCCTGGTACGCAACAGTGCTGGACAAGTTGGCCGCCGGCCAGCGCCTTTATGTCGACGTGGTCGAAACGAACCCGCCCTTCGCCGTCTACCTCTATTGGCCCGCGAGCGTTCTGGCGCGCGCGTTCGGCCTGCGCGCGGAATGGATGATCGACGGGATGGTCTTCACGCTCGGCGTGGCGAGTCTGCTGCATTGCCGCGCCATTTTGCGCCATGCGGGCCTTGGATTCGCGGCGGCCTCGCCGTGGCGTCTCGCGGCGCTGCTGGCGGTCGTTTTTGTTTTGCCCGCCTCGACCTTCGGCGAGCGCGAGCACGTCGCGCTCATCGCCATCTTGCCGTTTCTGTGCCTGCAGGCCGCGCGCGCGGAAGGCGACAAGCCAACGCTCGCCGCGTCCACGGCGGCTGGCGCCTTCTGTGGCCTGGCAATGCTCGCCAAACCGCATTTCGCGCTGGGCGCCGCGCCGGCGGTGTTGATCGCCATGGCGTTCACCCGATCGCCGCGCCCGTTGATCTCGCTGGAAAACCTGATCGCGGGGGGCCTCCTGCTCGCCTATGCCGGTTTGGTCTACTGGCTTGAGCCGGCGTTTTTCATGACCGCCTTGCCGCTGATCATGCTCGTTTATCTACCGGTCAAATATGGCGTCGCGACCTTCATGCGGAATTTCCTGTCGATGGAAATCTGTATCGCCGCATTGCTCGGCGCGACCATCGCCGCGAAAACCCGCCGACTGACGCCATTGCACTGGATCGCGCTCGCCTCGGCGGTCGGCTTCTATGTCGCCGTGGTCATTCAGGGCAAGGGCATGCCCTATCATTTCTATCCCGCCTTCGCGCTGGCGCTGCTGCTTGCCGCCGACGCCGGAATGGCGACGCCGTGGCGCTCGCCGCGCGACATGCCGCCGGCGATCATGATCGCCGTGATCCTGTTCGGCTATGGCTGGACCTGGTTCAACGCCGGCTTCGACATGCGCGGCCTCGTGGAGCCCGTGCGGCGCGTCGCGGCGTATCCGCGCGTCATCACCATCGGTTATGACTTTTCCGATGGGCCGCCCGTTTCGCGCGCCGCTGACGGCGAATGGATGGGCAGCGTCGCCAGTCAGTGGGCGACGGACAATGTCCATTGGCTGATCCAGAATCGCGATCAGGACGCCGGGACCCTTGACGCCTTGAAGAAAACCGAGACGTGGGACCGCGATTTGCTGGCGGCCGACATCCGCAAGGGCGATCCAGACGTCATTCTCGTTCAGCGCGGTCCGGAGGACTGGTTGTCGTGGGCGCGCGAGAATCCCGACATCGCCGCGAGCCTCGACGCCTATCAGCCCGATGGTCGCTATCTCTCCGATGGCATGCGCGTTGGCGCCCGGCTCGACATTGAACTGTGGCGCAGGAAGACCTTGCGGGAGACCGCGAAATGACAACGATCACTCAAGGCGCCCTTGGGCGCGAAGGGCAGGCGCGACGATGACGAACCCAGATCGCGCGAGAAAAGATATCATCGTCATCATGCCGGTGTTCGAGGATCGCGAGAGCGCGTCCCGCTTGATCGAGAACCTCGCGACATATTGCACTCCCGCGCCGTTTATCGTTGCGGTGGAGGACGGGTCCGTTCGCGATCCCCTGTCCGCCTCGGCGATTGGCGCGGCGGGCCTTGATGGCGAGGTGCTCCATCTCTCCCGCAACATGGGCCATCAGCGCGCCATCGCGGTTGGTGTCGCCCATGTCGCCGCGCATTATGACGCCGGCGCCGTGGTCGTCATGGATTCAGATGGCGAGGATCAGCCGCAATCGGTCATGCCGCTGGTTGATCGCCTGTGGGTTGGCGATGTCGACGCCGTTGTCGCGGAACGCCGCCAGCGTTCCGAATCCCTGCGCTTCCGGTTTTTCTATCAGGTCTATCGCATCCTGTTTCAGGCGATGACGGGCAGGTTGATCCGCTTTGGAAACTTCACGGCGCTGTCGATGCGCGCCGTCAGGCGTCTTTCGGTGATGCAGGAAACCTGGGTTCACGTCGCCGCGGCGCTGATCGTCTCACGCTTGCGGGTCGGCAGGGTCGCGACCGATCGCGGCACGCGCTACGCGGGAAGCTCGCGCATGAACTTCGTGTCGCTCGCCTTGCATGGACTGCGCTCGATGATGGTTTTCGCCGAGGACGTGCTGGTGCGCGTCGGCCTGTTCTGCGCGCTGCTCGCGACCCTGGCGCTGGGGCTGCTTGTTACCGCCGTGGGTCTGAAGGTGAGCGGCTTCGCGACGCCCGGCTGGTTCACCGCGGCGGCGGGCCTGCTCATCCTGATCCTGATGCAGGCGGGAGTCCTGACATTCGTGACCCTGATGATATCCGGCATGAATCGCGGCGCCGCGCCCGTCTCCAACGCGGCGCTGGACGGGATCATCGATCACATTGAACGACCGCCGTCGCTGACGACATGGTTGGCCGAAAAGTCCGCGCCTGAACCCCCGCTCGAAAGGAAAAGAGGGGCCGCGTGACGCGCCCCCTCTCGATTGGCGTTAACCGCTTTGGTTACTTCGACTTTGTCACATACAGCAGCGACAGATCCTTGGGGTTTGGCGGCTCGGGCATCGCTTTGATGTAGGCGTAGATGTCCGCCGCCGTCTTCTCCGGCATGATTGGCTCCTCATAGGGCGGCATGGCGGTGGCTGGCTTGCGCAACTGACCGAGGAATTGCTCGTAGGTCAGAGTGGTCCGCGAAATTCGCGGGCCCGTGGCGAGCGCGCCCTGGCCGGCGTAGCCATGGCACATGTAGCAGCCGTCGGATTTGAAGTGGCTTTCGCCATTCTTGGCGTCGCCCGGCTGAGCGAAAGCGGGGAGAGCGGAGAGGATGATGGCCGCGGCTGCGATGGTGACGTTTTTCATGTGCAAATCCCCCCTAGCGCGGCTGCATGACGGCGTCGATCAACACGGGCTGCCCGGCTTTCACCGCGTCGATGCCCTTCTTGATAGCGCCCGCGAGATCCTTCGGATCGGTGATGGGCCCGATGCCGACCGCGCCATAACCCTGGGCGACCTTGGCGTAGTCGATATTCGGGTTATCGATCGTCGTGCCGATATGCGCGTTCGTGACATCGCGGTTGTGCCGGTTGGCCATGTGTTGGAGATGCATGACTTCCTGGTGGTAGGCCCGATTGTTCTGAATGATGGTCAGGTAGGGAATCTTGTGATGCGCGGCCGTCCATAACGTGTGGGCCGCCATGTTGAACTCGCCGTCGCCGGTGATCGAGATCGCGAAGCGACCGCCCGCGTCGCGATGGGCAAGCGCCGCGCCCAGCGCCGCGACGGGCTGATAACCGACGCCGGCGCCGCCCGATCCTCCGATGAACTGATAGCTTTTCTCGATGGGCCACAACCGATGCGGCCAGTTCGACGAGAACCCGCCATCCGACATGAGCGCCCAATCGAGATCCTTCACCTGATTGTAGAGTTCCGCATACATGCGGGCCGAGCTGATCGGGCTTGCGTCCCAGGCGTAGGACGCCTCGAGACGGGCGCGATCCGCGAGCCCCTTGTAGGCGTCGAGCAGCTTCTTGCCGCGCATTTCGAACGCCGACCTGCGGTCGCCGATTTCCTTCTGCACGGCTTCGATGAGATAGGGCATCGTCGCCTCGCCATCGGCGGTGATGGAAATATCCGCCGAGTTGTAGCGCTGGAAGTCCTGATAGTTGGCGCGCACCATGAGATCATGCGTCGAGATCGCGATGATCTTGACGCCCTGCTTGACCTTCAGTGACGAAGTCCGCTCCAGTTGGTCGCGCACCTTGTTCAATTGACCGTAGAGATCGATGGGCTCCAGCGACAGGATGCAATCGGCCTGCGCCAGCAGCGGCCCCTGTCGTTCCCACTGCGAGAGATAGTGCGTCGTCGGGAAATTCATGCGGCCGCGGTTCTCGATAACCGGGCATTGCAGCAGTTCCGCCAGCTTGACGAGATCGTTGACGCCCTTTTGCGTGCGCGCGTATCGATCAGCGATGATGACGGGATTTTCCGCCGCGACGAGCATTTTGGCCGCGTCGCGAAGCGCGTTGGGATCGCCCGACACCGGCGAGGGAATGTTCAGCTTCGGAATGGTCAGTTTGCCGTTCGCCGCCTTGCTGAGTTCCATCTCCTGCAGCTTGCCGTCCGCGGTGATGAGCACTGGCGCGCAAGGTTGCGCGCAGGCGAGCTGGTAGGCGCGAACGGTGGATTCCGAGAAGCTTTGCAGCGACCAGGGATAATCATCCCACTTGGTGAAGTCGCGCACGGTTGCCGCGCCGTCCTGCACCGTGTGCATCCATTCGACGCCGGGGCGCCGGTCTTCGACCGGACCCGCGCTGGCGGTGAATACAATCACCGGCACGCGATCGCACCAGGCGTTATACATCGCCATGGACGCGTGCTGGGTGCCGACGGTTCCGTGCACCATCGCCGCCATCGGCTTGCCCGCCACCTTGGCGTAGCCGTGGCCCATGCCAACAGAGACCTCCTCGTGCAGGCAGGTCAGCCATTCCGGCTTGGTGTTCTTGCCGTAGTTGATGAAGCTCTCTTGAAGAGCGCGGAACGTCGATCCGGGGCAGGCGGCCATGTAGTCGATGTTCAGCGTCTTGCAGACATCGACCATGAAGTCCGAGCCGGTTTTCTCCGTCGTAAGCCGTTCGGCCTCGCCCGGATGATCCTGTTCGGCGGCCATTTGCGCCGCGGTCGGCGGCGCGGCTTTCGGCGCGGCGGCGGG
>CAISJZ010000332.1 GCA_903885755.1 uncultured Hyphomicrobiales bacterium | reverse complement strand
TCGTAATCGAGCGCCGCGGCGATTGGTTCGAACTGGAACCCGATATGACGAAAGCCGAGTTTTTTCGCCGCCGCCTCGAGATCGTTTTGCGCCTGCCGGTCCGCTGCATCGTCGCCCTCGATGAACCGCACCGGACGGCCGAGCACCGCGACATCAAGCGGCCGCTCGCCGAAGGATTCGGCCTTGGCCTTGAGATTGCTGATGAACAGGGTCAACACGTCCGACAGGGCGAGCGAGGTCTTTTGCAGCCGCGTCTTCTCGTGGAACAGGCTATGGCCCAGAATGCTCTTGAGCGCTCGCATCAATCGCCCCGGCTCGCCATCGCTGTAATCGGCGATGGCGCGACGCCCGAAGAGCGGCCCTTCCGCGAAACTGAAGAAGATGGCGCTTGGAATTGTAACGTCGTCGCCCTCGACAGGCGCGAGCGCGATTGCGTTTCCGCGCATCACCGCGATGGTGGAATTGGACGTGCCAAAATCGATGCCGCAGAAACCCGCGCGCTTGCCGTCCGTCCGCCTTGCCGTCACCGAGAATCCCGCCGCGCGCGTTTGAAAACATCAACGACGCGGCCTAGCGTTAATGCGCGCGCGGGGCAATGGGGGGCGGATGATCCCGCCGCGCATCGCGCGACGGGAAAACCGCCGTCTCACATCAGTAGCGAATGGTGAGCCTGGCCACCGCCGTCGCGGTGTAGAGATTATTGCCCGCCGTCGTGCCAGCGACGGTCAGATTCCTGTCGAGGACGTTGTAGTATTGCCGCTCCATGACTCCGGCGCCAAGCGTGATGTTGGGCGCGAGATGCGTGCTCAGCCCGACGAATTCGCCGGTGTAGAACGCAGTGCGCCCGTTGCCGCCATTCACGCCATAGGAACTTGTGTCGTTGAGACCGCCGAACAGGAATGAACCCTCGAGGTAGGAGTTGAAAATGAGGCCGCCTGTTCCATCACTCGAAACAGGAACAATGGGCGCGTCAAACATCGCACCGACTGTTGGCCCCAAACCGACGAAGGACCCCGTATGGGTAGCGCCGGCCGCCGAGCGTGACGTCTGATCGACGGCGACGAGCTTGAGTCCGCCATAGACCTCGTAGGATGCGCCGGGAATGCACGGAAGCGCATCTTTCCACCCGATGACCATCTTGTTGTCCCAGATGTTCGCGGTCTGGGTCGAGCCGAAGCCGCCGGGCGAGCCGCGCCCGAGCGACGTATCGCTGACGACGCCCCAGATCACCAGATTGTTGGTGATCATGCGGTGGTAGGCGATTTCGCCATAGGGCCCGTTGCCGGGGCCGATGGTCTCGATTCCGCCGCCAACGACGTAGGATGATGGCTGCGAGGCGAAATTGAATCCTCCGACAACGTCGACCTGATTGAACAGCGTCGGGCCGCTTGCCGAGGCGAGACTCGGATAGGGGCCAAAGCGCGACCGCGGTAACTCCGTTGTTCCGCAAGGGTGCAGTTTCCGGAGATCGGCGAGGGTCGCCTTGAGCGCACTCTCAAGCGCGTCATTACGTGCCTGATCGTGCGCGCCGACGAGCAGATTGCCGACGTAATAACCCTCCCAGTCCAGCCAGTCGATAGCCTTTTGCGCCTCGTCGATACAGGAGAACTTCGTCGCCTTGATGCGCGCCAGCGTGTCGCCGACCGCCTTCATGAATTTTTCGGTGTGGTCGATACCGCCACCGTTGAACGTCTCCTGGCCTATCCGTTGATATGTTCCGTCGCCCGCGGACTGTGCGCTCGCCGCGCCAGCGGACAGCCAGAACGCCGCGATCGCGGCGAACGATACGGCGTGAAAATGCCGCGACAAACGTTGATGGAAAACTATGCGCGTGAACATGGGATTCAGCCCCCACTGAAAGCATTGCGAAGGAACCGGCGCGAATCGTGTGCCCGGAAAACGAAACATTTCACGTTTTTTTGGCATTTCAAAGCTTTCGCGGCGAAATGTCGCGCAATATTGGCAATTTTCACGACAACAACTTGTCGTGGCAAATAGTGGTCGATTAAACACAAAAATAGTCGATAGTTTACATGAATACTATTCACCGCATGCAGCCATCCGCTGGTTCGCCATGGTTTCCAGACCGTGAACGCAAAGGATTGAAAGCGCGACAATCCAGAGCACGAAGATCAACGCGACGTCGCTAGATTTGTGATGTTGAGGTTGCGGGGACGATCGTGCGCATTGCAAATGTCAATTTTCGGGTGGAGGCCATCCTGATCTGGTTGCCCGAGGGAATCGAGGCGACGCCAGAACGCTTTGAGGGCGCCGTCGCCTTGCCGGATACGGAGAACCATCCGCGCGCGTTCGACTATGCCGGGCGGGCGGTCGCGCGCGCCGTGAAATCATCCAATCCGGGGATGGCGCCCTGGATCAGGACCAGCGCCGGGATTTTCGATCGCCGGGGAATCCTTGAACTGAAGGGTCGCGGCAGGCCGACGCCCTTCGCCGTCGCGCCGCCGGAGTTCGCGAAAGCAGCCTGAGGGTGCCGTCGCGTTTCGTGATCATGAATTGCAATTTGCTAACGTAATCCCGGCAATTCGCGGAATCGCGTTTGACGCGCCACGCGTGGTTGCCACGCGCGATTGTTGGCGCCTATGCTTGCCCGCGGGCATATTCAATCAGCGAGCCCGCAACGGGGGGGACGCATGATTTTCTGGAAAACAATTGTCGCGCTCGCCCTGCTGGGCGCACCAGCCGCTCTGGCGCAGGAGGACGCCTTGCGCCGCGAACTCATCCCCGCGGGCAAGCTGCGCGTCGCCATCGCCGTCTCCCCATCTACCTCGGCGCTCTATGTCTTGAAGGACGCCTCCGCGCCCGCCGGCTATCGCGGCGTCAGCGTCGATCTCGGCGCATCGCTGGCGAAAAAACTCGGCGTTCCCGTGGACTACGTGCCCTATCTCGCGTCCGGTGAAATCACCGACGCCGCGGACAAGAATATCTGGGACGTGACCTTCATGCCGGTCGACGCCGATCGCAAGACGCATGTTGACTTTGGCGCGCCCTATCACCTGCTGCAAAGCACCTATCTCGTCGCGGCCGGGTCCGACATCAGGACCATCGCGGACGTCAATCGCGAGGGTGTGCGCATTGCCGCCGTCGCCAACACCGCGACGGGCCGCGCCTCCGCGCTCGCCTCGCCAAAAGCCACGGCGATTCCCGTGGAGGGCGTTGGCGCCGGCGTCGCGTTGTTGAAAGCCGGCGGCGCCGACGCCATCGCGCTGTCGCGTGAATCCCTCGTGGGTCTCGTGGCGCAAATTCCAGGCGCGCGCGTGCTCGATGGCGGTTTTCTGAATTCAACAACCGCCATCGCCGTGCCCAGGAGCAAGCCACTGGCGCTCGCCTATGTCAGCGAATTCATCGAGGCCTCGAAAGCCTCCGGCGAGGTGCGCCGGTCCTTCGACGCGATCGGGCTCACGTCGTCGATGGTCGCGCCCGCCGGCATGAAGCCTTGAGGGGTGGGGCTCGCGGCCCCGCGCTCCGCAAACAACACATATTATCTTCAGAATAAAGCGCGTCGCGCCGTCACGCCACCGCCGGCGGATCGACGTCGCCACGCGAAATGCGAACGAGTTTTCGGGCGATTTCCTCGGGCGACAGGATAAAATCCACACACCCGCTTGCAATGGCGCTGTCGGGCATGTCCGGCTCGGCGGCCGTCTCGGGTTTTTGCGCGATGGTAATTCCGCCCACGTCCTTGATTTCCCGCAGGGCGTCCGCCCCGTCTCCATCAAGACCCGAAACGATGACGGCGATGAGTTTTCCATCCCAGTTTTCGGCCAGTGAGCGCAGGAAAACAGTGATGACGTCGGGCCATCCCCTCGGCTTCGAGATGGCCTTGAGTCGGAATTCGCCGTCAAGGACATGCAGGTCGCGTTGCGCCGGGATGATGAATACGTGATCGGGCCTGATCGCCAGACCATCAAGGATCAATTCGACCGGCATCTTCGTATAGCGAGGCAGCAATTCATCGAGCAACGTATCGACGAACCGCAAATGATTGACGATGACAATGGCGACGCCCATGTCCGGCGGCAGATGCCGGAGCAACCGGATATAGGCGTCAAGACCGCCAGCCGAGCCTCCGACGCAAACGATCGGAAAATCGCGATCAATCGGCATTGAAATCAAACGACATGGCGCTCCCAGGTCGCCGCGTCACGCCTTGATCGGGCAATGCACAGCGAGCCGAACCTCGGGACCGGGTCATTCGATCCCGCCCCGAGGCGACGACTTCGCGCGACTGAAGACTACTTCTTCATGACCTGACCGCGCAGTTCGCCATCCTTGTGGGCGGCCGTATGGATGTTGAAATACCATCGACCCGCCTGAAGATCGGCTGCCTGGGCGTCCGTCAGGGTCGCCTCGCCCTTGATCGGGCTGTCGAGTTTGCCCGTGAGCGGGACGACGGGCGGCGCGCTGACGCCAACGGCGGCAGGACCATGGAAATGCGCGGCGGTGGCGGCTCCGGTCAGGCCCGCGTAATTGATTGTCCAGGCGAGCTTCTTCGAGGTCGTGTCGTAGGTCGCCTCGACGTCGCCTGTCCCCTTCGCATCGTTGGCTGGGGTCTCGGAAGCCCCCTTCAGATCGGCCTTGTACGCCTGCATTTCGGCGAAAGCGGGCGTCGCGGAAAAGATCGCGGCGGCGATCGCCAGCGTCGCGAGCATGGGTCGTGAAATGTTCGGAATCATCGTGTCCTCCATGACCGGCGCGAGAGCCGGGTGGACGGATCTAGCCGATGCGTCATCGCCTGTTGAGACTCGGAAAATACGCAGGCCACGAAACCTGTATTCGGTCGATCGCCCGAACGGCGGTCGCCCCGTATGCCGGCCACGCGATCCGGCGGGAGTTGCGGCTCTCCATCAATACACGCGCGCGGCGCTCTTCTCCCGCCAAAAGCGGGAAAAGCATCCGCTCTCGGCGCGCCATTACCCCTTCGCCTTCACGTAAGGCCCCAGCTTTTTCGCCGAATCCAGCGCGAAGGCATTGTCCACCGCGTCCGCGACGCTGGTCTGTGTCTCGATCAATCCACGCGCCTTGAAGAAAGCGAAGTCCTTTTCAAGGCTTGGCATGAGCACGCCGCCATCGGGATTGAGCCCGTGCGGCGTCGCGTCGCGAAACATCGACATATCGGTCTGCCCAGTATATTTCGCGAGGATTTCAAGGATCTTTTCGCCGCGCGCGCCGGCGAACTTTCCATCCGCCAGCCCGTCATTGTAAACGCGCGAGGCCTTGATATAGGCGTCCATGAAGCGCTGGCCGAGCGCGCGGTTTTCCAGAAAATTCTTGCCGTAATAGATCGCCGCGACCTGCATGCCGGGATAGACATCGCCGCAACGCGCCCACAGTTTCGCCAGTCCGCGCCTGACGAGCAGCGACGAGAATGGTTCGGTCATGACCGAGGCGTCGATCGCGCCATTCTGGAAGGCGACGAAGAGTTGCGGCGGCGGCAGATAGACCGGCTCGACATCGCCAAAGCCCATCCCAGCCTGCTTCATCAACTCGTTCGTCAG
>CAISJZ010000331.1 GCA_903885755.1 uncultured Hyphomicrobiales bacterium | reverse complement strand
TCTCCGCCTCTCGCCAGAGGGTCTTGGGCACGATTTTGTAGATGAGCGTCATGGCGCGGACACTAGTGGGAGCTCGCTTCTCGCACAATCGGCATGTCGTTCACTCCGCCCGTTGCGCCTTTCATGAAAGGCATATATACCGCACTAGGAACCTCGTCACCACACGCGAGAGGTCCGCGTGGGCGGGGTGGAGATGCCAGATGCTCACCCACCACCAGGTCTGGGGTGCGGTCGATGCGCTTGCCGCCGCCAGCGGCATGAGCGCGTCCGGCCTTGCGCGTCGCGCCGGGCTCGACGCCACCACCTTCAATAAATCCAAGCGGCAGGCGGCCAATGGCCGTCCGCGCTGGCCATCGACTGAATCCATCGCCAAGATTCTTGAGGCGACCAACACGCCGCTCGACCGGTTTCTCGGCCTCGTCAACGCCATCAGTCCCGCGCTCAAGCAGACGGTGCCGCTGATCGGCCTGGCGCAGGCTGGCAAGGGCGGGTTCTTCGACGATGGCGGATTTCCCGTCGGTTCGGGCTGGGATGAAGTCGAGGCGCCGGAACTCGCGGGCACACATGCTTACGCGCTGGAGATTTCCGGCGATTCCATGTCGCCCGTCTATCGCGAGGGCGATATCATCATCGTCAATCCGGAGCAGCCGGTGCGGCGCGGCGATCGCGTCGTGGTCAAGACCTCGGAGGGCGAGGTGCTCGCCAAGGAACTCAAGCGTCAGACCGCCAGGACGCTGGAACTGCGATCCCTGAACGCCGAGCACGAGGATCGCGTGCTGGCGATGGAAAATGTCGCCTGGATCGCGCGCATTCTCTGGGCGAGCCAGTAAGTCAGGCTTCCCCGAACACGAGCAGCCATAGACCGCGCGCGACATAGAGGGCGCTGAAGCAGGCGATGATGACCTTCGTCCATTTGCGAAAACCGTCGTCCGTCATGCGATGCAGCACGAGCGGCGCGAGCGAGGTTCCCGCGATGGCGGCGGCCAGCAGGCACGCCCAGGTCCAGATCGGGATATCGCGCGCCACGTCGCCCGAGACCGCCCCGAAATAGGCGATGCGCAACACCTGCGACACAAGCTGCGTGACGGCCTTGGTCGCGACGACGCGTTTGCGGTCGAGCGGGCTCGCCTGAAAGAAAACGTCGAGCAGATTTCCGGCCTGCCCGACGACGAGTTGCAGCGCCATGATGAATGCGCCGCAGATATAGGGCGCGCCGCGCCGCGTGATGTCGGGAGCAAAACGTTTTGGCACGGCGAAAGCCGCGAAGGGCATGAGCCCTATGCCGAGATAGACAACGGGCTTGGTCGGTACGAAACTCACGAAGCGCATCAGCGCGAAGGCGACAAGCGAGCCGACGATGTAGCGCAAGGCGACCGGCCAATGGATGTAGCGCCGCCACAACCATCCGCGCCACGAACCGGACGCCACCTGCATCGCCGCGAAGACCACCAGCGCGGCGGCGACGGGCATATAGAAAAGCACCACCGCCAGAAATATCTGCCCGCCCGCCATGCCGAATACGCCGGACACGAAGGAGCCGAGGAGGCCCGTGAACGAGATGAGGATGAGAACGCCGGCCGAAAGGGTCATCCGGCGCCTATCTCAGCCCTTGCGCGATTCAAGAAACGCCGTGTGTTCAGCAACAAGCGCGCCGGTCAGCGCCTTGGCGATCAGCGCGCGAGTCTCGTTGACGCCATAGAGCGCGACAAAGGAGCCGAACCGCGGCCCGCGATTTTCGCCAAGCAGAATCTGATAGAGCATGTTGAACCAGTCGTTCGACACGCCGGGCCTTTCGGGTGTCGCGCCCTTGGCTTTCAGATCCTGATAGCGCGGAATGGGTCGCGCCACATCGTAGAGCGAGGTCTGGATATCCTCCGCGCTGGCGCCTTCGGGCTTTGCCGCGAGCATGGCGTCGAGCTTTTGCAGCGCATTCGCCTCCACGTCGTCCGCCGCGCGATACGTCTTCTTCGGTCGCACGAATTCGCGGAAATAGGCGACGGCGTAGCCCACCATGGCGTCAAGTTTGGGATGGGTCGCGGGCGACACGCCCGGCGCGTAGCGGCGCAGGAACGCCCATAGCACCTGCGGGTCCTCGCTGTTGGCGACCGCGGCGAGATTGAGCAGCATGACGAAGGAGATCGTCGCGCCGCGCGTGTCGGTCTCGCCGGGATGGTGAAGTACTTCAGGCGCGGGCGGATGGCCCGCGTGGATGTGCCAGACTGGATTGCCCAGACGGTTCTTCCAGTCCTGCCGTTCGTAGCCCGCGAGAAACTGGATGTATTCGTCCATGGCGCGCGGAATGGCGTCGAAGTAGAGCCGCTTGGCCTCGCGCGGCTTCTGGTACATGAACAGCGAAAGGCTCTCCGGGCTGGCGTAGGTGAGCCACTCGTCGATCGTCAGGCCATTGCCCTTCGACTTCGAGATCTTCTGGCCCTTCTCGTCGAGGAAGAGTTCGTAGTTGAAACCCTCGGGCGGCATGCCGCCGAGCGCGCGCACGATGTTGCCCGACAACTTCACTGAATCGATGAGGTCCTTGCCGGCCATCTCGTAGTCGACCTTCAGCGCGTACCAGCGCATGGCCCAGTCGGGCTTCCATTGCAGCTTGCAATGCCCGCCGGTGACCGGCGTCTCGAAATGCTGGCCGCCGTCGGGATCGCGCCACGTGATCGTGCCCGCCTTCACATCGATCGCTTCCAGCGGAACCTGCATGACGACGCCGGTCACGGGATGGATCGGCAGGAAGGGCGAATAGGTCGAGGCGCGTTCCTCGCGCAGCGACGGCAGCATGATCGCCTGAACCTGATCGAAGCGGTCGAGCATGTGCAGCAACGCCGCGTCAAAGCGCCCCGACGTGTAATAATCCGTCGATGACGAGAATTCATAGTCGAAGCCGAACCGGTCGAGAAAGGCGCGCAGGCGCGCGTTGTTGGCCGCGCCGAACGAGGGGTATTCGTTCGAGAATGGATCGGGAATGCGCGAAAGCGGCTTGCCGAGATGCCTCGTCAGCATTTCCTTGTTGGGAACATTGTCCGGAACCTTGCGAAGCCCGTCCATGTCGTCGGAAAAGGCCAGCAGCCGCGTCTTGATCTTGCCCTCGGTCAGGACCTCAAAGGCGTGCCGCACCATGCTGGTGCGCGCCACCTCGCCGAAGGTGCCAATATGCGGCAGTCCCGAGGGTCCATAGCCGGTCTCGAAGAGAACCTCGCTCGCGCCTGATTTCGCCACGCGCGCGACCAGCTTTTTCGCCTCCTCGAAGGGCCAGGCGGAAGACTGGAGTGAAGCGGCGTGGAGAGAGACCGGCGATTCAGGCGCCGGAGCGGCGGCGGACATGGAGTTTCCTTGCAGGTGGAATGCGCGACAGGGCGCGAACGCGCCGCGCATCGCGAACGGGCGCACACTAGGGAGCGGGGCGCCGGAGGTCAAATATCGGACTGGCGCCAGAGCGCCGGTCCCTGTTGCCAGCCCGCGCGTTCCTGCTAGCATGTGGCCAATAATAACGGGGGAGGGCGCCATGACGGCGAACCAGAATCTCGCGCCGCAATCATCCGGCGCGAAGTCGGCTGCGTGGCGCCAGCGGCGCATCGGCTGGACGCTCACGATCATTCTGACCGCGATCTATCTTTCCTATCTCTATCTTGTCATCGCGACGCCGGCGTCGATGTCCGCCAACATCGGCGGGCATTTCACGCCAGGTCTCGTGCTTGGCGCCTGCGTGATCCTCGCGGCGCTCGGCTTGAGTTTCTATTACGTCGCGCAAGCAAATCGCAACGACAGCGACCGGGAGAAGCGATCATGAACGGCGCCGGCACGCAAAGCGCGATCTTCTTTTTCCTGCTGTTTATCGTGGCGACGCTGGCAATTACCTGGTGGGCGGCGCGGCGCACTCATACGACCGACGCCTTCTTCGCGGCTGGCCATCGTATCACCACCGCGCAAAACGGGTTCGCGCTCGCGGGCGATTTCATCGCCGGCAGCGCCTTTTTGGGCGTGACCGGCATCGCCGCCCTGTCGGGCTTCGACGCGCTTGTCTTCGCCGTCGCCATGACGGTGGCCTGGCCGCTCATGCTGTTCCTCTTCGCCGAACCGCTGCGCGCGCTCGGTAAATACACTTTCGCCGATGTGATCGAACATCGTCTTGGCAATTCCAGCATCAAGGGCTGGACGGCGCTGGTGACGATGGTCAGCATCTTCACCATCCTGACCTTCCAGATGGCGGGCGCGGGCGCGGTGATCAAGCTCCTTTTCGGCTTTTCCTATGCGATGTCGGTGACCGTCATCGGCGTCTTCATGCTCGTCTATGTCTTGTTCGGCGGCATGATCGCAACGACCTGGGTGCAGATCATCAAGATGGTGCTGTTGCTGTTCGTGACCATTCTGCTGATTGGCCTGGTGCTGGCGAACTACGGATATTCGCCGGCGGCGGTGCTGGAGGCGGCCGCCAAGCGCGGCGGCGAGAAAGTGCTGGGCCCCGGCGGCAGCATGAACGCCCTGCAACTTTTTTCGCTCGGCTTCTCCACCACCATTGGCGTCACCAGCCTGCCGCAGATTCTGCTGCGCTTCTACACCGTGCCCGACCCCGGCGTGGCGCGTCGTTCGCTGCTTGTCGCCTGTGTCATCATTGGGCTGAGCGTGTTGGCCTTCGTCTTCCTCGGCTATGGCATCATGGCGGTGCTTGGGCAAGACGCGGTGCGCGCGGTCGATCGCGGCGGCAACATGGCGGTGCCCTTGCTCGCCGATCATTTCGGCGGCCCCATCCTGCTCGGCTTTGTTGGCGCGGTCTGTTTCGCCACCATTCTGGCGGCGGTCTGCGGCATCCTGCTGGCCGGCTCGGCGGCGCTGGCGCACGATTTCTGGATTGGCGTGGTGCGCGGCGGCCGCGAAAACGAGAAGGAGGAGTTCCTTGTCGCGCGCCTGTCGACGCTGTTCCTCTGCCTTGGCGGCGTGGCGCTGGCGATCATGGTCGAGGGCCAGAACATCTTTGTTCTCTCCTCCATCTCCGCCACCATCGCGGCCAGCACGATCTTCCCGGCGCTTATTCTTTCGATCTACTGGCGCGGGCTGACCTACGCCGGCACGGTCGCGGGCCTGATCGTCGGACTGGTCGCCGGCCTCGCGCTACTCTACATGGGTCCGCTCGTGCAGATGCAGATGCTTGGCCGCGCAGCGCCGATGATCACTCTGGCCGCTCCCGCGATCATCACGACGCCCCTGTCGTTCTTCGTTATCTGGATTGTCTCGCTCATGACCTCGCGTGGCGTGGCGTTCGAACGGTTCGAGGAGATTGCGAACCGCTCTGGCGCGGGCTGGGCGGACGCCGGGCCGGAGGCGCAGCCGGCGGAATAATTCGCTCCGCTCGTCTTCGCGCCGCGCGGCTTCGGCTATATCCTGCCCCGGCGGATGGATTCGTCCGCCGGGGCAGGGAGGCTGGCCATGAAATATGAATTGAGCGGAACGGTGATGCAGACGGTCGCCATCGACCTGATGCCCGGCGAGGTCGTCTACAGCCAGACCAACTGCATGTGCTGGATGAACGACGCCGTCGAGATGAACACGCACACGGGCGGCGGCTTTCTCGCCGGGCTCAAGCGCTCCTTTGGCGGCGGCAGTTTCTTCATCACCGATTTCACCGCGCGGGGAAACGGCCACGTCGCCTTCGCGCCGCGCTTTCCCGGCACGATCATGCCGGTTCCGCTCGGCGCCGGCCAGTCGCTCATCTGCCGCAAGGAAACCTTTCTCTGCGCCGAAAAATCCGTGACCCTTGAAATCGCCTGGCAGAAGCGCCTTGGCGCCGGCTTCTTCGGCGGCGAGGGTTTCATTCTGCAAAAGGTGACGGGCCCCGGCACGGTCTGGCTCGACCTGTCCGGCGAGGTCGTGGAAAAGGACCTCATGGCCGGCGAAAAGCTGCTGGTCCACGCCGGCCACGTTGGCGTCATGGACCCGAGCATCGGCTTCGACATCCAGATGGTGCGCGGCTTCAAGAATGTGCTGTTCGGCGGCGAGGGCCTGTTTCTCGCGACCCTCACCGGCCCCGGCCATGTCGCATTGCAATCCATGCCGATCATGAATCTGGCCGAGGAAATCGGTCGCTACCTCCCCGGCAAGGCCGAGGCCTCGACCTCGAGCAGCATCGGCGGCGCGGCGGCGGCGACCGCGGTCGGCGGCATTCTGGGCGGGCTGTTCGGCGGATCGAGCGGGAGTAGCGACAGCGATGCCTGAGGGCCGGGCCTAACTCCGCCCCGGCCGGGCAAACGTCTGTTCAAGTACCTCGGACCCCCATTGCCGCCCTGGCAGCTCCTCGACGAGCGCGAAACCATGCGCTTCGTAGAGTTTGCGGGCGGCTTTGAGGCCATCGAAGGTCCATAGCCGCGTTTCCGCGAAACCCGACTGGTCGCAAAAGGCGAGAGCCTCGCGCAGAAGACGCCCGCCGGCTCCCGCGCCCCGCGCGTCGTCATCCATGATGAACCAGCGCAGATGCGCCACGCCATTCCCGAGGTCCTCGCCGTCGATGGCGATGGACCCGACAGTGGTTTGGTCCACGAGCGCCAGCCACAATTCGTTGCGAGGATTGTCGAGCCGGTTAGCGAATCCGGCGAGTTCCGCCGCGACCCTGGCCTCAAAGTACCGTCCGAACCCGGCGAAGCGTCCGTAGAAGCGCGCGTGCATCTCGACGATACGTCCGATCGCGCCGGGCCGAAAGCCCGCGACGATCCGGGTTTCGGGCGCTCGGCGCGCCGGCTGGCCGGTTGGTATGGCTGGGTCTGACAAAGCGCGCTGCCGGGTTGATGGGGATGCCCGATGGTAGCCTTGCGGCGCGCCTCCCCCCAAGCCCGATTCTCGACAACCCGGCCCCCGCGTGTCAAAAGCCGCGCGTTCCCCTGTTCGCGCGCGCGAAAGACCCATGACCGATCTCGCTCACCTGGAAGCTGAAACGCTCAACGCCATCGCGGCCGCGGCCGACGAGCCGGCGCTGGAAAACGTCCGCGTCGCCGCGCTTGGCAAGAAGGGCTCGATCTCCGCCCTCCTGTCGACGTTGGGCAAGATGTCGCCCGACGAGCGTAAGACCGCGGGCGCGGCCATCAACGCACTCAAGGACAAGGTCGCGGCTTCGCTCGGCGAGCGCCGGTCGGTGCTGAAAGAGGCGGCGCTGGAAGCCCGGCTGAAGGCCGAGACGCTGGATGTCACCCTGCCGACGCGGGACGCCGCCATCGACACAGGGCGCATTCATCCGATCTCCCAGGTCATGGACGAACTGACCGCGATCTTCGCCGACCTCGGATTCTCCATCGCCGAGGGGCCGGACATCGAGAGCGACGACTACAACTTCACGAAGTTGAATTTCCCGGAGGGACACCCCGCCCGCGAAATGCACGATACGTTTTTCTTCAACCCGGCGGCGGACGGCTCGCGCAAGCTGCTGCGCACCCATACAAGCCCGGTGCAGGTGCGCACGATGCTGGCCAACAAGCCGCCCATCCGCGTCATCTGCCCCGGCCGCACCTATCGCTGCGACAGCGACCAGACCCACACGCCGATGTTTCATCAGGTCGAGGGCCTCGTCATCGACAAGAAGGCGAACATGGGCCACCTCAAATGGGTGCTGGAGGAAAGCTGCAAGGCCTTCTTCGAGGTGCCCAACGTCAAGATGCGCTTCCGGCCCTCGTTCTTCCCCTTCACCGAGCCATCGATGGAAGTCGACATCCAGTGCTCGCGCAAGGGCGGCGACATCAGGTTTGGCGAGGGCGACGACTGGCTGGAAATTCTGGGCTGCGGCATGGTCCATGCTAACGTGCTGCGCAACTGCGGCCTCGACCCCGATGAATATCAGGGCTTCGCCTGGGGCATGGGCATCGACCGCATCGCCATGCTTAAATACGGCATGCCGGACCTGCGGCCCTTCTTTGAGGCGGACGTGCGCTGGTTGTCGCATTACGGATTCAGGCCGCTGGATTTCCCGACCCTGGCGGGGGGATTGAGCGGGTAGCTTGATCGAAAAGCGAAAACTGGCTAAATTAGCTAAAATGGCTAATCGGAGCCTTCTCATGAAAACCATGACCGCCGCTCAGGCCAAAAACGCCTTCGGCCAGTTTCTCGACGCAGCCCAGCGCGAGCCTGTCGTCGTGACCAAGAACGATCGGCCCGTGGGCGTCTTCCTGTCCATGCAGGACCTTGAGGATACGATCTGGGGCGAGCAGGCCCTGCGCGCCCATGCCGAGGGCTACGTCGGCCCCGAGGCGAGCCGCAAGCTCATGGATCGCCTGCTGAATGCCGCGGATTGATCTCTCCCGGCAGGCGGCTGGGTTTTTGGAATCCCTGCCCGGCAAGCAGGCGCGGCGGATCGCCGAAAAACTTCAGGCGCTCGCCAACGACCCCCAGGCCTTGCCCTCGGAATTGCCGAGGGGCTATGCACCCATGCGCCGGCTGAAGTCGGGCGAATTCCGGATCATTTTCGCCATCGAGGGCGATTTGGTGCAAGTCCGCCTGATCGGCAAGCGCAACGACGACGAGATTTACAAGGCCCTTGAACGGGGCTGGAGAAAGTAGCCGCCCCAATGAAACTCACCCTCTCCTGGCTCAAGGATCACCTCGACACCACCGCCGGCCTTGACGAGATTGTCGAGACGCTGACGCGCATCGGCCTCGAGGTCGAGCATGTCGACAACCCTGCCGACAAGCTCGGCGCCTTCGTCGTTGCTCATGTCATCGAGGCGAAACAGCATCCCAACGCCGACCGCCTGCGCGTCTGCATGGTTGATACGGGCTCGGGCGAACCGGTGCAGGTCGTGTGCGGCGCGCCCAACGCGCGCACCGGCCTCAAGAGCGTGTTCTCGCCGGTGGGGACGTATATCCCGGCCAAGAAGATCACGCTCACCAAGGGCAATATTCGCGGCGTCGATTCGAACGGCATGTTGTGCTCGGCGGCGGAACTCGAACTCTCCAACGATCACGAGGGCATTATTGAATTGCCCGCCGACGCTCCCGTTGGCCAGCGCTATGTTGATTTCGCCGGACTCAACGAGCCGGTCATCGAGATCAACCTGACGCCCAACCGCCCGGACGCCGCCGGCATCCACGGCATCGCGCGCGACCTTGCCGCCGCGGGTCTCGGCAAGCTGAAGGACCGCGAGATCAAGCCGGTCGCGGGCAAGTTTCCCTGCCCCGTCACGGTCAGGTTCGATTTCACCGATGGCGACAAACATCTGGCGCCCGCCTTCGCGCTGCGCCTCGTGCGCGGCGTAAAAAATGGTCCCTCGCCCACCTGGATGCGCAAACGGCTAGAAGAAATCGGCCTGCGCTCCATCAACGCGCTGGTCGACATCACCAATTATCTCACCTTCGATCGCGCCCGGCCGCTGCATGTCTTCGACGCGAAAAAGGTCAGGGGCGATCTGGTTGTGCGCCGCGCGCGGGATGGCGAGGACGTTCTCGCGCTTGATGGCAAGACCTACAAACTTGCCACGAACAACGTTGTCATCGCCGACGACAATGGCGTTGAATCCATCGCTGGCGTCATGGGCGGCGAGGCCTCTGGCTGTGATGAACACACAACCGACGTGCTGATTGAAAGCGCGTTGTGGGACCCCATGAATATCGCGCGCACCGGCCGCGATCTCGGCATCGTCACCGATGCGCGCTATCGCTTCGAGCGCGGCGTGGATCCAGCCTTCTGTGTTCCAGGCCTCGAACTCGCGACCCATCTCGTGCTGGAATTGTGCGGCGGCGAGCCTTCCGAAATGATCGTCGCCGGCGCGCCGCCCGCGGTCGATCATGTTGTCAATTTTCCTTTCAGCGAGGTCGAGCGCCTCACCGGCCTCAAACTGGAGCCCGCCGAAATGGCGGGTATTCTCGAAAAGCTTGGCTTCGGCCTCATGGCGCAGGCGACCAACGCCGATCGCGTTCACGTCAAGGCGCCCTCATGGCGGCCCGACATCGAGGGCAAGGCCGATCTCGTCGAGGAGATTGTCCGCGTCGCGGGTCTTGATCGCGTCGCGTCAACGCCCATGCCGCGCGACGAGCAGACCATCGCGAAACCGATTCTGACCCTGTTGCAAAAGCGCACGCGCCAGTCTCGCCGCGCTCTTGCCGCGCGCGGGCTGGTCGAGGCGGTGACTTGGTCGTTCATCTCGAATGATCGCGCGAAAATGTTTGGCGGCGGCGCGCCGGAACTGGCGCTGGCCAATCCCATCGCCGCCGATCTCTCGGACATGCGGCCTTCGCTGCTGCCCGGGCTGATCGCCAGCGCGCAGCGCAACGCCAATCGCGGCATGGGCGATGTCGCGCTGTTCGAGGTGGGGCAAATCTTCAGGGGCGCGGGCGAAAAAGACCAGCGCATGTCCGCAGCCGCCATCCGCCGGGGCTCGGCGCGGCCATCGGGCGCGGGGCGGCACTGGTCGGGCAAGGCGACGCCCGTCGACGCTTTCGATGTCAAGGCCGACGCCATGGCGCTGCTCGCGACGCTTGGCGTGCAGACGGCGGGAATGCAGCTTGTCTCGGGCGCGCCGGCGTGGTTTCACCCCGGACGCTCCGGCACGTTGCAGTTCGGCCCGAAGAATATTGTTGGCTGGTTCGGCGAGTTGCATCCGCGCGCGCTCGAAGCGATCGACGCGGAAGGGCCGATCGTCGCGTTTGAAATTATTCTGGACGACATTCCCGCGCCGAAAGCCCGCCCGACCAAAACGAAGGGTAAGCTCGATTTGCCCGAGCTTCTGCCGGTCGAACGCGATTTCGCCTTCGTCGTGGATCGCGCGGTCAAGGCGGCGGACATTCTGCGTTTTGCCCGCGGCGCCGAGCGCGCGCTGATCACCGACGCTGGCGTGTTCGACGTTTACGAGGGGCCGGGCGTCGACGCGGGCAAGAAGTCCGTGGCGATTTCCGTCACGCTGCAGCCACGCGACAAGACGCTCACCGACGCCGAGATCGACTCGGTGGCCGCGAAAATCGTCGCCGAAGTATTGGGCAAGACGGGCGCCGTGCTCAGAGGCTGACGCGCGCTTGCCTCCACCCGTGTATCAAGCCGCGGGCGGCATGGTGACTTTCCCGTCGACGGCGAGCGTTCCGGTCGGCGCCACGGCGTGCGGGTCCGCCTGCTCGCGCTCGATCAGCGCCGCCAGCAGCCGCCGTCCTTGCACCGGTCCGACATCGACCTTGACGGCCGATTGCGGAATGTTCGGCATGCCCTGCGCCCGCAGCGCGCGATCCTGAATTTCGAGCAGATGCTTGTCCTGATCGAATGTATGCGCGGTGCCTTCGCGGATGCGCTCGGTCAAGACCGAATCGTCGTGATTGAAGTTGCGACACGTTCCCCAGAAATAATGGGTCGAGTGTTCCGTCTCCGGCGTCAGCAGATGCAGCGGCCGGATCATCAGCGCCTTGGCGCGATCGGTGCCGACGGAGTGAAAACCCGCCTCGGTCATGTTGATGCCCGGCGGCATGTGGATGGCGATCTGCCAGCGGTTGATCCGGCCCGGCGCGTTCAGCATCATCGCGAAAAATGGCGGCGGGATAATGTTTGGCATTTCGCGGTGCGCGCGCACGACGCGCCCCTCGTCGATGGTCGCGACCACCGGCGAATCCGCCACCGCGCCATTGCCGATGGTTTCCTTGTGTACGTAGGTTTCGTGCGAGAGATCGAGCAGGTTGTCGTTGACAAGCCGGTAGTCGGCTTCGATGTGGTGATAGCCCTTGCTCGCCGTCCATCCCGGCGAACTCATCCAGTGAACATCGGGAATGAGTTTTTCGTCGGCGAGATCGGCCGCGCCCAGCCAGATCCAGACGAGCGCGTGTCGCTCCGCGACGGGAAACAATTTGACCTGACAGGCGCGCGGCAGCGTGTCCTGCCCAGGCACGTGCGAGCAGGCGCCGTCGGCGCCAAAGCGCAGGCCGTGATAGCCGCATTGCACCTGATCATCGACGAGCTGGCCGATCGACAAGGGCACCAGCCGGTGCGGACAGCGGTCCTCCATCGCGACAACCTTGCCGCCGGACGTGCGCCACAGGATCACCGCCTGATTGAGGAATGTGCGCGCCAGGATTTTGCGCTCGACGTCCTCGCTGAACCCGGCCACATACCAACAGTTCCTGATCCACATGGCCGATCCTCCCGACGTATTTTTGCGCGACAAAGCCGGCGCCCGGAATGGCGACGCTCCATGCCTTGAGGCAAGAGCATGGCATTTTGTGTTGGCGCCGCCAACCGGTGGGACGAATGGGATCGCGACCTTGCGCGCGGGGCGGAACTATCCCACCATCGCCAGAATAATAATCCGGGGAGGGTCGCATGAAGCGCGGATGGCGTGTCGCCGTTGTGGGCATCTGTCTGTGTCTGGCGACGTCCGCGGCGGCCGACCCGATCGCAGATTTCTATAAGGGGAAGACCGTCCGGTTTCTCGTCGGCTACGGGCCGGGCACGGGTTATGACGTTTACATGCGCGTGGTGCAGCGGCACATCGGCGCGCATATTCCCGGCAATCCCACGGTCATTCCCGAGAACGTCCCCGGCGCCGGCGGTCTTGTGATGGCCAACACGCTCTACAATGTCGCGCCGCGCGACGGCACGGCCATCGGCCTGCCCTCGCGCAATCTCGTCACCGAGCCGCTGCACGGCAATGACGCCGCGAAATATGACGCGCTGAAATTTGGCTGGATCGGCTCGGTGTCGAGCGATGTGGCGACCTGCCTTGGCTGGCGCGCCTCCGGCCTCGTCACCATCGAGGACGCCATGCGTCGCGAGTGGAAGATCGGCGGCAATGGCCCGCAGACCGATTCCGCCATCATGCCGCGCGTGCTCAACGCGCTCATAGGCACGAAATTCAAGGTGTTTAATGGCTATCCCGACAGCGGCGCGGTGGGCCTCGCGATGGAGCAGGGCGAGGTCGACGGTTATTGCGGCTTCACACTCGGCTCGGTGCGTTCCTCGCGCCCGCAATGGCTGGAAAAGAACGTCGTTTCCATCGTCTCGCAGATGGGCCCGGAAAAGCACCGCGATCTCCAGGACACGCCCAACGCGCTCGATTTCGTCAAGGACGAGGCGGGCCGGCAGGCGTTCCAGCTTGTCTTTGGCCTCGGCAAGATGGGCCGCCCCATCGCCACGCCGCCGGGCGTTCCCGCCGAGCGCATCGCGGCGCTGCGCAAGGCCTTCGATGAAACACTCGGGGACCCCGAATTTCTGGAGGACATCAAGACCTCGCGCATCGACTTCGATGGGCCAAGCGATGGCGCGAGCGTTGAGGCGCTGATCCGCCGCATCTACGCGACTCCCAGGCCCGTGGTCGATCGCGTGACGGCGATCCGCAATCAGGTGGATTGAGGCGGCAGATCGTCATTCGCCCCCCACCCGCCAATGTGGTAATCCGGCGCGGCGCGCCGCTTGCGCGCCGGAGCTGGCGATGCGCGACGACGACTACCCCCCGCAATCCCCCTGGTCGACTGGCATGGCCGGGCGCTGCCCGCGCTGCGGCGACGGCAAGCTGTTCCGGGGATTTCTCGACCTTGCGCCATCCTGCGAGGTTTGTGGGCAGGACTACAAATTCGCCGATTCCGGCGACGGTCCGGCGGTCTTCGTCATGCTCATCGCCGGCTTTATCGTGGTCGGCGCGGCGCTTGTGTTCGATTTCAAATACGAGCCGCCGTGGTGGGTTCATCTGCTCGTCACCCTGCCGCTCGGCCTGCTCGTGTGTCTGGCAATTCTGCGGCCCCTCAAGGGGGTCATGATCGCGCTGCAATTCCAGAACAAGGCCGAGCAAGGCCGGCTGGAAAGCTGACATGAGCATTGACGTCCAGCCGGCGCCCGAAAGGCGGCGATCCATCATCGCGCCGTTCCTGTTCGCCGCGCCCGTGCTGGCCGTGCTTCTTGGCCTTGGCGTCTGGCAGATCGAGCGCCTCGCCTGGAAGGAAGGCGTCATCGCCGAAATCGCCGCGCGCGTTCATGCGCCGCCGATCCCCCTCGCGCCATCGGCGCAATGGGCGACCCTCGCCGATTACGATTACACGCGCGTCGGCGTGAATGGGCGTTTCGAGCCGCGCGTCGAGGCCCTGATCTTTCGCGGCTCCGGCAAGATCGAGGGCGCGCTGGAGCAGCCGGGTTATTGGGTCATGGCGCCGTTGCGTTTGCCTGACGGCGCGACCCTGCTGGTTAATCGCGGCTTTGTCGCGGCCAGCCGCAAGGACGATCCCACGCGTCTCGAAAGCCTGCCCCGGGGCGAGGTCGCTTTGACGGGTCTGCTGCGCGAGCCCGAGACGCGCAATCCCTTCACGCCCGCTGACGACCCCGCGCGCGGCGCCTGGTACACGCGCGACCCAGCCGCCATCGCCGCGGCTCTACATCTGGAACGGGCCGCGCCTTTCTCGCTTGATGAGGATCCCCATCCCGCGCCTTCGGGCCTGCCCTCCGGCGGCGCGACCGTCTTCGACATTCCCAACAATCACCTGAGCTACGCCGTCACCTGGTTCGGTCTTGCCGCGACGCTGATCGGCGTACTCGGCGCCTTCACGTGGCGGCGGCTTCGCGGCGGCTGATCGCGCGACACTCGCGGATTTTTCCGCCCGCGTGTATGGAAGACAATGCAGTCGCCACCTGACAGACCGGACGATCCAGAAGCCGAAGCGCCGTCCGCCACGGTCGTGTCGCCCGACGCCGTGGCGGACGCCTGTCCGCGCTGTCTCAAGCCGGCGTTTCTCTGCGTATGCGACGCCGTCACGCCGATCGAGAACAGAGTTGGCCTTCTCGTGCTGCAGCACCCGCAGGAGCAGGACCGCCTGCTCGGCACGGCCCGTTTGGCGACATTGCATTTGACCAACTCCGTCTTCCGCATCGGCCTGTCCTGGCCAAGCCTGACCAAGGCCCTGGGAAAGGAGGCCGATCCCGCCCAGTGGGCGGTGCTGCATCTTGGCTCCGCCAAAAGCGGCGATCTGCCGCCCGATCGGGAAATCGTCGTACTCGATCGCAAGGGCGCGGTTCTGCCGGATCAGGACCGGGCGCTCGCCGGCATTCGTGGCGTGATCGTTTTCGACGGCACATGGAGCCAGGCCAAGACCCTATGGTGGCGCAATGCATGGATATTGAAAGCCAAGCGTCTGGTTCTCAATCCCCGGCAGGCGTCGCTCTATGGCAAACTGAGGCGGGAACCACGGCGCGAGGGGCTCTCGACCCTCGAGGCCGCCGCGCTGACCCTGAGCCGCCTGGAGCGGCGGCCAGAGATCGAAACAACTTTACGGTCGAGCTTCATGCGCATGTTGCAGCGATATCGTTCGGCGCTGGCGAATGGCGACCTCCGGGGATCGCCGCTTGTTCCTCCCGGGATTGGATCGCGCGGCGGTCCCGCGACCCCGCGCAAGGACTGGCGGCGGCGCCGGCCGGCGGGCCGCTGACAGCGGCCAAAATGTCGCGGGTCTTGTTTGCGCGGGATCAATTGTGACCCAACGCGTCGGCGCGATGGTGTCGATCGATTGGTCAACCCCCATTGTTCGATGTTGGCGCTTGATAAACTGAACGACTTGCCGCTCCTTGCTCGGGTTCCAGCCTCTACCCGTGACAGACTTCGGCAGGCCGCGCGGCAGGACGAATATCGTGACGGGCAGACCATTTTCGTTCAGGGCGATGATGTCGGCGCGGTTTTCGTCGTGGTCGAGGGCTTCGTCAAACTGGTGCGCGTGGCATCCAACGGCGATCAGACCATTGTCCAGATTCTGCCCGCCGGGCGGACGATCGCCGAAGCGCTGGCGCTGAGCGGCGGCGTCCACTCGACAAGCGCGTCGGCGGTGGGAGACGTTGTCGTCGCGCGCATTCCGGCGTCGGTCGTGAAGCGGGAGTTGCATCTTTCGCCTCAACTGGTGCTTGCGCTATTCGGCGAGACCCAGAAGAAGATCATCGCGCTCATGGACATGATCGAAGGCCTGAAGGTTCAGAGCGCCGATGAGCGCGTGACGCGATATATCCTGTCTCTATGCCCGGACGGGCTTGAATCCTGCGCGATACGCATCCCCCATCACAAGCGGGTCGTCGCGGAATTGCTGGGGATTCAGCAGGCGACGCTATCTCGATGTCTCGCGAAACTTCGCGACCGGGGGGTCGTGACGGACGCTCGGGAAATTACGGTGTCCAGTGTCTCCCGCCTTTGGGCGACACTCTCGGGAAATGAATTGCCCGCGAGAACGGCTCTCCACGAAAGCCGCGTACCCGCGTAATGTTGGCGCGATCGATCGCGACGCCGCGCGACGAATGAATCAAAAATCCATAATCAAGGAGCGGCGGCGCCGTGAAGCGCTCGCCGCCCGGTTTCAGGACCGATGGCCGCGCCTCAGGCCACGATCGCTCGCAGACCCGCGTTGTGCTGAACCACCGGTAGATTGCTGACGAGGCCATCAAGGCCCCAGACATGGCCAGCGCGCTTGACGATCAGAACGACCAGAATGACGGCGTAAACGATATGGAAATCGAGGAGGTAGTTGTTGGCGTCCTCGATGTAGGGGAAGTTCATGTGCGCGGTCCAGTAAAGCAGCATCATCATGATCGCGAACGGAGCGCTGGCGCGCACCGCCAACCCCGTGACAAGCGATAGCCCGATCAACAGGTGTCCGTATTCAACGAGAAAAGTCAGAGCTGGCGCGATCGCTGGATTCGTGAGCGGCGCGTAGACATCATGGAATGTTTTCGTGTGGCTCAAAAAGCCCGCGACGAACTTGTCGTCGCCGAAATGATGAATTCCCGCGTAAAGAAAGGTCCAGCCCATCGCCAGACGCAGGAACAGAATCACGAAGCGGTCGAAGGAAGATTCAACGGATGGATCAGACATGACGGCCCTCGGTGTCGGGTGATGAGTTCGTTTGACTTGAGTCAAATTCTCATCGATCCCGCGCCGAAGAGCATTGATGTAACGCAAATACGCTCGACCGAGACGTGGCCGCGCGTCAGGCCGCGACCTGCCGCAGGACAATGATCTGACGCGCGTACCACGCGCCGCCAATCACGCACAAAGCGGCCGCGAAGGCCGTCACCAGGGCGATGGATGGTCCCGACATCGCATAATAATTCGAGACCAGCAGAATGAATCCCACGGCGCCCACGGCCAGCGCGTTGAGCTTGTTCGCCTCGGCCTTCAGCTTTCGGGCGTTCCTGACGCGGTCCTCATCGAGCATGCCGCTCGATTTCAGGGCCGCTTCCTCGATTTCCTTGTATCTCTCGCCAAGAATTTTCCTACGATCGTCGTCCGACAATTCAGCCATTTCATTCCTCCGCCCGACGCGCTTGCGTGCGCCGACTTTTTTTGAGTCCCGTCCAGGCGCGCCGCGCCTTACTTCTTCTTGGACTGCCCGATCGACGCGGACATACCCTTCGCCAGACCAACCGGCGCGGCCGCCGGCTTCTTGTCCTGTTTCGGTTTCTTGGCTTCGCGATTGCCGCGCTTCTGTTCCTTGACCATGACGTCCTCCGGAAAAAGCCGATCGCATAAGCGTCGGCCAGAAAACAAAAAGGCCCCGCGTCCTCCTTGAGACGCGGGGCCAATGGGGCGCGAGGCGCCTCATATTGCCAGGTTTCGCCGCATCTCTCGCTCAGCCGCCGGTACATCCATGGTCGGCTTGAAGATTGATGCCTGCCGCCAGCGAGTCAGGGAAGCCCCGGCGCCGCCAGCGTTGCGATCAGCTCAGGACCTTGAGCTTATCGGCGGTCATCTTGCCGCTCTTGCGATCGGCGACGAGCTCGAAGTCAACTTTCTGACCTTCGCGCAGATCGCCAATGCCAGCCCGCTCAAGCGCGCTGATGTGAACGAAGGCGTCGCTACCGCCGGCATCCGGCGCGATAAAGCCGAAGCCCTTTTGGATATTAAACCACTTAACGGTTCCCGTAGCCATGGAAACCTCCTTCCAGATAAAAGATTACTGCTTGCCCACGTCGCCGAGGACCGTCGAAATCGCGTTTTCAGGCGAGAAGAGTGTCGGCGCGACGCGAAAAGTCTCTCGCGTAAGGTCTAAGTCATCTATCCGTCTATCGACGACTGCACATATGGGCCAGAATTGAGCCAAACACAAGGATTATTCGTAATTATCTTTTTCCGTCACTTGTAAAGCCGGGCCGTGGCCGTGTCTTTACGATCTGTAGCGCGCTGGTAAATCGTCGAATTCCGCGCTATTGCAATGGCGGAGGATGTTGGCCTAGGCTGTGGGGCTGACAAAATACAAAAATCTGGGGCAGGGGACAAAATGCGATGCGTCGAGATCGGGCTGCCCTGTGCGGCGGTCTTTTTGCACGCAACCTTGCCTGGCGCGGCCGCCCAACTTCCGTCGCGAAAGGCCGAAGCGGCCGAATACCTCAAGGTTTGCGACGCCTTTGGCGCCGGCTATTTCTGGATTCCGGGGGCGGACATCTGTTTGCGTTTGGGTGGCCGCGGTCGCGGTGAATACGCCTACATCAATTCAGCGGCTTCCGCTTTTGTGTCGCCACAGAAGACCACGGCGACGGGCGGGTTCGCGCCGGCGGGAGCCGCGAACGCCACTTTCGCGCCTGGGTCGACGATGGACCAGACGGGGTTTCTGACCCGTGCGCGCGTTGATCTTGACGCGCGCGCGCGAACGCCATGGGGCGATTTGCGAACGTTCATTTCCATTCGTCCGGAGATCAAGACCGGGCTTTACGGAGACAATGGCCTGACCGGCGTCGTGACGGGCCAGACGGGCAAGGACAACGTGTTTCTCGAAAACGCGATCATTCAGTTCGCGGGCTTCACCTTCGGCCGCACGACGTCCGAGACCTTTGCATTCATGCCGCCATGGAATTACGCCTCGTTTGGCTGGGCGGGTTTTCCCGTCGGGATCGGCGTCCTGACTTATACCGCTTCGTTCGGAGGCGGGCTGTCCGCGACAATCGGGTTGGAGGATCGTGGAAATCTGACGGCGGCCAATGCGGTGGGATACGAATGGATCGGCCCAGCAGGCGCCGCGGCTGGCGCCAGCGTTCTCGCGGTCGCGACCACGACGCCATGGGCGAACGGGGTTTATGCCCTTCCCGCGGCGGTCGGCAATCTTCGACTTGATCAGACGTGGGGCGCCGCTCAGGCCATGGCTGGCGTGATACAGAACACCGCAGTCTCGAATTTCGCGACATCGTCGAACAATGGGACGATCGCGAAAACCGGATGGGCGGTTGGAGCGGGACTGAAGATCAATTTGCCGATGATCGCCCCGGGCGATGTTCTGCATTTGACGGCTGAATACGCTGACGGCGCGCTTGAATGGTTGCAGTCGTCATCGACCTCGGCGCATACCGGGAACATAGGCCGCGAATTCAATGGATTGTTGCGGCAGGATAAGGATCTCTACGTTTTCCCGACATCCAGCGCCGGAGCTTGCGCCGCGCCGGCCACGGCGACCGCGGCGTGTTTTTCGGGCGAGACGACGAAGGGCTATTCCATCGCCGGCATGTTCACGCATTTCTGGTCGGCGTCGCTGCGATCTAACCTGATGGCGTCCTATCTCAACCTGACGCCGGGCGTGAATACCCGCAATATTGACTGGACCTTGGGCGGGCTTGGCCCGGCAACCAGTCTGGAGATCGGCGGCTCCCTGATCTGGTCGCCATCGCGGGATTTCGATATTGGTCTTGAAGTCGTTTACGAGCGGCTGAACCAGACATTGTCCGCGACCTCGCCCGCCAATAGCGGCACGGGCGTCCCCACCCCAATTCCGGCCGCCTGGGGCGGATGGACGCCAGGCTCGACCATATTGCAGACACGGTTGCGGATCGAGCGGACCTTCTGAGGGCTGAACTCGAAACCGCCCACCGGATTCGCTGGCCGACGGTTTCGACGCTGCTCCTAGAATGCGATCCAGGCGTAGACGAAGGTCGTGTTGTTATCGCTGGCGTTGTGTCCCGCGCCATCGAAATTGGCCACGCCTCCGTAAAGTTTCAGATAGTGCGTATACGACACGCCAATCCGCGCATTCGCCCATGGCCAGAACGATGGACCGCCATGACTGAACGGCAGGAAGGCGAGATCGAATACGAGACCCTGGCCGTTGGGCGAGTTGGTCAGCGAATTGCCGCCATTGGCGACGCCGTAAAGATTCATATCGGCGCTCCCCGCCACGTCAAAGAACCCGGCCGAGGCGCTATAAGTGTGGTCGTAAACCCAAGAAGCCGACAGCTTGAAACTACGCAGAGAATTGGTTGAGTTGGACGAGTTCATTTGCAGAAACGATGATCCAAGCTGCTGCTGCTCGAAAATGTTGGTCGCCTTGATCGTCAGGCTGTTCATGTCTCCGTTGTATTGATACTGCGCGTCGACTCCGATGTCCGTAAGATGGTTCACTCCGAAAGTCATCTGACGTCCGGGGTAAATGTCCGCCGCCATACCGAACGTGCCGATCATAAACGAATGTTCGCCCCAAGTTGGTTCAATCGCCAACCTCCAGTAGGGCGCGATCCCGCGAATTCCGTCGGAAGTCGCGGCATCCGGTTCCCCGAGGGTCGTCAGCATCTTTGGCGACATTGTCTGATAGCCGCTTAATTCCAGATACAGCATGTCATTCCAGAAGGCGTAGACGCCCGCGCCAATGACCTTACCGGCGAAGTTGCCTTCCAGCATGGTGCCGGGCGGCGCGAACTGTGGCGCGAGCGTCGCGCCGACTTCGGGATAACCCCAAGCTGTAGTCGTGTTCCAGACATCCTGAACGGTCGGGGTGTTGTTCACCGTCACGCCGATGATCGTGTCCTGACCGAACAGCTTGAACGTATCGGTGTAGCGAATATCCGTATTGTCGAGAAAGAACTGCCCCGAGGCGCGATCATAGGTCGCCTGCATGAAGGCGCCGAGATTGCCGTAAATCTGCCCGCCGTAGAACAGGCTCGCCTGCTGGAGAACGATGTTGTTGTTTGTCTGGGTTCCCGGCGCCGGCGGAGTGTCCTGCGCGGCGTTCGTATGCGTGAACGTGGGCAGGATCATCGCCGCGACCGGCGGAATCTTGCTGTCGCCGCCGCCCAAAACGTAACCGCCAAGCTTGAAGCGCCGACCAAAGGGGGTCAGTTCGGGAAACGCGGTGTGACAGGCCGCACAGGGCTGGCCGGTCTGTCGTGCGAAACTCGGAATGGCCGAAGCGCGTTCGGGAACAATGACAGCGAAAGCGGCGATGAAACCGAGCATGACGAGTGACGAAACCGCCGACGTTGCGCGAGCCAGAGGCGCGTTGGCTCCGCCGCGCGACGTCAAAACTTTTTTTGAACCGGATTCCGACAAGCCAAGCATCATGCACCCCATCCATCCGTCGACCGCCGCATGACGATTCGGCGCTAGATCTCATGTGGTCATGAATGCCGCGGGCGGGATTTGATTTTGATCAAGCCAGAAGCTCGAAAAATCAGATACTTTTCAGTCGTTGCCAAGATGCAACGAATGCTTTGGTTGGGTCTCCGCGAGGCGCTTGCGGAGAAGGAGAGATTCCATGGAACTCAAGATCGGCAATGTTCGCATTAATCGTCGCGCCGCGCTCCGGACGCTCGTGGGCGTCGTAGGGACGGGTTGCGCGCTGGATCTGGCCACCTCGCCAGCGCGCGCGGCCAAGATGAGTCAGGCCGCGGTTAGCTATCAAGGTTCGCCGAAAGGCGCCCAGGATTGCTCAAACTGCAAGCTCTTCGAGGCGCCCGGGTCCTGCAAGAGCGTCGATGGCGCGATCAGCCCGCAGGGCTGGTGCAAGATTTATGTCAAAGCCTGATCAGGATTGATTTTCGGGCCTTCGCGTCTCGCGCGAGGGCCCGGCGTTTTCGCGGGTGAATTGCTGGCTGGCCTTGGCCAATCATGTCCCGCTCTTCCCTTCCGTCACATTCCATCCTAGCAAGGGCTCGAAATCTCGCGAGGGACCAGAGCCATGCCCAATTGCATCATCGTGGAGACGCACGACCAGGTTGGCCTCATCCGCCTTAATCGCCCGCAAGCGCTGAACGCCCTCAATGGCGAGTTGATGACGGAGGTCAACGCCGCGCTCGACGCCTTCGAGGCGGACAGCGGTATCGGCTGCATGGTGATCACGGGGTCTGAGAAGGCCTTCGCCGCTGGCGCCGACATCAAGGAGATGCAGTCCAGGACCTACATGGAGGTCTATCTGGAGGACTTCATCGCCACGTGGGACAGGGTTGGCCAGCGCCGCAAGCCGATCATCGCGGCGGTGGCCGGCTTCGCGCTGGGCGGCGGCTGCGAGCTCGCCATGATGTGCGATTTCATCATCGCCGCCGATACAGCCAAATTCGGCCAGCCGGAGATCAGGCTCGGCGTCATGCCGGGCGCGGGGGGCACCCAGCGTCTGGCGCGCTTCGTCGGCAAGTCCAAGGCCATGGACATGTGCCTGACGGGCCGCATGATGGACGCCGCCGAGGCCGAGCGTTGCGGCCTTGTTTCGCGGATTGTCCCCGCCGCCGATCTCGTCGCCGAGGCGCTGAAGACCGCGGCTGGCGTCGCGGCCATGTCGCGCCCCGCCGTCCTGATGACGAAGGAATCGGTTAATCGGGCCTTCGAGACGACGCTCGCCGAAGGCATGAAATTCGAGCGCCGGGTCTTCCATTCCATGTTCGCGACGCAGGACCAGAAGGAAGGCATGGCCGCCTTCGCCGAGAAGCGTCCGGCCAAATTCACCAATCGCTGAGGTCCGCATGCCTGCTCCCATTCGCGGCGTCGTCGCCGCCATCGCCACGCCGATCACGCCCGACCGCGCGCCGGACATTGCCCGGTTTCTCAAGCTCGCCCGATATCTGCTGGCCAACGGTTGCGATGGTCTCAACGTGCTCGGCACGACGGGCGAGGCGACATCCTTCTCGCGCGATCAGCGGTTCGCGGTCATGCGCGCCGCGGCCAAGGAACTTGATGTTTCGCGCATGATGGTGGGAACCGGCGCCGCCTCGCTCGACGACGCCATCGCCCTGACCCGCGAGGCTGGCCAACTCGGTTTCGGCGGGGCCTTGATCCTGCCGCCGTTCTATTACAAGGGCGTCGCCGAAGATGGCGTTTTCGCCTGTATCGCGGCGATTGTCGCGGCGACCTCCGCCGCGCCGGCGCCGATTTATCTCTACCATTACCCCGCCTTGTCCGGCGTGCCCTATACGCCGGAGCTGGTCGGCCGGTTGATCCGGGCCTTCCCGACTCGCATGGCGGGCCTCAAGGATTCCTCGGGCGATCTGCCCTACGAGCGTCTGCTCGCTGGGCGTCACCCCGCGTTCGCCGTGTTTCCGGCCAACGAAGCGACGCTTATCGAGGGCAGGACCGGCGTTTTCGCGGGCTGTATTTCCGCCACGGCAAATCTCAACGCCGATCTCTGCGCGCGCGCCTGGCGCGATGGCGACGCTGGTGCGCTCGACCGCGCCATGCGCATCCGCAAGCTGTTCGACGGCAAACCTCTCGTCGCTGGCGTCAAGGCGGGTCTCGCCGCGATCCACGCCGATCCGGCCTTGGCCGCGCCCATGCCGCCCCTGACCGCCTGGGGCGAGACCGAGGCCGCCGCGCTGGCGAGCGACATGGCGGCGGCGCGGGCGGATGCCTGACGCGGGATCGCTGTCGCCGCTTGCCTTCGTCGCCCTCGTCTGCGCCGCATTCGTCGCGGGATTCGTCGACGCCATCGCCGGCGGAGGCGGACTGATCACCGTGCCTTGCATGACGCTGGCGGGGCTCGACCCCGTGACGGCGATCGCCACCAACAAGCTGCAATCGAGTTTCGGTTCGGGGTCCGCGGCGTTGTCCTTCGCGCGCGCCGGGCATCTTCGCTGGCGCGACACGCGGTGGATCGTGGCGCTCGCCGCGCTGGGCGCTGTCATCGGAGCATCCCTGCTGGCGAGCGTGCCGACGGCGGCGGTCATCACGGCCTTGCCGATCCTGCTCGTCGCCGTCGCGCTCTATTTCGCGCTGTCGCCGCGCATCGGCGATGAAGGGTCGCGCGAGCGCCTGTCGCCGATGACGTTCGCGGCGACCATCGTCCCGTTGATTGGCTGCTACGACGGATTGTTCGGTCCGGGCACGGGTTCGTTCTTCATGCTCGCCTTCGTCGGCCTGCGCGGATTTGGGCTGATCGCGGCCACGGCGCGCACCAAGGCGGCGAATCTGGCGTCCAACCTCGCGGGCCTCGCGACGTTGGCCTTCTCCGGCCATGTCATCTGGGCGCTCGGTTTCGCCATGGGCGCGGGCCAGTTCGCTGGCGCAAATCTTGGCGCGCGCGCGGCGATGCTGGCAGGCGCGCGACTGATCAAGCCATTGCTGATCACCATCAGTCTTCTCCTTGCCCTGCGTCTCGCGTGGGAGCGCTGGCCTATCGCGCGGGCTTTCTGGTAGAACGACGCCAGAAATCGGGAGGGACTTGATGCGCATGGCTCGCTTGACGCTAATCGCCTTGATCGCGGCGCTGTATTCATCGGCATGTCAGGCGCAGTCCGTCGCCGAGTTCTATCGCGGCAAGACGCTGACCGTGCTGATTGGCGTCAGCGCCGGCGGTGAATACGATTTTCTCGCGCGTCTGGTGGCAAGATTCATTGGTGGGCATATTCCGGGAAATCCCACCGTTGTCGCCCAGAACATGGTTGGGGCCGGCGGTATCACCGAGGCCAATTATCTCTACAATGTCGCGCCCAAGGACGGCACGTTCATTGGCATGATCCAGAACGCGCTGCCGACGATGCAGGCCGTCGGCGTGTCCGGCCCGCAATTCGATTCCGCTAAATTCAACTGGATCGGCTCGATCGCGCCGACGGTCGAAACCCTCGCGCTCTGGCATACGAGCGGCGTGACCAGCATCGAACAGGCGCGCCAGAAGGAGATCGTCATCGGCGCGGTCGGGCGCGGCGGCATTACCTATACATTCCCGCTGATGATGAACGAATTCGCCGGCACGAAATTCAAGATCGTCGTGGGGTATCCCGGCGGCAACGACGTCAATCTCGCGATGGAGCGCGGCGAGGCCATGGGCCGCAACAACACATGGTCGAGCTGGAAGATCACCAAGAAGGACTGGCTCGCGAAAAAGCTGATCTCCATTCTCGCCTACGAGGGCCCCAAGCCGGCCGATCTCAATGGCGTGCCGTCGCTTCAGGAACTGGCGACCAACGACGCCGACAGGCAGGCCATCCGCCTCATCGCGGCGGGCACGCGCTTCGGCCGTCCGCTCGCCGCGGCGCCCGGCGTTCCCGTCGATCGCGTCGCCGCCCTGCGCGAGGCCTTCATGGCCACCATGAAGGATCCGGAGTTCCTGAAGGAAGCCGCGGCGAATGATATTGACGTCGATCCGGTCGACGGGGAAACCATGCGCAAGGTCGCGGAGGAACTCATCGCGACGCCGCAAGCGATCAAGGATCGCGCGCTGCCGATGGTGCAATGAGGCGCGGCGCCGAATTTGGTTGATTCCCGCCACGCCATCGGGAATCTTGCGAGAACAAAATATCAGGAGGAACGCCCGTGTCCGTGCCGGCCAACCCGCGTGAGACATTCAAATCGCCTGTACCGGTGCTCAAGCCGCGCAATGTCGCCATTATCGGCGCGTCCGAGCGCGCCGCCTGGCCGCGAACGATTTACGGGCAGTTGAAAACATCTGGCTTCGCCGGGCGAATTTACCCCGTCAATCCGCGGCAGACCGAGGTCTGGGGCGAGAAGTGTTACCCCGATCTTGCATCGCTCCCCGAACGGACGGACCACGCGCTCGTCATCGTGCCCGCGCCGGCCGTCATCGACGTGCTGGAATCGGGCGTCAAGGCGGGCCTCAAGAGCTGCACCGTTTACGCCGGCAATATCGGCGAGGGAACGAATCCGGAAGTTGTCGCCCGCGGCGTGGCGTTGCGCGAACTCGTTGAACGCACCGGGCTCGCCGTCAACGGGCCCAATTGCATGGGCGGCAATTCCCTGCGCGAGCGGTTCTTCGGTTATCCTAATCCAGAGCTGATCAGTCTTCCCATCGGCAACGTGTCGATGATTTCGCAGTCGGGCGGCACCTTGCAGTTTCTCGCGCAATCGGCCGCCGCGCGCGGCGTCAGGTTTTCGACCCTGTTCTCCAGTGGCAACGAGATCGATCTCGATCTCGCGGACTTCGTCAATTTCCTCGTCGACGACGAGCATACCAAGGTCATCGCGCTCTTCATCGAGGGTATTCGGCGCCCGCAAGTGTTCATGCGCGCCGCCGCGCGAGCGCTGGCGGCGGCCAAGCCCATCGTCGCCATCAAGACCGGCAAGTCGCAAAAGTCGCGCGAGGCCTCGATGTCGCACACCGGCGCCATCGCGGGCGACTACGAAGTTTTTCAGGCCATGTGCGAGCGCTATGGCATCGTCGCCTGCGACTCCCTCGACGACATGGTGGAGACGCTGCTGGCCTTCGAGCCCTGCCGCTGGCCCAAGGGCAATCGCGTTGGCTGGGTTACGACTTCCGGTGGGACGGTCGATCTGCTTTTCGATTACATCGAGGAGATCGGCGGCACAACCGCGCCCGAATTCAGCGCCGATGTGAAAGCGAGTATCCGTCACCTCGTGCCGGCGGAACTGGCGATCAAGAATCCGCTCGACGCGGGCATCCCCACGACCGACGCCAACGCGGCGGAAATGTGCATCAAGGTCGCCAACGATCCCGGCATTGACATGCTCGCCTGGGCGCAGGTTCTGCCGAGCGGCAAGCGCCAGCCGGACGCCGGGATCATCAAGACCATTCTCGCCTCGACGGATAAACCCGTCATCGCCTTCGGACGCATGCAGTACATGTTCGAACCCCAGGCGCTGGAATTTCAGGACGCCGTCGGATTTCCGTTCCTGCAGGCGCTGCCGCCAACCATTCGCGCGCTGGGCGGCCTCGCCTTCTACGGCGCGCGCGTCGGACGCGGGATCGAGCCACTGCCCGCGCCAAAAGGCGTCGCGGCGTCGATCGGTGGCGAGGCGCTGGCCGCGTCGCTGGCGCGCCATGGCGTGACGGCGCCGAACAGCGGCCTGGCCAGAACGCCCGCCGAAGCGGCGGCTCTCGCGTCCGGCATTGGCTATCCCGTCGCGCTCAAGATCGTATCCCCGCAATTCAGTCACAAGACGGAGATCGGCGGCGTGAAGCTGAATCTCAGATCGGCCGCCGAGGTCGAAGGCGAGGCGACAGCGCTCGCGGCGGGTATGCGCGCTCATGCGCCCGGCGCCGGGATTGATGGTTTCCTCGTGCAGGAAATGGCGAGAGGCGTTGAAGTCATCGTCGGCGCGCGCAACGATCCGATGTACGGGCCTGTCCTGCTGCTGGGCGCGGGCGGCGTCCTCGTTGAACTCGTCAAGGATATCGCCTTCCGCCTGTTGCCGCTGACGGAGGCCGACGTCCATGCCATGCTCGGCGAACTCAAGATCGCGAAGCTGCTCGCCGGCTGGCGCGGCGCGCCGGCCGCCGACATCGACGCGCTCGTCCGCGCGGTCGTTGGCCTTGGCGACTTTTTTCTCGTTCATCGCCATCTCATCGACGACATCGAGATCAATCCCATCATCGTGCTGCCAAGGGGCGAAGGCGTGCGCGCGGTCGATACGCGCGTCGTGCGCCGCGAATAGACTTCGGAGGAAAGATCATGGATTTCTCGCTGCCCGAGGAACTGCGCATGTTACGCGAGAACCTTCGTCGCTATGTCGACAGGGAGATGATCCCCGTCGAGCGCGTCAGTGTCACCGACGACGAGGAACTGAAACCGGAGTGGCAGGAAAAGTTCCAGCGCGGCATGCGCGATCTCGGTCTGTGGATGTACGACATTCCCGAGGAATACGGTGGGCAGGGGCTTGGCATCATGGCCCGCTGCATCATCTGGGAGGAACTTGCGCGGACGGTGGCCTTGCCGGCGCGTCATTCGGAAATCACCGGGCCAAGCGTTCGCGCGATTCTCTTCGATCTGCCCGAGGATATGAAGAAAAAATATCTCTATCCCGTGCTCGAGGGCAAGAAACATGCGTGTTTCGGTCAAACCGAGCCCGAGGCGGGCTCCGATCCAGGCTCCATGCGCACGACAGCGGTGCGCGATGGCGACGATTACGTGATCAATGGCACCAAACGCTTCATCACGGGCGCGGCGAGCGCTGATTTCATCCAGTTGATGGTTGCGACCGATCGCTCGAAAGGCTCTCGTGGCGGAATTTCCTGTTTCCTCGTCGACATGGATACGCCCGGCGTGAAGATCACCGCGCGGTTCAAGACGATGATGGGCGATCGGCCCTGCGAAATTCATTTCGACAACGTGCGCGTGCCGGCGAGCCACCGTGTTGGCGCCGAGGGCGAGGGGTTCAAGTTCGGTCAGAAATGGCTGGGCGTCGGGCGATTGCATCACGGCGCGCGCGCGCTGGGCGTCGCAGAACGCTGTCTCGAAATGGCGGCGAGTTATGCCAAACAGCGCGTCACCTTCGGCCAGCCATTGTCACAACGGCAATCCATTCAGTGGATGCTTGTTGATTCCTACATGGAGATCAAGGCCGCGCGACTGATGGTCTGGGAAGCCGCCTGCAAGATGGACAAGGGCGAGGATGTCCGCAACGACTGCTACATCGCCAAGACCTACGCGGATGAGATGGCGTTTCAGGTTGCCGATCGTTGCATGCAGATTCATGGCGGCATCGCGTTGACGACGGATTTGCCGATCGAGAAAATGTGGCGTCAGCAACGCTCCTACCGCATCACCGAAGGCGCGACCGAGGTCATGAAGATGGTCATCGCGCGCCACGTGCTGAAGACATATTGAGATGGATGTCCTGACGCGCGCGAACATCGTCCCGGTTTGTCTGGTCGCGCTGTTTGCCTCGGCCGCGCGCGCCGACGAAGTCGAGGACTTCTATCGCGGCAAGACAATCCAGTTCGTCATTCGCTCGGCCGCCGGCGGCGGCGGGTATGATTCCTACGCGCGACTGCTCGGGCGGCACATAGGGCGTCACATCCCCGGCAATCCGCGCGTTCTGCCGCTCAACATGCCGGGCGGCGGCGGCATCGTCGCGGCGAATTACGTGGCGAAGGTCGCCCCGCGGGATGGAACGATTCTGACCATCGTCAGTCAGGGGCTCGCGGTCGATCAGTCGCTCGGGCTCAACAAGAGTTTTCAGGCCGATCTGCGCGCTTTCAACTGGATCGGCAATATGAGCGACTCCAACCAGATTCTCGCGGTTTGGCATACCGCGCCAACAAAGAGCTTTGAACAGGCGCGCGCGCGCGAGACCACCATCGGCACGACGCAGGCGGGCTCGATCTCGCAGCAGTTGACGGCCTTCTACAACAACGTGCTCGGCGCGAAACTCAAGATCATTTTCGGCTATCCCGATGGTCATGATGTTGACCTTGCCATGGAGCGCGGCGAGATCGAGGGCCGCGGCACCAACACCTGGGCGAGCTACATTTCCGTCACGCCGCATTATGTCTCGCAAAAGCTCATCATCCCGATCCTGCAGGTCGGTCTGCGCAAGGATCCGGCGCTGCCAGACACCCCCTTGCTGCGCGACATGGCTCCAACGCCCGCCGACCAGCCGCTGGTCGATTTCATGTCGGAAGCGGTGGCCGTCGGGCGTCCCATCGCGACGATGCCGGACGTTCCCGCCCCGCGCGTCGCGGCCTTGCGCCGCGCCTTCGACGAAACCCTGAAAGACCCGGAGTTCATCAGAGAGGCGGCGGTCGAGCGCGCCGAGATCAGCCCCATGACTGGCGCGCAACTGGCGAGTCTCATAAATGATCTCATCGGCGCGCCCGACGCGATCAAGGCGCGGGTCAAGGTCTCCATCGAACCCCGCGCGCTCGATCTGCGCGAGGTCGCGGGCGCGAAGCCGGGTGGGAGCAAGCAATGAGCATTATCGGCGATCTCGCGCGGTTCACGCGCGAGGCCTCGGTCAAGACCCTTCCGGCAACGGAGGCCGCCATGTTGCGTCGGCACGTTGCCGATATCGCGATGGCTGGCGTCGCCGGCGCGCGCACGCACGAGGCCGCGGCCCTGCGATCCATTCATCCCGACGCGCGAGGCGACGAGGAGATCGCCATCGCGGCGACGATCGTTCGCCATACGGAGGTTGACGATATCCATCTGCCTTCCTGCACGACGCCAAGCTCCGTGGCGGTTCCCGCGGCGCTGATGCTTGCCGCCGGGGAGGGCGATCTCGACGCGGCGCGCGTCGCCGACGCGGTCTGGGTTGGTACGGAACTGGTCACGCGCTTCGGCGTCGCCATCGATGGCCCCAACGTTCTCTATCGCGGCGTCTGGCCGACCTGCGTTGGCGCGCCGCTGGGCGTCGCCGCGGTCGCCGCGCGGCTGTGGCGTCTCGACCAGGCGCAAACCGAGAATGCGCTGTCGCTGGCGCTCATGCTGATGGGAGGCCGCACGGCGCGATTTCAGGGCGCGCTGTCCGGTCGCTGGGTGTTGTTTATTGGTGCCATGACGGAGGGCCTGCGCGCCGCCCGCGCGGCGAAAGAAGGCTTTTGCGGCGACGCGGCGCTGCTGGACGGTCCGTGGCTGGAAAAGGCGCAGGGCATTGCCTTAGATCCCGCGAAGCTGACCGAAAATCTGGGAGCGACAAGCATCTATCCCGCGCTCAGCATGAAACCGTTCTGCACCGCGCGCCAGGCGCTGGGGCCGACGGACGCCTTCATCGCGCTGCTCAACGAAGGGCTTGATCCGCGAAGCGTGGAAGCGGTGACGGTGCGTGTTCCCCAGACGTATGCGGGCATGATCTCGCAGCCCATAGAGGCTGCCAACCGGTCATCCGGGTTTGTCAGCGCGGGATTCCAGATGGGCCTTGCCGCCTTCCGCGGGGATCATCTCTGGGATCTCGATCGCGGCGCCGTCATGACCGATCCCGATGTGCTGGCTTTCGCCGGCAAGGTGCGGGTTGTCCCCGACGCCGGATTGCAGGCGCATTTTCCGAACCGCTGGCCCGCCGCGGTCGAGGTGATGGCCGGAGGCAAGACAATCGAGCGGGTCGCGATTTCCGTGAGCGGCGATCCCGACCGCCGCCTTGATGACGCCGCCATCGCCGACAAGGGCCGTCGCATCCTGTCGCCGCTGCTCGGCGCGGCGCGAGCCGGCGAAAGCATCGCGGCGGCGATGCATGGGCTTGACGACGCGCCCTCCTGTCGCCGCCTCGCCGACCTCTTCGTGTCGGCGATGCGGGGCTGAGCGTTACGCGCGTTCGAGAATGTGCAGGCCGCGCACGCGATCAAGCAGGTAGATCAGGCCGCGATCGTCAACGAAAACATCGTTGCTCGACACCCGGCGCGATCCCTCGGGAACGTCTGGCACGTAATGGGCGACCTCGCGTGGCGCGTGCGGCTTCGAGATATCGACGATGCGCAGTCCATTGGCGAACCACGCGACGGGAACCTCCATGCCGGTGATCTTTTCGACGGGTTGATGGCAGCCCGTCATCGGCGGCGCTTCCCTGTCGCCGAGATAATCGAGCTGGAAACTGGCGAAGGGCGTTGGCCGCGTCTCGTCTGTGATATCGACGATCCAGAGGAAGGCCGGCGGCCCCACGCCGATCTTCGCCACGTCCTCGTCCGCCACAAGCATGATCCGACGCCCGTTGATCGGGAAGGGCACGAGAACCGCGCTGTGTGTCGGGCAGGTGAAGGGCGGGCTCCAGTCGAGCCCCGAAACGAATTTTGGTTTCGACATGTCGGAGATGTCGAGAATGACGAAGCCGCCATGCCAGTAGCTGGTGAAAAGCCGATCGCCGAAGCGCAGGGGATGATGGCAGCGCCGGTCATCGATCGCGCCCCATGTCGGCGTTTCGCCGCCCGCCAGCCACTGGCCGGGCATGTGCCAGCGACCGACCTCGCGCGGCTTCGTTGGATCGATCAGATCGAGGATCATCACGATCGTGCCGGAATAGCCTTCCTGCGTCGCCGAGCCATAGAAATAACGCCCGTCGAAATCGAAGCGATGCACGCCCTTGCCCGGCACCTCCCATTTGTGGATCAGCCGCGGCGTGGCGGGATTCTCGATATTGTAGATGGCGAGGCCGCCGCCCGTCGTCGCCGTGTCGCTCATCAATTCGTGATTGACCAGCATCAGCCCATTGCCGACGCGCACCTTGTGCGAATGAACGCCCTCGGGAATTTCGATCGTGGCGACCTGCCGGGGATGTTTTGGATCGCGCACGTCGATGACGCTCGTGCCGTGCGGCGCCTTCATGTGGCCGATATAGGCATGGCCGTTTTCGACGACGATCTGACCGCCGCCGATATTGTCGAAATAGCCGACTTCCCTGATGCCGCTCGCGTCGCTCACGCTGTCCTCCCCGTATGGCTTCGCGGGAATAGTAATTGTACGCTGGCGAAAAGCCAGCAGGTCTCTCGCGAGACGCGACGGGGAGCGGCATGAAAGTTTGCATTTACGGCGCGGGCGCCATCGGCGGTCACATCGCGGCGCGGTTGATCGCCAAAACCGACGCGATAGTATCCATCGTCGCGCGCGGCGCGCATCTGGCGGCGATCCGCGCCAACGGGATCACGCTGCGCTCCGGCGGCCAGGAAATTGGCGGCCACCCCCGCGCAGTGACGGACGATCCGGCCAGCCTGCCGCCACAGGACATCGTTCTGGTCACACTCAAAGGCCCTTCGCTGTCCGCCGCCGCGCGGCCGTTGGCGCGCCTTCTGGGCGAGACCGGCTTCGCGGTCTTCCTCATGAACGGCATTCCCTGGTGGTGGAACCACGCAACAGATCGCGATGGACCGCTCGAACTCGTCGATCCCGGCGCGGCCATGTGGCGCGAGGTTGGCCCGGGACGCGCCCTGCATGGCGTCATCAGTTCATCGAACGCGGTTGTCGCGCCGGGCGTCATTCAACACTACGGCGGCAACCGCTGGATGATCGGCGAGCCCGATGGCGCCCTTTCGCCGCGCGCGCAAGCGGTTGTCGATCTTTTCGGCGACGCCGGCCTGCAAGCTATCGTTTCCGGCGACATCCGCGCCGACATCTGGCGCAAGCTCTTCGTCAACATCAGTTCCAATCCCTTCGCCGCGCTGACGCGCCTGACCTCGCAGGAAGGGGCGGCTGTTCCCGGTCTTGACGACCTCTGCGTCAAGGCGATCGACGAGGCGCTGGCCGTCACTCTCGCCATGGGTTGCGACCTGCGATCGGAGACCTGCGCCGAGGACATCGTGCGGCCGCCCGGCGGCCGCGGCGGCGGGCGCTCTTCGATGCTGCAGGATGTGGACGCCGGTCGCGCGCTGGAAGTTGAAGGCATCGTCGGACAGGTACAGGCCTTCGGTCGCACGTTTGGCGTTCCGACGCCGACTCTCGATGTCGTGCTGCCCCTGTTGCGGGGGCTCGACCTCGCCTTGCGGAACGCCCGCGAGGCGGCGGGAAAACAGGGCGCGTGACGCCCTATTCCCCGTCCTTGCGGAACATTCCCGCGACGGCGTTCGACACGCCGCGCGCAACCAGCTTCGCCGCTGAAATCTCGCCGGCGTCCGCGCCGCCCGCGCCGTTGAGATCGGCTTCGAGATTTTTGGCGAAATCCGCCATCAGCGCCTGCGCCGTCCCCTGAATGAGCGCCGCGCCGCGGCCATATTGCGCGATGAACCCGGCAAGCTGGATGTCGCTGTCGACGATGATTTTCACGCCAGCGTCGACCGAGGCGAGGGTGAACACGACATCGGCGCTGGCCGACCCGCGGGCTTTTTCCTCCGAACCCCGCGCCTTGGCGGCGACGCGATGCGCGGCGTCGTCACGCTCGATGAATTCGACGACGCCCTTGAACTTCAGCGCCACGGGGCCGAGCCGCACCGCGATGGTCCCCACGCAGGAGCCATCCTCTCGCTGTTCGAGAAGTTGCGCGCCCGGCGCGCAGCGCGCGACGCGCGGCATGTCGTTGAGCGCGCTCCACGCGACATCGATCGGCGCGGCGATGACGATCTCGTTGTGGATTTTCATGAACCGGTCAGCCGAGTTCCGCGATGGTTTCGGGGAAGGCGTGCATCCGCTCCGGCCCATTGCCGCCGATCAGCACGTTGTCGCAGATCCAGCTATAGGTCCGCTCGGTGACATAGGTCGGATGACACGCCAGCACCATGTTGCGCCGGACAGTCATGGTCTCGTCATGCCGCATCAGCGGACGTTCCACCATATCGTAACCCTGCGAGTGGCAGAACACGCGCTTTTCCTCGGGCTTGCCGTGCTTGCGCATGAAGGCGTTGTATTCCTCCCCGACCGCCTTGCACGAAGCGCCGTCCTTCAGCAGCGACAGAGCGAAGCGCCGCGCCTCAAGCACGATGGCGAATTCGTCCTTCATCTCCTGATTGGCCTTGCCGAGGATGCAGGTTCGCCCCAGTTCGGTGTAGAAGCCGCCGGGCCCGCTGTTCTCCAGCAGGATGCAGAACTGATCGCCCTCGCGGATTTCCCGGTTCTGCTGATGCGGCGGCAGCATGGGCGCGCTGACGCCGATGGGCGCCGACGCGGCCATGTACCAGCCCTGTTCGCTACCCCATGACGCCGCGACGGAGCGCGCGATCGCGACGACTTCCTGATCGCGCAATCCGGGGCGAATTTTGGAGAAAACCTCTTTCATCATGGCGTCCTGCATCGCGCAGGATTTGCGGAAGCCGGCGATCTCCTCTTCGCTCTTGATCGCGCGGATTTCGTCGACAAGATCGTCGGCCACGACGAAATTGGCCTTGGGCAAGGCCACATGTCGCAGGTGTTCGACAAAGGCCCACGGCAGTTGCGACACGCCGACGAGGCCGATGGTTCCCCGCGCGAAAGGCGCGAGCGCCTTGGCGGCCAGTTCCGCGTCATATTCGCTGGTGTAGCCCACCGGCGTGAAGCTCGGCGACGACATCACGCGCTTGACGCCGCGGCGCAGGCCGTCGGTTCCGTCGGGCAGGGTCTGGTCAAGGCCGAACGGACCCTGGCCGATCATGGTCATAAGCTCGTCGCGCGGGAAAACGACGGTCAGAGGATAACCGTTCGTGGCCGGGATATCGCTGAAATATTTGACGTATCCGCCCATGAAATCGTTGTTGTTCTGCATGACGAGGACGTCGATGCCCTGCTCTTTCATGGCGGCGCGCACGGCGGCCCAACGCCGTTCGAGTTCGGCGGCGGAGATCGGCGAGTTGATGCGTTCGTTGATGGTCATCGGAGGTCCTGCGTGTCCACGAGATTGATCATATTGGCGAAATCGTTGGCTAGGAAGCGCCGCATGTTCTCCTCGACCGTCGGCAGGGCGCGATCGGGATATTCCACGAAGAAGCCGCCGAGATGCGCGGTGACGAGGACATTCTTCATGGTGAAGAAGGGATGGCTGGCTGGCAATGGCTCCTCGTCGAAGACATCGAGCGCGGCGCCGGCGATCTGGCCGCTTTTCAGGGATTCGATCAAGGCCGCCTCATCGACGACGCCGCCGCGCGCCAGATTGATGAAGAAGGCGCCGCGTTTCATCGCGGCGAGCGCGGGAGCGCCAATCATGCGGTGATTTCTGGGTGTATGCGGCGCCAGCAGAACCACGTGATCCGCCCGGCCCAGCGCGTCATGCAGACGATCCGCCGGTTCGAGCGCGTCAAAACCTGGCAATGAGCGCGGCGCGCTGGTGACGCCGACGACCTTCATGCCGAAGGCCTTGCAAAAGGGCGCGAGCGCCTCGGCGATCAGGCCCACGCCCACGATGGCGACGGTCTTGCCCTCAAGCACGCGAGATGGCCAGCGCTCCCAGACATGGGCGTCCTGGTTGCGCACGCTGCGTGGGAGATCGCGCGCCAGCGCCAGCATCGAGGCGATGGCGGCTTCGGCGACTGGCGCGCCATGAATGCCGCGAATGTTGGTGAGAAGGACGTCCTTGCGAAACGACGCCTGGTCCGCGATGCCATCAACGCCCGAGCCAAGCGCCTGTACCCATTTAAGGTTTTTGCCCTTTGCGAAGACATGATCCGCCATCATCGGACCGAAGGTGATCAAAACGTCCGCGTCGCCGATGTATGGATCGACCTTTTCGTGATGATCGACGAGATTAACGTTAAGGCCGGGAAAACTTGCGCGAAGATGGTTGGCGTAGCGCTCGCGGATGGGTGGCGGCAGCGTGAGCGTCACGAGGACATTGGTCATTTCTTGCGTTCCGGATCGGGCGTTTTCAACTCTAGACCAGTCGCGCGGGCTGCGCGACCCCGACTCCCGCGCGCCCGTGACCGGTGGAAAACCGCCTCGCGACGGGTCTTTGTTCACGGTTTGATTCAAAAATGTGACGTCGAAGCCACAAGCAGTTGGGGAAAACAAATGTATAGCCCCGTCGACTCTTGCGCGCGATTCAAGGGCTAGTGTAGCGTTTCTTCGTCGGCGACGACATTTCGTGCGGCGGACCTTTTCGTAGAGCGTAACGTGGTGAACGACGACGGGAGACCGTCGCGGCGTGCGTTGGTCGATTCCGCGAGAGCAACACTGCAACAGCGAACCGAGGGCGACGGAATGTCCTGGACGGATGACCGAGTCGAACAACTCAAGAAGCTTTGGCTTGACGGCCGGAGCGCCAGCCAGATCGCGGCTGAACTCGCCAATGGCATTACGCGCAATGCTGTGATAGGGAAGGTCCATCGGCTCGGACTTTCGGGTCGGGTAAAGGCGCCCAGCATGTCGGCGCCTCGCCCGCGACCGCCGAAGCAGCACCAGCACCAGAATCGGCCAGCCATGAGAACCAATAACGCGCCCATGACGCGCGGAGCTAACGCACTTGCCTATATGCCCCGGACGGACCCCGTCCCGGTGCAGAGACCAATGGAAGAAGTCGTCATTCCCATGTCGGAACGCGTGACGATCATGGAACTTCGTGAATCCATGTGCCGTTGGCCCCTTGGCGACCCCACCTCGGCGGATTTCCGCTATTGCGGCGCCGGATCGCCGATCGGCGTCTCCTACTGTGCGTATCACTCGCGGGTTGCCTACCAACCAGTGCAGGATCGTCGGCGCGAGCGTGACCGCGAGCGCCGCGCCCTGATGCGTCAGCAGTAGTCGCGATTGGGGGCGCTCGGGCGTCCCCGCCGCTTCCGTCAGACTTTTCCGAACGTTTCGTCGAGCGAATATCCGGCCCCCCGCACCGTGCGGATGGGGTCGCGCTCGCGTCCGCGCACCAGAGCCTTGCGCAGGCGACCGACATGCACATCAACCGTGCGTTCGTCGATTTCGGCCGAAATATCCCAAAGCGAATCCAGCAACTGGGATCGTGAGAAAACGCGGCCCGGCTTTTCCAGCAGGAATTCGAGCAGGCGGAATTCCGTCGGGCCCAGATGAATGTCGCGATCGCCGCGGCGAACCCGGCGCGTCTCGCGGTCCAGCGAAATATCGCCCATCTTCAGGCGACCCGCGATCCGCTCGGGCCGCGCCCGGCGCAGCAGCGAGCGCACGCGCGCCATCAGTTCGGGCACGGAAAACGGCTTGACCACGTAATCATCGGCGCCGGTCGACAGGCCCCTGACGCGCTCGCTCTCCTCGCCGCGGGCGGTCAGCATGATGACCGGCAGGCTCCGGGTGGCGTCGCGCGCGCGCAGACGGCGGCAGATTTCGAGGCCCGACGCGCCCGGCAGCATCCAGTCCAGCACGAGCAGATCGGGCGGAGCCTCTTGCAGGCGCAATTCAGCTTCGTCTCCGCGCTCGATCCGCTCGACGAGATAACCCTCCGCCTCGAGATTGTAGGCGAGCAGGGTGGCGAGCGATGTCTCGTCCTCGACGACCATCACGCGCGGCGCATTGGCGCCCGCGGGGCGAAACGCGGGACCACGCGCGCTTTCGGCGCCTGCTCCCGAATCCTGCATGTCCAGTTCGCTCACGCGCTGGTCCCTCCCGCGATGGCGGCCTCACCGCCTTTCGGCCGGTCGACGGGCAGGTTGCCGCCCGTGACGACGTAATAGACGGTTTCGGCGATGTTGGTGGCGTGATCCCCCACGCGTTCGATATTCTTCGAGCAGAACAGCAGATGCGTGCAGAAGGTGATGTTGCGCGGATCTTCCATCATGAAGGTGAGGAGATCGCGAAACACCGAGTCTTCAAGCGCGTCGAGGTCCTTGTCGCTCTCCCAGACCTGCCGCGCCATGGCGGTATCGCGCTGGGCGTAGGCGTCGAGTACTTCCTTGAGATGCAGCGCCGCGATCTCGCCCATGTGACGCAGGCCGATCATGGCGCGCGGCAGGCGCGGTTCCCCCGCGAGCTTGACCGCGCGACGGGCGATGTTCTTGGCGAGATCGCCGACGCGTTCGAGATCGCCAGAGACGCGGATGGCCGCGACGATCTCGCGCAGATCGACCGCCATGGGCTGGCGGCGCGCGATGGTGAGAATCGCGGCTTCCTCGACTTCCCGTTGCAGGGCGTCGAGCCGTGGATCGGCGGCGATCGTGGATCGTCCAAGCGCCTCATCGAGGTTGACGAGGGCGTCGATGGAGTCGGACAGCATCTTTTCCGCGATGCCGCCCATCTCGGCGATCTTGCGCCCCAGCGCTTCCAGATCGCGGTCATAGGCCTTGGCGATGTGATCGGTCATGTCTGTTCCTCGAGCCTCTTGGCGTTTTAGCCGAAGCGGCCAGTGATGTATTCCTGGGTGCGCTGATTGCTCGGCGACGTGAAGATCGTATTGGTCTTGTCGAACTCGATGAGTTCGCCGAGGTACATGAACGCGGTATAATCGGAAACGCGGGCGGCCTGCTGCATGTTGTGGGTGACGATGGCGATCGTGTAGGTCGCCGATAATTCGTCGATCAATTCCTCGACCTTCGCCGTCGAAATAGGGTCGAGCGCGGAACAGGGCTCGTCGAACAGGATGACCTCGGGCTTGATCGCCACGGTGCGGGCGATGCACAGGCGCTGCTGTTGTCCGCCCGACAGGCCAAGTCCGCTGGTGTGAAGCTTGTCCTTGACCTCACCCCACAATGCGGCGCCTTTCAGGGCTGTCTCGACGCGGTCGTCCATTTCGGACTTCGACAGCTTCTCGTAAAGCCGGATGCCAAATGCGATGTTTTCATAGATCGTCATCGGGAATGGCGTTGGTTTCTGGAACACCATGCCGACGCGCGCGCGCAGCAGGTTCAGATCCTGGCTGGGGTCGAGCAGGTTTTCGCCATCCAGCAGAACCTCGCCCTCGGCGCGCTGGTTCGGATAGAGGTCGTACATCCGGTTGAGCACGCGCAGCAGCGTCGACTTACCGCACCCCGACGGGCCGATGAACGCCGTCACGTGCTTGTCATACAGCGGCAGATTGATGCCTTTGAGCGCGAGATTGGCACCATAGAAGAACTTAAGGTCGCGGACGGAAATTTTCTCGGGAAGGCCGGCGCCAGCGGCGCCGATTGGCGAGGCGCCTGCTGTCGTGGACGTGGTCGCGAGCGAATTCATTTCTGGGCTCCCTGGCGGGTAAGCACGCGCGCGCTGATCGACAGCGTGAGCACGGCAAGGGTGATGAGCAACGCGCCGGTCCAGGCGAGCTGGCGCCAGTTTTCATAGGGGCTACCGGCGAAATTGTTGATGATCACCGGAAGGTTGGCCATTTCCTTGCCGAGATCGAGGCTGAAAAACGGGCTCGACAGCGAGGTGAAGAGAAGCGGCGCGGTTTCGCCGCTGGCCCGCGCGATGGCGAGCAACACGCCCGTGACAATGCCCGCGCGCGCGGCGCTATAGGCGATGCGCACGATCATGTATCCGCGCGGCATGCCGAGCGCGATGCTCGCCTCGCGCAGCGGCTGGGGCACCAGCAAGAGCATGTCCTCGGTGGTGCGCACGACGACGGGGATGACAATCACCGCCAGCGCGAGCGCCCCGGCGAAGCCGGAAAAATGGTGCATGGGCACCACCACGGCTTCGTAGATGAAGAGGCCGATGATGATCGATGGCGCGCTCAGCAGGATGTCGTTGATGAAGCGAACAACCATGGTGATTTTGGCGTAGCGGCCATATTCCGCCATATAGGTGCCGGCGAGCATGCCGATTGGCGTGCCGATGGCGACGCCAAGAATGGTCATGAGGAGCGACCCGGCGATCGCGTTCAGAAGCCCGCCCCCCGTGCTGCCCGGTCCGGGCGTCATTTCCGTGAAGACCGCGATGTTGAGCCCCGCGAGACCGTTCCACAGCAGTGATACGAGGATGAAGGCCAGCCAGGTCAGACCAAAGGCGGCGGCGGACCAGCACAGGCCCATCGTGATCGTGTTGCCGTGGCGCCGGCGGGCGTATTTCGGATCCATCGCCTAGCCTCCAGACTTGCGTTCGATGCGCATCAGCATCAGCCGGGCGATCGACAGGACAATGAAGGTTATGACGAACAGCAACAGGCCCAATGCAACCAGAGCCGATGTGTAGAGATCGCCGGACGCTTCCTGGAATTCGTTGGCGATCGAGGCTGAAATCGTCGTCGCCGGGGCGATGATCGACGCCGAGATATTGTGCGAGTTGCCGATGACGAAGGTCACCGCCATGGTCTCGCCAAGGGCGCGCCCGAGGGCCAGCATGACGCCGCCGACCAGGCCGACGCGCGTGTAGGGTATGACCACGTTGCGAACCACTTCCCAGGTCGTGCAGCCGACGCCGAAGGCGGCTTCCTTCAGCACCGGAGGCACGGTCTGGAAGACGTCGCGCGAGACGGCGGTGATGAACGGCAGCACCATGATCGCGAGAATGAGGCCGGCGGTCAGCATGCCGATGCCGTAGGCCGGGCCCGCGAAAAGCGCGTTGAGCAAGGGGATGTGCTCGAATGAGTTAATCAACGCGGGCTGAAGCGTCTCCTTCAGCAGGGGCGCGAGAATGAAGAAGCCCCAGATGCCATAGATGATCGAGGGGACGCCTGCGAGCAGTTCAATGGCGATGCCAACGGGCCGGCGCAGAGAGGGCGGGCAGAGTTCCGTCAGGAAGATCGCGATGCCGAGGCCGACCGGCACCGCGATGATCATGGCGATGATCGACGTGACGATTGTACCGTAGATGGGCGCGAGCGCGCCGAAGATTTCGCGCGACGGCGACCAGCGGTCGTTGACAATAAATCCGAAACCGAACGTCGAAAGCGCGGGCCAGGCACCGATGACCAGCGAGATGATAATGGCGCCGAGCAGCAGCAGAACGAAAGACGCCGCCAGAAACGTCATCCAGTGAAAGACGCGGTCGGTGATCTTGAGAACCCCGAGCGCCCGCGCCCTGTCCTGCACCACGTCGCTCGCCCCGAGTTCCGCCTCGACCGCCATGTCGGTCACATCCATCTCCATTCAACAATAATCAATTCAACGCGCCGGAAAAGAGCGAGGGCGGGGATTTCCCCCGCCCTCGCGTCGATCACTTCTTCATTTCGCCCCAGGTCTTCTTGACCAGCGCGACAACTGACGTCGGCATCGGGATGTAGTCGAGTTCCTCGGCGGTCTTGCCGCCCTTCTCGAAAGCCCATTCGAAGAACTTGATCGCATCGGCGGCGGCCGCCTTGTCGGTCGGGTCCTTGTACATGAGGATGAAGGTCGAGGCGGTCAGCGGCCACGACAGCGCGCCGGGCTGATCGGTCAGCACGACGTAATAGCCGGGGGCCTTGGCCCAGTCGGCGTTGGCGGCGGCGGCCTGGAAGGCCGGAACCGTCGGCTCGACCTTCTTGCCATCCTTGTTGATCATGGCGGTGAAGGTCAGCTTGTTTTGCTTGGCGTAGGCGTATTCGACGTAGCCGATCGAACCCTTGGTCTG
>CAISJZ010000330.1 GCA_903885755.1 uncultured Hyphomicrobiales bacterium | reverse complement strand
CGCCGACAGCAGCGCCCAGGCCTGCCACGTACCGAATTCCGTGTTCATGACAATCTCCGGTTTGGCCGCGTCTTCACGCCAATCGCTTGCGACGCTCGCACATCCAGATGCCCGCGAGAACCAGCGCGAGGCCGATGGCGTGATAGGAGGAAAATGTCTCGCCGAGAACCAGGACGCCGAAGGCCGCGCCAAACACCGGCGTGAGATTGTTGTAAACGCCGGCGCGATCCGGCCCGATAAGGTCGACCGCGCGCAGGAACAGGACCTGCGCGCCAAGGCCCGGCCCGAACACAGTGAACAGGATGACAGCCCAACCCATCGCGTTTGGCCACTGGAACCCGCCGATCGACGCCTCGACCGCGATCAAGGGCGCCGACGCCAGCGCAGCGGCCGCCGACAGTCCGGCAAAAAACACCGGGGCGGAGACCTTCGGTCGTCGCGGCAACATCAGATTGTAGATCGCGCCGACGACGCAGGAGCACAGAATAAGCAGGTCGCCGAGATTGAGCCGCAGGGCGAGAATATCCTCGAGATGCCCGCGCGTCGCGACGATGGCGACGCCGACGCAGGTAATGACAACCCCGGCGTATTGCGTCGGCGCCACGCGCCCGCCCGTGGCCGCGCTGCCGAGCAGAACGAGTCCGGGTAGCAGACACTGCAGCAGCACCATATTCACCGCGGTGGTGTAGTGCGCGGCGACGTAGAGCAAGACGTTGAAGCCCGTCAGGCCGATCGTCGCCATGAACAGGATCATCCAGCGGCGCGACCACAGGAGTGGCGCGCTCGCGCGGATCGCCGCCGGCATGACGAGCGCAAGGATCAGGCAGATCGTCAGCCAGCGAATGCCGACCATCGCCATGGGCGAAACATTGCCGACCGCCAGGCGCGAGGCGATGGCGTTGCCCGCCCAAAGCGTCGACGCGAGAATCAGAAGCGGGGACGCGCGATCCCACAGCCGGCCTGGACGGTTCCCCATGCGCGCGTGTAACGCGCCATGCCGGGCGCCGTCCAGCGCGGATCAGCCGAGCAGCGGCGACCAGGCGGGATCTGAGCCGAACCCCGGCGTCGGAACGGGGAATTCGGCGCGGCCAAACACGTCGCTCATGTGGATTTTCGGGCCGCCCGCGCCGCTCGCCTCGCGGAAGAACATGACGTAGAGCCCGTTCGGCGCCCAGGTCGGTCCCTCGTTGTGAAAACCTTCGGTCAGAATGCGTTCGCCCGAGCCATCCGGTTTCATGACGCCGATGCCGAACAATCCGCCCTTTTGCCTCGTGAAGGCGATGTAATCGCCCTTCGGCGACCACACCGGCGTCGAATAACGCGCGCCATCGCCGTGCGACAGGCGCTGCGCGCCGCCGCCACTCGAACTCATGACGTATATTTGCTGCGTGCCGCCGCGATCGGATTCGAACACGATCTGCCGTCCGTCGGGCGAATAGGAGGGCGAGGTGTCGATCGCCTGCGTGTCGGTCAGGCGCATGGGCGAGCGCGAGCGCAGGTCCATGGAATAAATGTTCGAGGACGAACCCTGCGAGATCGACATGATGATGCGTTGGCCATCGGGCGAAAATCGCGGGCTGAAGGACATGCCGGGAAAATTGCCCACAACCTCGCTCTGGCGCGTCTCGATGTTCAGCAGATTGACCCGCGGCTCGCCATTGCCGAAGGCCATGTAGGTGACTTCCTGCGATGTCGGCGAGAACCGCGGCGTCAGCACGAGTTCGCCGCCATTGGTGAGGTAGCGCGTGTTGGCGCCGTCCTGATCCATGATCGCCAGCTTCTTGACGCGACGCTCCTTGGGACCCGTCTCGTCGATGTAGACGACGCGGCTGTCGAACCAGCCCTTTTCGCCGGTGATGCGGGTAAAGATCGCGTCCGAGACAATATGCGCGACGCGACGGATTTCGCCGGCGTCGGTGACGTATTGCTGGCCGGCGACCTGCTGGCCCGTGGCGACGTCCCAAAGGCGGAATTCCGTTTTCAGCCGCCCATCGGCGCCGCGCGCGCAACGACCGGTGACGACGAATTGCGCGTTGATCATCTTCCATTGATCGAACTGCGGACCCTCGGGATTGGTCGCTTTCTCCACAAAGGTCTTGGGATCGAGCGGCGTGATGAACACCGACCGGCGGAAGTTGTTGTTGATGATTGATGACACCTGCCCGCCTTGTTGCGGGTCGCCCTGAAATGTCGTCACGGCGATGGGCACCGGCTTGAAGGCGCTACCCGGACGGATATCGAGATAGGGCGCCTGCGCGAGGGCCGACGTGGGCGCGGCGAGAGTCGCGAAGGGCAACGCTGAAACCAGGCCGACCGCGCGTCGGCGGGTCAAATGAATCGTCATGCCGCGAAATTCCCGGAATTGTCTTGTGAGATGTCGAGGAAATGTCTCATCCCGCCATTTCCTCCGGATCGAATCGAAGGATACGCGCCTTCCACTGGTCGTAGTAGGGCATGAACTGCGGCGGAATTTTCAGGGGATTGCAGCGCCGCACCGCGCGCACCGCGCTTTCGGCGAGGTTGCGCATGTTGGGATCGCCGGGCGGATTGAGCAAGGCCGGCTGGCCGACAAGCGAGCCGTTTTGCGCATATTCCACCTTGATCTGCGGGATGTAGCGGCTTTCGCCGCCAAGTCCGAGATAGTTCCAGCACTGCTTGTACTGTTCCTGCAGCAACCCATCGAGCTGGCCCCACATCGACGGCGACATCTTCGCCGCGTTGGCCGTCGGCGTACCGATCGACGCGGTCTGGCTGACCGTGCGCGCGGTCGATGGCTTTTGGCCCGGCGGTTCTTTCGACAGCAACTTTGACAAGGCGGCGCTGTCGAACTTGTGCTTCGGGTCCGTCTCGTCCTCGCCGGATTTGGGTCGCGCTGCGGGCTTGGGCGTGTCGGTCGCCTTCTTGTCGTCAAGCAGCTTGGCGAGCGCGCTTTTGTCGAGCGGCTTCTCGTCGGGCTTCGCCTTGCTTGCCTCCTTGGGCGGCTGCGGACGCACGGGCGGCCTGGGCGGCTCGATGGCCTCCGCGTCGGGCTTTGGCGGCGGCTCGGGTTTCGGTTCGACCTTGGGCGGCGCGGGCGGAGGCGGCAGGGCCGCGACGCGCTTGGGCGGCGTCGGCGGCTCGGGCGTATCGTCCTGACCCGGATCGGGAATTCGTTTCAGTGGCGGCGGGGGCGTTGGAATATCGACCTTGGCCTCGACCTGGGGCGTCGGCTTCTTGTCCTCGAGTTCGGCGACCTTGTCGGCCTTCACCGGCGTCGGCTTCGTTTCCTTCGCCGTCTTGTCGCCCTTCATGATCTGATTGAATTGCTGATCGGTGATCATGTCGACTGGCACGGCTTCCTGCGCGTCCTCGAACTTGCGCGAATCCGAAAAGGCGACAAGCGTCACCGCGAGCAGCGCGGCATGCGCGACGCACGAAATGACAACGCCAGGTTCGGACGAGTTGATCCTCAACGGCGCGGGCTCACTTCTTCTCCTGCTCGGTCACGAGCGCGACTTTCTTGTAACCGGCGGAGATGATGATCGACATGACCTGCGCGACGCGGCCGTAATTCACGTCCTTGGAGCCACGAACATAGATGCGTTCATCAAAACCGCCCTTGGCGAGGACTTGAATCTTCGAGGGAAGATCCTCGACCGAAACGGGTTGGTCCATCAGAAAGATGCCGCCCTTCTCGTCCACGGCAACGCTGATCGGCTTCTGGTCGACATTCAGCGCGGCGGCTTTCGTCTCCGGCAAATCGATCGGTACGCCGGTGGCGAGCAGCGGCGCGGCGACCATGAAGATGATGAGCAGCACGAGCATGACGTCGATGAACGGCGTCATGTTGATTTCGGCCATGGCGCCGTAGCGCGGCACGCCGCGCTTGCGACGCCCGCTTTTTCGTCCGGCGGCGATCGACATTGCCATGAGGATTCTCCCTAGGCCGCGCGGTCGCGTTCGGTGGCGACGTGATGATCGATCTGGCGCGACAGGATCGAGGAGAATTCATCGGCGAAGGATTCCATCCGCGCCTGTGTGCGCGCCACCCGGCCCTGAAGAATGTTGTAGAAAATCAGCGCGGGAATGGCGGCGAAGAGGCCGATCGCGGTGGCGAACAGCGCCTCCGCGATACCCGGCGCGACAACCGCCAGCGAGGTGTTCTTCGACGCCGCGATCGAGCGGAACGAAGTCATGATGCCCCAGACCGTGCCGAACAGGCCGACGAAGGGACCCGCCGAGGCGACGGACGCCAGAACCAGCAATTGCGATTCGAGCCGCTCGACCTCGCGCGCGATGGTCACATCAAGCACCTTCTCGATGCGCGAATGCAGGCCCATGAAGGCCGAGGTCGCGCCAGAGAACGAGCGCTTCCACTCGCGCATCGCCGCCACGAACAGGGAGGCCATGCCGGTCGTCGGCTTCTGCGCCAGCGATGTGTAGAGTTCCTCGAGGGAATTGCCCGACCAGAAGCTCTCCTCGAACTGGTCCATTGATTTCTTGACGCGGCCAAGCAGGAATACCTTGTCCACGATGATCGCCCAGCACCAGACGGAAGCCGCGAGCAGGCCGATCATGACCAGTTTGACGACAAGATGGGCCGACCAGAACATGCCCCAGAGGGACACCTCGGTCGAAATGGCCTGGGCGCCCGTGGCGAGATCGGCTGGATTCATCGGAAAAAGTCCTTCGGCTGCGGGCGGCGAACGGCGCGCCGCCGCTTCCTTGCCGCAAATTCCGTCAATTGTGGGGCCCGCCCCGAAATGGGCGCGTCCCGGGGGTCGCGGACCAACTTAAGACTCCGCTAGGGTTAAGACCGGGTTACCAAGGGGCCAATGAGCGGCCAAGCAAAATGGAGACCGACATGAAAGCTGTTTGCGCGCTGATGGCCATCCTCGCGCTGGCCCCGCCCGCCCACGCCGCTGGCCGCCCCTCGACAACGACCATGACCTGCCAGTCGGCGCAGGCCCTCGTCGCCCGCGCCGGGGCGATCGTGCTGGGCACCGGCGGGCAGACCTACGACCGCTTCGTTCGCTTCGAAAGCGCCTGCGCGACGGGGCTCTACGGTCATCCCGCCTTCCGGCCGACCCGCGACAATCCCCAGTGCAACATCGGCTATTACTGCACCGCCGAGCGGCCGATCTATTATTGAGATGGCGGTTTCCCCGCGCGGTCGCCGCGCGCTAGGATCGCGGGATGGATAGTCTTGATTCCCGCCTCTCCTGGACCCGCCTGACCGTCAGTCTCGTGCTGGCGAGCATCGGCGGCGTGGGATTCTGGTCCGCCGTGGTCAGCCTGCCCGCCATTCAGGCGGATTTCGGCATTTCACGCGCCGAGGCCTCACTTCCCTACACGCTGACGATGGTGGGCTTCGCCTTCGGCGGCATCCTCATGGGATCGCTGGCCGACCGGTTCGGCATTGTCGCGCCCCTGACCCTTGGCGCGGCGATGACGGGCCTTGGCTATATTGGCGCCGGCCTCAGCCCGACGCCGCTGGCGCTCGCCCTCGATCAGGGCCTCTTGATCGGCGTGGGGGCCTCGGCGTTCCTCAGTCCATTGCTGGCCGATATTTCCCACTGGTTCCGTAAGCGCCGCGCCCTGGCGGTGACCATCTGCTCCAGCGGCAATTATGTCGCCGGCGTTGTCTGGCCGCCGACGCTGCAGCACTTCATCGCCGCCGACGGCTGGCGGGCGACCCATATCGGGGTCGGCGTCTTCTGTCTTCTCGCGACGGGCCCCTTGATCTGGCTGCTGCGCCGCCGGCTGCCGGGGACGAGCCTCTCCGCCGCCACGCCGGCGAGCGCCCACGGCGAACTGAATCTGGCCCCCAAAACCTTGATGATCCTGCTGGCGGTCGCGGGCTTTGCCTGTTGTGTCGCCATGTCGATGCCGCAGGCCCATCTCGTCGCCTATTGCGCCGATCTCGGCTATGGCCCGGCGCGCGGCGCCGAAATGCTCTCGACCATGCTGGCGCTCGGCATCATCAGCCGGGTCGGATCGGGTTTCGTCGCCGACCGCATCGGCGGTCTGGCGACCCTGATCCTCGGCTCACTGGCGCAGGGCGTCGCGCTGTTTCTCTATCTCTGGTTCGACAGCCTCGTGTCGCTCTATCTGATATCGGGCGTCTTCGGCCTGTTTCAGGGCGGCATCGTGCCGATGTACACGGTGATCGTGCGCGAATATTTCCCGCCCTCGCGCGCCGGCTCCACCGTCGGCATTGTCATGATGGCGACGCTGTTCGGCATGGCGATTGGCGGCTGGATGTCCGGCGAGGTGTTTGATCTCAGCGGCTCCTACCGCATGGCCTTCCTCAATGGCCTGCTGTGGAATCTGGTCAATTTGGGCATCCTGACGTTCCTGATGCAGCGTGGACGACCGCGGCTCATCGCCGCCTGAAGCCATCGCGCCGGGAACCCCGCTGGGCTAGGCTGCGCCGAACGGGCGAATCGGCGGCATCATGATTGGCAAGCTCAAGGGCGTCATCGACAGTTACGGCGAGGATTTCGTGATCCTCGACGTGCATGGCGTCGGCTATGTCGTGCAATGCTCCACGCGAACCCTGCAAAACCTGCCAAAACCCGGCGAAGCCGCCGCGCTGGCCATCGAGACGCAGGTGCGCGAGGATTCCATCCGTCTCTTCGGCTTCACCAGCGATGCCGAGCGTGACTGGTTTCGCCTGCTGCAAAGCGTGCAGGGCGTCGGCGCCAAGGTCGCGCTCGCCATTCTCGGCATCCTGCCGGCGGGCGATCTGGCGACCGCCATCGCCACCCAGGACAAGGCCATGGTGTCGCGCGCGCCCGGTGTCGGCCCCAAGCTCGCGGCCCGCATCGTCGCCGAGTTGAAAGACAAGGCGCCGGCCTATGCGGCGATCGATCCCGCCGTCGTCCGCCTCGCCGGCGAGGATGAGAGCAGGGCCGCGCCCAAGCCGGTGCAGGACGCCGTCTCGGCCCTCGTCAACCTCGGCTATGGCCGCCCACAGGCCGCCGCCGCCGTCGCCGCCAGCGTCAAAGCGCTCGGCGAGACCGCGGAAACCTCGGCGTTGATCCGGCGTGGCCTGAAGGAGCTGGCAGGGTAAACCAGAACTCTTTGATCGGAATCTGATCGCAACCGCGCTGGGCTTGACCGCGTGTCCGGAGTCGCAGGGAAAGCGGACATTGCCAAACCGCCAAGCTGGTTCGGTTGTTGACCCATCGCGACATGCAGTCGAGGCTGTAGTTTGATGGGCGCGATTTCGTCGTCTAATATTCGCGGTGCTTCAATTGCGACAACAAAGCCCGGTCCGCTTACGTCGCGCCCGGGGAAACTCGAATATACAAATCATGATTCGCATCATCAAAATTAACGTTGGCGCTTTTGTGCTTGTGGCTTTTGTGATCGCT
>CAISJZ010000329.1 GCA_903885755.1 uncultured Hyphomicrobiales bacterium | reverse complement strand
GCTTGGTGTTTTCGTCCGGCGCGGGCCGTGGCGCTGGCGCCGCGGGCTCTTTCGGCGGAATCAGCGCCGCCCTGGCGCCGATCCGCGCGGGCTCAGGTGCCCTCGTTGGGGTCATGATAGAGTTCGCCGACGATGCCGGTCGTTCCCGGCGTCGCCGTCGTCAGGTGATAGCGGCCGTCCGTGTCGCGGCCGAGCTTGCCCCGGTTGCGCAAGTCATCCAGCGCCACCGCGACCTCGCGCCCGTCCGAACTGCCGACCGCCTCGACGACGTGCGAGTAGAACAGCGGGCCGGCCTCGAGCGCCTGCTCGACCGTCTGAGAGCGCGCCGGGCCGCCAACAACCTTGGCCGCGCAGCGGGTATAGATGATCTCCTGCGAGCGCCCGAGCGGACGCGTGCAATCAAAACCCACCTTGGCGCCGCTGCGGCGCCCTTCCAGCGAGGGGTCCATGGGCATGCCGAGCATGCCCTCGAGCACCATGATGTCCCTGTCCGCCTGGAAGCGCGTGCCCAGCGCCCATTCGACCTGTCGGTCGTCGCGAATGTCGATGTCCTCGTCGAACACGTAGACCGTCTTGATCTGCTTCATCGCGCCGAAGATCGACAGCATGGCGTTGCGCGCCTCGCCCTGCATGGACTGCCTGAGCGAGATGCGCAGCGTGCCCGAGCCGCCCGAATGCGAGCGCGAATAGACGGCTATCGGATCGCGCCCCGTCGTCTTGAGTATGCGCATGGCGGTGGCCTCGACACGCAGCGCCGTCATGCTGGCGGCGTCGGTCTGGTCGAGCACGAAGGCGGTGCCGTGCTGCAACGTCTGATGCATCACGTCCTTGCGCATGGTGATCGCGGTGCAGGTAAACACCGGGTCCATGTGAATGGCGCCATAATAGCCCATGTATTCGCCGAACGGACCTTCGGGCTCGCAATAGCCGCGTTCGTCGAAATAACCCTCCAGAATGATCTCCGCGTCGGCGGGAACCAGGATGTCGTTGGTCAGGCTTTTGACGAAGGGCGCCGGCTCGCCGCGCATTGTCGCGACCATGTGATGCTCGTCGCCCTGCGCGCGCGTCGTCGCGGCGAAGAAATCGAGCGGATTGGTCCCGATGGTGAAGGTGACCGGCAGCTTCTGACCGCGCTTCACGCAGCCCTCGTAGATGCGCTTGAGGTCCGACGGCGAGGTGATGTTGGTCCCCGTCTGGTAGCGATTGCGCAGCGACAGGCGGCGGCTGCCGACATTCGAGCGCCCGTTGGCGGGGTCGATAACGTAGTCGATGCCGGAACTGATGTAGCAACTGCCGTCGAACTCGTGCTGCGGATGAAACGGCAGCTTGGTGAGATCGACATCCTTGCCGGTGATCTTGATGGCGTGAACCGGCGCCTCGTCGGAGGGAACCTCGACGATCTTTTTTGGATTGGCGAAGCGGCCGAGAAAATCCTCATAGACTTTTTCGGGCGTCGAATTGAGCGCCGCGATCAGCCGGCTCCGCCCGCCCGCGACCTTGGCGGCGAGTTCCACGCGCTCCGGCCCGGCCTGCCTGAACAACACGGCCTTCGGGCTTTTCTCGATGATCGCGCTCAACGCTGTCAGCGGCGTCGGCTCCTCGCGAACTTCCACTTCATCAAGTTCGATCAGGCGATCGACAAACCGGCGCAGGCGGTATTTCTCGAAATCGAATTCGTGGCCCTGCATTCCCGTCGCGGTCATGTTTCTTCCCTCTGGATCGATTGGTCTGAACGCGCCGCGCCGCGGGCGTCTTGGCGTCGCTTGTATCGGAAACCCCGATCTGGCGGAAGCGCCAACGCCGCCTTCGCCGCGGGGTTGTCGGCGCGGGCGCGATGGGGCAAATTGATCGAACCAGCCGCCGAAATCACCTAAAAAATCGCCTACGCTGGCGGCTCCAACCATCCCGGCGCGCGACGCGCCCCCTCAGAGGTCAATCATGCGCATTGTCGCCCTGGAAGAGCATTTCTCACTGCCCGCGCTCGCCGCGCGCATCGATCCCGCGGTGGTCGTCAAGCGCGGCTATCCCGCGCCCGGCGCGCCCTCCGTCAGGCCCGAGATCGACGAGCGGTTGAAGGATTTTGGCGAGGGGCGCCTCAAATCCATGGACGACAATGGCATCAGTCTTCAGGTGCTCTCCATGTCCGGCCCTGGCGCCGATCTGCTGTCGCCCAGCGAAGGCCCGGCCTGGGCGCGCGAGATGAACGACACGATCGCCGGCCATGTCGCTTCAAAGCCGGCCCATTTCGCCGGCTTCGCGCACCTGCCGCTGACGGCGCCCGAGGCGGCGGCCGAGGAGCTTGAGCGCGCGGTGACGAAGCTCGGTTTCCACGGCTGCATGGTCAATGGCACGACCGATGGAAAATTCCTCGATGATCCCATGTTCGAACCCCTGCTCGCCCGCGCCGAGGCGCTGGACACGCCGATCTACATTCACCCCGGCATTCCCCCCGCCTCCGTGCGCGACGCCTACTATGGCAATCTCGCCGCGCCGCTCGCCGTCACCTTCGCCCGCGCCGGCTGGGGCTGGCACGCGGAAACCGCCGTGCATGTGCTGCGGCTGGTGCTGTCGGGCGCGCTCGACCGCCATCCCAAACTGAAGATCATCATCGGCCATCTCGGCGAGGGCCTGCCCGCCATGCTCGACCGCTTCGACGAGGTCTTCGCGCCCGCGACGCCAAAATTCCTGCAACGCAGCGTGACGAACACGATCCTCGATCAGGTGCATGTGACGACGAGCGGCTTCTATCACAAGCCGTCCTTCCTCACCCTGTTGCAGACCTTTGGCGCAGACCGCATCATGTTCTCGGTCGACTATCCCTTCAGCTCCAACAAGGTCGCGCGGGAATTTCTTGACACGTTGCAGGTCTCGCCCGCCGACAAGGCGAAGATCGCCCACGGCAACGCCGACCGGCTGCTGAAGTTGAAAGCCCCGGCGGCGTAACAACGCCATGCCGAAACTCGACGACGTCGTTCAGGAAATCGCCCACGACATGCGCCAGAGGCATGATCGGGGCGAGGTCGCGACCTATATTCCCGAACTCGCCCGCGTTGACGTGAATTCCTTCGGAATCGCCGTCATCGACGCGGATGGTCATGTCGCGGCGGCCGGCGACAGCGACACGCCCTTCTCCGTCCAGAGCATCACGAAGGTGTTCACGCTGACGCTGGCGCTGGGCATGATCGGCGACCGGCTGTGGAAGCGCGTCGGGCGCGAGCCCTCCGGCAGCCCCTTCAATTCCATCGTGCAACTCGAGAACGAGCGCGGCATTCCCCGCAATCCCTTCATCAACGCCGGCGCCATCGCCGTCACCGACGTGATCCTGTCGGGCCACGAGCCACGGGTGGCGCTCGGCGAAATCCTGCGCTTCCTGCGCTTTCTCGCCGAGGACCCGTCCATCGTCATCGACGAAGCGGTGGCGGCTTCCGAACAGCGCACGGGCTTCCGCAATCGCGCGCTGGCCAATTACATGAAGTCCTTCGGCGTGCTCGAAAACCCCGTGGATTACACGCTCGGCGTCTATTTCCACCATTGCGCCATCGCGATGTCGTGCCGGCAACTGGCGACGGCGGGCCGCTTTCTCGCGCATCTTGGCCGCAATCCGGCCACCGGCCATTCCGTCGTGCAGCCAGAGCGCGCGCGTCGCATCAACGCCATCATGCTCACCTGCGGCCATTACGATGGCTCGGGCGAATTCGCCTATCGCGTCGGCCTGCCCGGCAAGAGCGGCGTCGGCGGCGGCATCCTCGCCATCGCGCCGGGCAAGGCGTCGATCGCGGTGTGGTCGCCGGGCCTTGATTCCGCGGGAAATTCCCACCTTGGCCGCATCGCGCTGGAGCAACTGACGCGCAGGATGGGCTGGTCGATTTTCGGGTAGGGAGTCGATTCTAAACCGCTGAAAAGAGGGCTTGCAATTTGGTGACATATTTGTCAACATTTCTGGCAATTAGAAACAGCAGACCGATTTCGTGGGTGAAGGCCGCGCTGAGGGATTTCGAGGTATTCCCGAAAGACGTTCGAAACGACATGCTCGACGCTCTGACCCTGGCCGCCGAGGGCGAGTTGTCCGGCAAGGCCAAACCATTTAAAGGCGTTGATTGCGGCGTGTTCGAGATCGCCCTGCGGCATCGTGGCGACGCTTTCCGCGCCATTTACGCCATCAAGATCGACGTGGATATCTGGGTCATCCACGCGTTCCAGAAGAAATCAAAATCGGGAATCAAGACCCCGCAATTCGAAATCGATCTGATCCGCGAGAGGCTGAAACGGCTGAAGGAGGCCCTGACATGAGCAATGAAAAACTCGAACTGGTGCGCGGCAGCGGCAACGTCTATCGCGACCTTGGTCACGTGAACGCGGGGCTAGAGCAAGCGCGCGCGATCATGGCGGCCCGAATCATTCGCACCCTTGACGCCCGCAAGCTTTCGACGCGCGACGCTGAAAAGCTCACCGGGATCGGTCATTCCGAATTTTCCCGCATCCGCAACGCGCAACTGCGCCGCTTCACGCTTGATCGCCTGATCGCGATCCTCGGGAAGCTCGACGGCGATGTCGAGGTGAGCGTGACCTTCAAAATACGGCGCGACGCGCCTCGTCCCGCCGCGCGCGTGGCGTGAGACGCCGGGAATAGCGGCTAACCGAGATCCCCATCGTCCGGGTTCGGCGATCCCTTGCCGGTTTGCAAATAGCGCTTGAGGCTGAGAACATAAAAGCCCCAGCGCATCGTCGCGCTCGCGAAGGCCTCGTCCGCGCGTGGAAACCCGCGATGCGCGAAGACAAGAATTGTGTCGCCGCCCTCGGCCCTCAGCGTGAATTCGATATCGCTCGCCGGCCAGGCCGCGTTGGCGACCTTCCACCGCGCGCGCGTGGCCGGCTCAAGCGCCTCAACGATGATCTTCACGACGAACCGCTTGCCATAAAATCCGAACTCTCCGGCGGCGCTGACCTCCGGCTCGATCGCGGCGTCGCGCGTCCACCATTGCCGCAGTCCCTCGGCCGTCGTGATCGCCTCGAAGACGCGTTCCGGGGAGGCATGAATTCTGAGGAGGTGCATGATGTCGTGCATGGGGGGCATCCTTTCCCGACAGAGCGCGGACGAGCGTCGCGTGACCGCGAACCGGACGGTTGCCAATAATTATACAGGAATACCTGGACGGGGAATTGGGGATTGCGGTCTGGAATGCGCTCCCTCCCCATCCGTCCTATAGGCGCCCGGCGCCTCGCCCCGCTATGATTGCATCGGGAGTCGAACCAATCGAGGAATGGGAAGACATGAACGCCGCGAGCATTCTTAAAGCCAGGGATTTTCTGGTCGCCCACCGCGCCGACCACGCGGCGGCCTGCCGCGACTACCCCGCCCCGGCGCTTCACGAATTCAACTGGGCGCTCGATTGGTTCGACGCCGTGATGGCCAAAGGCGAATCGGCCGACCGGGTCGCGCTGAAAATTGTCGGCGATGGCGCGGCGCAACTGACCTACGCCGAACTGTCGGAGCGCTCCAACCGCGTCGCCAACGGGCTGCGCGGCCTTGGCGTCAAACGCGGCGATCGCATTTTGCTGATGCTCGGCAATGTCGCGCCCCTGTGGGAGACCATGCTGGCGGCCATGAAGCTTGGCGCCGTGGTCATTCCCGCGACGACGCTGCTCAACCCCGCCGATCTCGCCGACCGCGTGGCGCGCGGCCATGTGCGCCATCTCGTGATCGGCGCCGCCGACGCCCCCAAACTCGCGGGGCTGGCGGACGGGGTGACGCGCATCGCGGTCGGCGAGGCGCCCGCCGGCTGGCATCGTTATGATGACCTCATGCGATCGCCGCCGGACTTCGCGCCCGCAGGCAAAACCCTGCCCGACGATCCCCTGCTGCTCTATTTCACCTCGGGCACGACGGCCAAGCCGAAACTCGTTCTGCACTCGCATCAAAGCTACGCCGTCGGCCACCTCTCCGGCATGTACTGGATCGGCTCGCTGCCCCGCGACATTCACCTCAACATTTCCTCCCCCGGCTGGGCCAAGCACGCCTGGAGTTCGTTCTTCATTCCGTGGATCGCCGGCGCCACCGCGCTGTCGCTCAACCAGCCGCGCTTTTCCGCGCGCGGCCTGCTGGATGTGCTGGTGGAGCATGGCGTCACGACGCTGTGCGCGCCGCCGACGGTCTGGCGCATGATGGTGCAGGAGGACCTGCGCGCCTTCAAGGTCCACCTGCGCGAGGTCGTGAGCGCCGGGGAGCCGCTCAACCCCGAGGTCATCGAGCAGGTGCGCGCGGCGTGGGGCCTGCCCATCCGCGACGGCTACGGCCAGACCGAGACGACGCTGCAGATCGGCAATTCGCCGGGCATGGCGCTAAAACCTGGCTCCATGGGCAAGCCAATGCCCGGCTATCCCATCGAACTGCTCGCGCCCGAAGGCCAGAACAGCGACGAAGGCGAAATCGCCATCCCGCTGGCGCGCGCGCCGACCGGCCTCATGCGCGGCTACCAGTCCGACGATGGCGCGATTGTCCCGCTCACGGGCGATTACTACCGCACCGGCGATGTCGCCATGCGCGACGAGGACGGCTATTTCACCTACGTCGGGCGCGCCGACGATGTGTTCAAGGCGTCGGATTATCGGATCTCGCCGTTTGAACTCGAAAGCGTACTGATCGAACACCCCGCCGTCGCCGAGGCGGCGGTCGTGCCCGCGCCCGACGCGGTGCGAACCGCGGTGCCCAAGGCGATGATCGCGCTGGCGCCGGGCGCCCAGCCGACGCGCGAAACCGCCCAGTCCATCTTCAAACACTGCCGCGAGCGGCTGGCCAACTACAAGCGCATTCGCCGGCTGGAGTTTTACGAACTGCCCAAAACCATCTCGGGCAAAATTCGCCGTGTTGAGTTGCGCCAGCGCGAAGCAAAAGCCTTCGCGGCGGGCGAACGCATCTCGGGCGAATTCCGCGAGGAGGAGTTTGGAGAGGGGTGAGGTTTCCGGAACTCCAGCGGAAGAAGGGAAACGAACGCTCGTATTCAGCTTGGAAGTGGAAATGCTGTTCAATTAGGTCAATGGTTTAGGCGCCGGCGGCCTCGCGTTGGCATTGGATTTTCGGGCTTGTTAGGGGAGCGCAAGTGAACAGGCGTCGCCGGTCTCCGTAACAATGACCTGAACAAAGAGATCCCACATCGAGCCCGAGCGCTGGGCGCGCTCGATACGGTCCGCTGGCGAAAAACCAGGATCACGATTGATGTTTGTCCCGAGTTCATCGGCGTTGAAACCGCCGCGCTTCATCGGGGAGCCAGGGCGCGGGCCGACGTGGTTTGAATCGAAGCGCTTGCGTTAGCGAGATCGGACGATCCCGATGAAGGATAAACGGCGAGCGAAATCCGGCCCGTCGAGAATGCCGACTGTCAGGAGGATCGCGCCCAGGGCGATGTCATTGACGAAAGGCGGCGCGCCAAGCGCGTTGAGGCCCGCGCGCAGCAATCCAAGCGTGAGCGCGCCAAGCGCGATGCCAAGTGGACGGCCCGTCCCGCCGGCCAGCGAAACCCCGCCGAGGATCGCCGCGGCGGCGGCGGGCGGGATGACGTCGGAAAGTCCGGCGGCCGAGGCCGTCGCCAGCGCGAAACTGAGCAGGGCGCCTGACAGCGCCGCGCAAAAGGCGGAGAATGCGAAGATTGCGACAACGATGATCTCGACGTTCACGCCGGACGTGATCGCCGCGCGCCGTTCGGAGCCAATCGCGATGACCTCGCGGCCCCAGCGTGTAACCGCGAAAATGAGCGCGGCGAACGCGACGAAACCGATGACGATCAGGCTGCGAATAGTGAAGACGCCCGCGAGGCGTCTGGTGATCGCGAGCGTGATCTCCAGATTGTCATAAGGCAGCGATCGGTTCCCGGTAATGACATAGGCGAGGCCAACCGTGGCCAGCAGGCCGCCCAGCGTGACGCCAACCGAACTG
>CAISJZ010000328.1 GCA_903885755.1 uncultured Hyphomicrobiales bacterium | reverse complement strand
CGCTGATCATCTTCTCGGGCATCGTGGCGGCGTTCCCCTCGGCGATCGTCAACACGCTCGAACTGGGCCGTCAGGGCGCGATTTCAAGCGGCCTGATCTTCGTCGTCCTGATCATGTCGCTGCTGGTCATCGCCTTCATCGTGTTCATGGAGCGCGCCCAGCGCCGGCTGCTCATCACCTACCCCAAGCGGCAGGTCGGCAACAAAGTCTATGAGGGCCAGACCTCGTTCCTGCCGCTCAAGCTCAACACGTCGGGCGTCATTCCGCCGATCTTCGCGTCCTCGCTGCTGCTGCTGCCGACGACCATCGCCAACTTCTCGCAGTCGGCGGGCGGCGGCGGCTTCCTGGGCCTGATCACGACCTATCTCGGCCACGGCCGGCCGCTCTACATGCTGATGTACGTGGCGCTGATCGTGTTCTTCGCGTTCTTCTACACCGCGATCGTGTTCAACCCGACGGAGACCGCGGACAACCTGCGCAAGCACGGCGGCTTCCTGCCGGGCATCCGGCCGGGCGAGCGCACGGCGCAGTTCATCGACACCGTGCTCATGCGCATCACGCTGATCGGCGCCGCCTATCTCTCGATTATCTGCATCCTACCCGAAATGCTGATTTCCTACGCCGCACTGCCGTTCTACTTTGGCGGCACGTCGCTTCTCATCGTTGTCAGCGTGACCATGGACACGGTCGCTCAGGTCCATGGGCATCTGCAGGCGCAGCAGTATGAGGGGCTTGTGAAGAAGGCGAAACTGCGGGGGCGGAAGAAATGAGATTGATCCTGCTGGGGCCTCCCGGCGCGGGCAAGGGGACGCAGGCCGCGCGTCTCATGGAAAAATACAACATCCCGCAACTGTCGACCGGCGACATGCTGCGAGCCGCCGTCAAGGCCGGCACGCCCACGGGCTTGCGCGCCAAGTCGGTGATGGACGCCGGCGGTCTTGTCTCGGACGAGATCGTCGTTGGCATCATCGCCGACCGCATCCGCGAGGCGGACGCCAGGAATGGCTTCATCCTCGACGGTTTTCCACGCACGGTGGCCCAGGCGGAAGCGCTGGACACGTTGCTCGCCAGAAACGACATGCGGCTCGACGCGATCGTCGAGCTGAAGGTCGACGAGGCGGCGCTGCTGGCCCGGATCGAAAAACGCGCCCGGGAAACCGTCGCGGCGGGCGGCGTCGTGCGCGCCGACGACAATCCGGAAGCCTTCAAGGTGCGTCTCGACGCCTATCGCGCCCAGACCGCGCCGGTGTCGGCCTATTACGCCGGCAAGGGCGGGCTGAAGACGGTCGATGGCATGGCGCCGATCGACGCCGTGACGGCGGCGATCAACGGAGCGCTCGGCGGCTGAGGGCGGGCGGTCTCGCCCGCTTGGCTCGACCGCGATCAAACCATGGCGGCATCGGTCGACGTCAACCGGCTTCGCATATTCGGCGCGACCGGAATACCAAATCCCGAGCCCGGTTGTTCGAAGTAAAGTTGGCCAGCCGCGTGATACTTGCTCGCGTAGAGTTCGGCCGAGACCATCTGCATCGCGAGGACCAGGGCCTGCAAGGAATCAAGGCCCTCTGCCCTGAAACGCCTTTCACCCTCCGGCCAGCCAATCGAATAAGCGCAGGACCAGTGTTGTTCGATTGGCGTGGGAGCCGAGAGGGCGACTTTGACCGATCGCTCGCCGTCGGGCAGCCGCAGGGTGAGGGTTCGTTCCGCGATCATCATTTGCGTCCTTGCGATACGCGAATTTGAGATGAAATATCCGGGCGATCAACTGGGCGCCGGGCAGCTTGATCGCTTCTTTCTCGCGGATTTGTTCAAAATTTCCGGTCGGGGGCGTTGACGCCCGGGCGGCGAATCTCTAGACAACACCATCCTTCGAGATCGAAGCCCGCCCCCTTTCCGGGGACGCGGGCGTTTTCGTTCGCGATTCCGGGATCATCCTGCTCCGCAGGGCCGGCCTCCACCGGCGCGGAGTTTCCGCCGCATCCGCGGCATTTCTCGAACGCTTCGGCGTTCCCACATGGAGACGGCCAATGGCTCGTATCGCGGGCGTAAACATTCCGACCAACAAGCGCGTCATCATCGCGCTTCAGTATATTCACGGCATCGGCGCCCAGAAGGCGAAAGAGATCTGCGAGAAGGTCAACATTCCGGCCGAGCGCCGCGTGTCGCAACTGACCGACGCCGAAGTGCTGCAAATCCGCGAAACCATCGACCGCGACT
>CAISJZ010000327.1 GCA_903885755.1 uncultured Hyphomicrobiales bacterium | reverse complement strand
CGTGTGCTCTTCCGATCTCGCGGGCGATGGCGCGGGCGAGACAATCGGCCGCCAGCGCGCCTATCTCCATCAGATCACGCGGCGTCACCGACGCCGCGTTGCGCGCCGTCGCGGCGGCGAAAACGATATCGCCATCCATCGGCGCGTGCGCGGGCCGCAACGCGCGACCCATGCCGTCATGCGCCATCACAGCGACGCGTTCGCAGCCCGCCTTGTCGAGCGCGGCGTCGGTGGCGACAATCGCGATCGTGGTGTTTTCCGGCCCGTCGCCCTTGATGCGCGGCGCGAGATCGTCATGGAACAGGCGCGCGGGCATGCCGAGACCGCCAAATTCCGTTCCGCGCTCGTAGGGCGCCGCCCAGAATCTCGGGCCCTTGCCGATGATCGCCGAGCCCACCGCGTTGACCGCGACGATCGCGCCGACAACGAAGCCCGCCGAGGTCTCGGCGCTCGCCGACCCAAGTCCGCCTTTCAGGTTGGCCGTCGTCGCTCCAAACCCCGCGCCAACCGTGCCCAACTGGAATTCAAAACCGACCCGCTCGGTCGCGCGATAGCCGAGATCACAATAGGGCGGCATGCGGCCCCAGTCCTTGTCGCCGCCGTTGAGCAGATCAAACAGGATGGCGCCGGGAACAATCGGCACTTTCATGCCGCGCACATCGTAGCCTCGCCCCTGTTCGCGCAGCCAAGCCTGCGCGCCGCCCATGGCGTCGAGGCCAAAGGCCGAGCCGCCGGACAGCACGAGCGCGTCCACCTTCTGGACGCTCATGCCCGGTGCGAGCAGCGCCGTGTCGCGTACGCCCGGAGAACCGCCGTGGATCGCGATGGAGGCCGCGGCGGGTTCGTCGAACACCACCGCCGTCACGCCGGACGCCAGCCGCGCGTCGTCCGCGGACCCGACGCGCAGGCCCGCGACATCCGTGATGAGATTGCGCGATGGCTTCAACCCCGACATGATTTCTCGCATCGATCCGGGACGGGAAACTTGGCTTAGCCGGGGCCCGGCCCTCCGGCAAGCGCGCGACAATCGATGCCACGATGTGCGAAATGGCGCCGCCCGCGCTGTTGAAATCACACTATCCTGTTTACATTGATGTTTCCCGCGCTCGAAAGGTTGCGCCATGATCGCCTCACGCCCGACCCCCGCGGAGGCTTTCGTCCTCCTCGATCCCCGTCATTGCCCCGCGCTCGAGGCCGTGAAAATCACGCTGCTCTCGCTCGTGGCGCAAGGAATCCTGAAAATCAGCGAGATCGAGAAGCCGGGATTTTTCAGGACGAAAAAGCTCTCTGTCGTCAAAATCGTCGCCGATCCGCCCGACCCGCCCGGCCATGTCGAATCCCTGATCGGCGTTGTCCAGCAGGCCGGCAAGCTCGGACGCGGCGCCGAAATGCGCGACCTCGCCAAGGTCGCGCGCCAGGCCTATGGCCCCGGCCTGAAATCCTTCAAGGCCAACTATCTCATCCCCGCGCTGATACGGCGCGGACTCATGAGGGCCGAGAACGACCGGGTGCTCTGGCTGTTCAACCGGACGATTCACGTCCACACCCCCGCGGGACTGGTCGAGAAAGGCCGGGTCGAGGCGACGTTGGCTCGGGCGCGCCAGTTGCCGGCCCTGCTCAAAAGTGATCCGACCTCGGCGGCGGCGGTCGCGCTTGCCGCTGGCGGGCTCCTTCTGCTCGTGCCGGAACTCAAGCCCTATTACGGGCAACTCGCCTTGCTGCGCCAGCCCGCGGGCGCCGACGCGTCAGGCGATTTCTTCGCGGGCGACGGCGGCAATTCGGGCGGCGACTTCAGCCTGCCGTCGTTCGACTTCGGCTCCTTTGACGCCAGTTCGTTTTCCGCGCTCGACATGGATTTCAGCTCGTTTGATTCGAGCTTCGACTCGTCGTTCAGCGATGGAGGCGGGGGTGGCGATTCAGGCGGCGGCGATGGTGGAGGCGGCGGTGGAGATTGAAATTCACGCCGTCCGGGGCCGCGCAGGGGAAGGCGCCTGAACCGGCCGCGCCAAGCGCGACAGCGTGAAGATGATCGCCAGCGTCAGCACGTACACGACGGCCTGAAGGATCGATGGCTGGTCGGAGTAGCCGATCAGGGTGTGCAACACGCGGCCGGGCAAGGACGAATCCGACAGGATGGAAGACGTATCCCAGGCCGTCGTCTCGAGCACATTGGCGATGCCGGCCTGCTGGAGAAAGGACACCGACTGCGCGGCGAGCCCCGCCGCCAGAAAGGTCACCAGCGCGGTGGTCACGCCAAAGAGATACCGCGCGGGTATGCTGACAAGACCGACATAGGTCAGCGCCGTCAGAACACAGCCAAGCACAAGCCCGGCAAAGCCGCCCGCAAGCAATTCGGCCCTGGTCGAACCGCCGGACAGCGCCAGCCCGTAGATGAAGAGCGCGATCTCCGACCCCTCGCGCAGCACCGCGACACCGACAACCAGAGACAAGGCCAGCAATGTGCGCTCGCCCGAGGCCACGGCGACGCCAACCGCCTTCATCTGCTCGGCCATCTCCCGGCCATGCCGCGCCATCCAGATATTGTGCCAGCCGAGCATGACAACGGCGACGCCAAGGATGCTGGCGTTGAATACCTCCTGCCCGACGCCGGCCAGGGCGTTCGACAACACATCCGCGAAAGCGGCGACCAGACAGGCGCCGAGAACGCCGCCAGCGATGCCGCCGACGATCCAGCGACCGCGTCGCGGAATATTCGCCGTCACGGCAAGCACGATGCCGACAATCAGTCCGGCCTCGATTACTTCACGAAAAACGATGATCAGCGCGCCAAGCACGGTCCAGCCTCACTCGACAACAAGATAACCCTCGGTCGTGTCCTCGTGATAGTCATCGAAGAAACGATAGCGCCCAGGCGGCAGCGCGCGCACATTCAGCGTGACCGTTCCGCCGCCGGCCACGACCTTCTCGACGCGCAGCGTCTTGCTCTCGAATTCCGCCGGAGTTGTGTCGGCGTTTTGAACCACGATTGTGATCGGCTTGTTGGCGGGCGCGTGCACTTCCGCCGGAATGAATTTGTGATCCTTGAGCGTCAGACGCACACTCGTCTGCTGGGCGAACGCCGCCGAGGCCGGCAGGACGACGCCGAGCGCCATGATCGCCGAGGCGAACAGCCAGACATTGCGTTTCGCGAGGATATGCATGGTTCGGCTCCCGGCCATCAGAACTCGACCTCGAACTTAAGGTTGAAATGATATTTCTCAAAGTCGGTCAGGTTAAGCGGGCGTGGATCGCCAACCGCGTGACCGGCCACCTGGGTCGAGAAAGCCGCCGCCAGCATGACCTTGTTCGTGAACTGGATGTGCAACGTGGGTCCGACATAAATGGCGTGCCCGGTATAGTTCTGCAAGAACAGCCCGTCGTAGCCGCTATAGTATTCAACTTCACCGCCAAGCGCGATGCGCGGCGTAATCCGGAACGCCAGCGCGCCGGTCACGCCCAGCGTCGATGTGCGGTCCCAGAACATATCGCCTTCCTGCTTCGAGGCCTGCGGCGCGTAGCTGAGATTGGCGGCGGCGTAGAGACGATTGGGAATGATCTCCGTGTCCGCGTTCAGGGTGAACGACGTCGAGTAGGCGCGCGTCCCCAGACCGCTCGTACCATCGATCCGCGCCCATTCCGGTTGAATCGAAAGGGACAGGCCAATGGGCGATTCCGGACCGCGACCGAGGATCAGATATGTGCCTTTCGCCGACAGGCCGCTGAAGCCGGTTCGATTGCGATCGTCGACGCCCTCGACGCCATGCGTCGACACCATCAGCCCGTGCGCGCTCAACTCATAAGCAAAAAACTGCGTGGGAACGTGCTCGAACTCGATTTCCTGCTCGACCGAACTGAAACGACCGCCGCGCTTCTGGAACGCCGCCGTGGTCTCCAGCTCGATCGCCTTTTCGCCTTCGGCGCCGATGTCCGACCCCTGCGTGAATCCGAAAATATATTTCGTCTCGATCTCGTGGTAAGCGCCATCCGCGAAAATGGATGGCGCGCTTGCCATCGACGGCAGGGCATCGGCCGAGGCGCCAACGGTCAGACCGACGAGGAACAGGCCGCCCGTCAGCAGGGAGAGCGGATGGCGTTTGGCGGCGGCGCGCTGTTGGGGCGGGAACGGCGTTTTCATGGTCCCTATCGAAGCCAGCGCATTGGCGCCGTCAATAGCCACGGCCCAGATTAGAATTGTTCAAACTCAAAACAAGTCCTGTCGTACAAGGCTTTCTCGATTTGATACCACGGTTTCATCAACGTTCATGGGCTTTTCGCGCACCCGCCATCCAACACTTTAGAACCGGAATGGAAACGGAATACTCCAAGATTATAATCATTCCATCCCGCCAAACCTGGTTTGAGCGGCTTTCGCGCCGCCAAGTTTGAAAAACCTCGCCAACTCGGGCATGAATTGCTGGCAACCCGGTGGAGGCCGGAATCAGGGAGGACACGATGAAAGGTTTGATCGCGATCGCGATAATGGGTCTGACGGTCGGCGCCGGCGCGGCCCGCGCCGCCGAGCCGTTCACGTTGACCTCGCCAGCCTTCAAGGAGGGTGATGTCTGGCCAAGCAAATACGCCGGCGCAGACCCTAGCCGGACAAATCCCCCCTGCCCCGGCGAAAATGTCTCGCCGCCGCTGGCCTGGGCGAACCCGCCCGCCGGCACGAAGAGTTACGCCCTTCTGATGCAGGACCCTGACGGCGCCAATGGGCTCGGGGTGTTCCACTGGGTCGCCTACGATATTCCCGTCTCGAAAACGTCCATGGCCGAGGGCGAGGGCAGCAAACCGCCGACGGGATGGGTTGGCGGCAAGAACGCCATCGGCAAGACGTTTTACTTCGGCCCCTGCGGCCCGTCCGGGCATTCGCTGCATCACTACGTCATCACGCTGGTCGCCACCGACGTCGAGCCGGGCAAGCTCAAGCCGGACATGACGCGCGATGAACTTGTCGCCGAATTGAAGGGCCACGCGCTCGCGCCGGCCAGCATTGTGGGACGCTACACGCGTCCCTGAACGGCCTCGGGCGCCATGCGACCGCCGTGGCGCCCAAAAAATCCGTCATTCGTCGAGATAGAAATAGCCGACCTTGTCGTTGGCGGGCGAGCCGTACCACATGCGCCCCTTCGAATCCTTGAAGAACTCGCGCATCGTGTTTTCCGCGTGGACATAGGGGAATTCGACGACCTTGCCGCTCGCCGGATCAAGTCGCCCGAGAACGTCCTGATGTTCGCTTGAGTACCAGACGTTGCCCCTGGCGTCGGTCTCGAAGGCGTAGGGCGTCGGCTCGGCGCCGGGCAACTGCCATTCCTCGAAGGATTTCGATTTCGGGTCGAACTTGCCAACCTTGCCGGACTGAAATTCAGCGAACCACACGACGCCCCTGTCGTCGGTCACGATTCGGCGGGCGCGCTGGTTGCGCGTCGGCGGCATGAATTTTTCGACCTGCATGGTCTTGGGATCGGCCATGCCAATGCCGCCATTGGGCGTGTATTCGGCGAACCAGACCATGCCATTCTTGTCCGTCGCGATGCCATAGACCGAGGGCACGTCGCCGAGACCGGTGAACTTTCCGGTCTTCGGATCGAACTTCGACAGGGGCCCGCCGGTCGACCAGACCTCTCCGTTCGGCAGCACGCGCAACGTGTGCTTGGAGCCGCCGTCGAGGAAGCCTTCCTTCCCCGGCTTCCACTCGTCCTGATATTCGGTGATCTCTTTTGTGACGGGGTCCCAGCGACCGATCTTGTTGGCGCCCTGCTCGGTGAACCAAACCGAACCGTCGGGCGCGGGAATCGCCGAATGGATCGCCGCGGTTCCCTCGTTCGGCGCCGTGAATTCCTCCACCTTGCCGGTTGCCGCGTCGAGACGCGCGATTCGGTTGTTATTGCCGTAGAAGGGAATCCAGTATTTGCCGTCCCTGTCCTCGGCCGCCGCCCAGGGGAAAGAACTGGGATTGGGCATGTCGTATTCGACATAGACGATCTTCAACGCCTCGTCGCTCCACGGCGCGTGAACCGTGTCCTTGTACTTCGGCATGTCCCCGGGCGATGCGGGCAATGTGCGATCCTTGCCGAACAGCGAATCCATGTAGGCGGCGACGTCCTTGCCCTCCTGCTCGCTGATGCGCCCGTGCGTGAAGAAATACATCGCGTTGGTCATGTAATCGACGCGCGATTGCCAGCCCGCCAGATCGTACCCCTTGTCCGCCATGCGGCTCTCGAAGCCGTGACAGGCGAAACACACATTAAAGAGCGGCTTCTTGCCCGGCGCGTCGGGGAAGAGAACATTACCCTGCCATGTCGACAGATCCGCCCATTGGACCTTGCCCTTCTTCAGCGAGAAATCTTTCGCGCCACCTTGCTCGGCGCCGAGCGTCATCTTGCCGGCGTCGGTCCTGTCATAGCCAACGGACTTCGCGCTGATGGTATAATCGCCCGCCGGCAGGTTCTTGATGGCGTAGCGGCCATCGGTTTGCGTCAGCACATTAACCGTCATTTTCGTCGCGAGATTTTGCGCCGACACGAACGCGCCGCGGAATGGGGCGCCATCGGACCCCTTCACGGTCCCCGTGATCGTCGCGGCCTTTGCGGCGGTCATCAGGGCAAGCAATGAAATCGACAGGGCAAAACCCCGCGCGATGGCGCTCATGACGTTTCCTCTCGTGTTCGCGACGCCCGGGCGCCGCTTGTTCTGTTTGCAGAATGCGACGAATCCCCGCCGCGCGCAACGACCCGCGCGATTGCTTCACGCGTCCGCCGAGGCTACGATCGCCCGCCGAAACAATCGGCGGGAGGACGCGCGTGAAGATTTCAAACCATTTTTGGGGAGCCCTCGCCATGGCCGCCGGACTTGCCTCGGGCCCCTCGGCGCGCGCCGCGGACCTCATACCCTTCCGCATCGGCGAAGCCTCGCCCGCCAACACCTATCTCGCGATCTGGATGGCGCGCGACGCGGGCTTCTACGAGGCGCGCGGCCTCAGGCTTGAAGTCGTGCACATGACCGGCGGACGCGATATCGCCGAGGCCTTCGCCGCGGGGCGCATTGACGCCATGCACATCGGTCTGTCCTCGGTCGTGCGCGCCAACGCGGCGGGCGCGAACCTGCGCGCCTTCGGCTCGCTGTCCAACGTCATCCGCTTCGCGCTGTTCGGCAAGCCCGGCGTCAAGACAGCGGCCGATCTCAGGGGCGGAACCATCGGCATCAGCAGCACGGGATCGGAAAGCGACGCCACGCTCACGACCATGCTGGCGAAACTGGGTCTCAGCCGCGCCGACGTCACCATTCGGGAACTCGGTACCAAGCGGCTGGCGCCGGTCAAGGACGGCGCCGTAAGCGCCAGCGCCCTGAACGAGCCGGACCGGAGTCTTGCCTACGCGGCGGGACTGACCGCGCTCGTCGATCTCGCGCCCCAGCAAATTCCGTGGCTGTTCAGCGGCCTCGTCGCCCGCCAGGACGCCATGCAGGGGAAACGCGACGCGCTGACTCGCTTTCTCAAGGCGACCATCGAGGGCAACCGCCTCGCCATCGCCGACGAGGCGCGCGCCAGGGCGGTGCTGAAAAAGGAAATCGGCATCGAGGACCCGAAAATCATCGACATCGTCTATGCCGACTTCAAGGCGCAGACCCCGCTCAACGCCGAGGTCTCCGTCGACGGCGCCCGCGCCATCATCGAGCAGATCGCCAAACCCGACGCCAGTCACAAGCTCGACGACTATATCGACACGAGCCTTGGCGACGCGCTGAAGGCGGAAGGTTTTTATGACGAGATGACGAAAAAATATCCCGCGAAATAAACAAAAAAGGCGCTCCGGGAGGAGCGCCTTTCGTTTCGTCCAACGCCAAATAAATCAGCGCGAATAGTAGTCAATAATGCCAGAAACCCTTATTTAACGGGCTTTTTTGAGGGTCATTTT
>CAISJZ010000326.1 GCA_903885755.1 uncultured Hyphomicrobiales bacterium | reverse complement strand
GATGTCAATACATCGACCTGGCGCAACCTCGCGACGATCTCCTCCGGTGTCGGTCTCTTTCTTGGCATTTCGGTCCTCCCTTTCCATGTCCTAAGACATACTTTCAGGTGGACCAATTCAATGGGGGCGGATCAGACCCGATGGGTCAATGGCAGAAGGGTCACGACATAGTAGCGATTTCGAAGAAGGATTGGCCCGATGAAACATCGACTGGCGTCGAATCGTGGCCGTGAGCTTATCCCCCATTCTGTTGTCAGCTCATGAACTATGGACCCAATGTGAGCCTGAGGCTTGACGTGCGAGCGCGGCGGCTCAAAAATCTCCGAGTTGCTCGCGCGGGCTCCCTGAACCGCCCCTAAACCAACGGCCCAGGCGCTTGCCTATATCGCCCCTTGATCGCGTCGGCGATGAAGTAGGCATAAGCCTCGATCGTCAACGTGGGATTGAAACCGCTCATCGTCGGGAAAGTCGAGCTGCCGACAACGAACAGATTGGGCACATCCCATGACTGGCAGTATTTATTCACCACCGACATCCTGGGGTCAGCGCCCATGCGCGTTCCACCTTGATGGTGCCCGCCTGGAGCGCCCGGACCGGTCTGCGCGACCCACACAAGCTTGGCGCCCATCGCATGGCCGATTTCCTGCATACGGGCCTGCATGAACGCGACACTTTTTTGTTCGTTCGGGCGTCGCCAGTCATAGGTGAGGCGCGGAGCCGGTAGGCCGTATTTGTCGCGGACATTTGGGTCCAAATCGATCGTCTGATTGTGATAGGGTAGGTCCTCGATTTGGGCACCGATCGACGCGTGGCTCGCGAAGTATTTGTTGATGAAGTCGCGATAGGCGGCACCCCATCGCGGCACGCCGGGCGGCGGCGGAATATTGATACCGGCGCCGATTGGGCCGCCCTGCTGTCCAGCCGTTCCGATGGAAATCTGGCCGCCGCGAATGAAGCCCAGGTCCTTGTGATCGAAATTGTCGCCGTTGAAATCATCGATGGAATGCTTCTGGGCATTAGGCCCCATGTACACATTCAACTTGCGATCGTCATAGGCGACGAAGACCGCTGGTCTGATATGCGTCATGAAGTATTTTCCAAGTTCGCCACTTGAATTGGCGAGGCCGTTTGGAAACTTCTGGGTCTTCGACAACAACAGCAGACGCACATTGTCATAGGCGAAAGGTGACAGGATTACGATATCGGCCTCGATCGTATTGTCCGATCCGTCCGGACCGAAATACGATACCCCTGTTGCCTTGCCGCTGTTATCGGTATTGACGCGGTGACACATCGCGCCGGTGACAAGTTTGAAATTGTTCGTCGCGTCCGCCTCTGGCAACTTCGTAACGAGCGTGCTCGACTTCGAGCCAAACTGGCAGCCGTAAGCTTGGCAGAACCCGCAATAGGTGCATCCCAGTCTGTCCTTGTAGTTCTCCGAGATGATGGCGCGTGGCGATGAGAAGGGATGCAGGCCGAGCTTGCGCGAGCCAGCGTCGAAATGTGTGGCTGCCCGGTCCAGACGCAAGGCTGGTAGCGGATAGTCACGCTTGCGTGGAGCCTCGAAGACATTTCCGCCATCGATTTTCCGGTCACTGATGTTGCCAGCCTTGCCCGACACGCCAAGATCATATTCGGCGCGGTCATAATAGGGTTCGAGTTCGGCGTAGCTAATCGGCCAATCCGCGAGATTTGAACCCTCTGGCAGTGCTTTCTCGCCATATCGCTCGATTGTCGCCGAGCGCGCTCGGAAATCGTCTTCGTGAAAGCGCCAGGATAGCGACCCGTAATGAACCGTGCCACCTCCGGCTTGGTTTCCATAGCTCATGGACGGAATGGGAGTCGCGCGACTACCTGCGTTTGGTCGCCAAGTCACCG
>CAISJZ010000325.1 GCA_903885755.1 uncultured Hyphomicrobiales bacterium | reverse complement strand
GGGCCTGCTCGGCCAGGGCGCGCAGGTCCGAGCCGGCCACCTGGGGACCGCTGGCCAGCCGCAGCACCATGTCGGCCAGGCCGCCGTCGATCAGGTAGTTCTCCAGCGCCTTGTCGTCCTTCAGGTAGACCTCGGAATTGCCGCGCTTGGCCCGGTACAGCGGCGGCTGGGCGATGTACACATAGCCCTTGTCGATCAGCGGCTGCATCTGCCGGAAGAAGAACGTCAGCAGCAACGTCCTGATATGGGCGCCGTCGACGTCGGCGTCGGTCATGATGATGATCTTGTGGTAGCGCAATTTCTCCGGGTTGAAGTCGTCGCGCCCGATGCCAGCGCCGAGCGCGGTGATGAGCGTGCCGATCTGGTCGCTGCCAAGCATCTTGTCGAAACGCGCGCGCTCGACGTTGAGGATCTTGCCGCGCAGCGGCAACACCGCCTGATATTCTCGATTCCGCCCCATCTTCGCGGAGCCGCCGGCCGAGTCGCCCTCGACGATGAAGAGTTCGGACTTGGCGGGATCACGCTCCTGACAGTCAGCGAGCTTGCCCGGCAGGTTCGCCACATCGAGCACGCCCTTGCGGCGCGTCAGTTCGCGCGCCTTGCGGGCAGCCTCGCGCGCCAGCGCCGCCTCGACGACCTTGCCGACGATCTTCTTCATGTCGGCGGGGTTTTCCTCGAACCAGCGGCTCAGGCCCTCGTTGACGAGCGCCTCGACCACGGGACGAACCTCGGAGGAGACCAGCTTGTCCTTCGTCTGCGACGAGAATTTTGGATCGGGCACCTTGACCGAAAGAACGCACGTGAGACCTTCGCGGCAATCGTCGCCGGTAAGATCGACTTTCTCCTTCTTGGCGATGCCTGAGGATTCGGCGAACGCGCCGACCTGCCGCGTCAGCGCGCCGCGAAAGCCTGCCATATGCGTGCCGCCATCGCGTTGCGGACTGTTGTTGGTGAAGGGCAGGACGTTCTCGTGATAACTGTCGTTCCACCAAAGGGCGACCTCGACGGTGATGCCCTCCTTCTCGCCGCGAACGAGAATCGGCTTGTCGAGCTGCGGCTGCTTGGCGCGATCGAGATAGCGCACGAAGGCCTCGAGCCCGCCCTCGAAATAGAGCTCCTCGCGCTTGATCTCGGCGTGGCGCGCGTCCGTCAGCACGATGCGCACGCCCGAATTCAGGAACGCCAGTTCGCGCAATCGATGTTCAATGGTCGCGTAATTATATTCGACCATGGTGAAGGTTTCGGGCGAAACCTGAAAGGTGACTTCCGTGCCGCGTTTCGGCCTGCCGTCGATGATCGGCGCGGGGCCGACGACAATCAGCGGCGACACGGCGTCGCCGTGCGCGAATTCGATGAAGTGTTCCTTGCCGTCGCGCCAGATGCGCAGCTTGAGCCAAGTCGACAGCGCGTTGACCACGGAAACGCCAACACCGTGCAGTCCGCCGGACACCTTGTAGGAGTTCTGGTCGAATTTTCCGCCCGCGTGCAACTGGGTCATGATGACCTCGGCCGCGGAAACGCCTTCCTCGTGGTGGATGTCGGTTGGAATGCCGCGGCCGTTGTCGGTCACGGTGCAGGAGCCGTCTGGGTTGAGGGTGACCGTGACGAGCGTGGCATGGCCGGCGAGCGTCTCGTCGATCGCGTTGTCGACGACCTCGTAGATCATGTGATGCAGGCCGGACCCATCGTCCGTGTCGCCAATGTACATACCCGGCCGCTTGCGAACGGCGTCGAGCCCGCGAAGGACCTTGATGGAATCAGCGCCGTAGCCGTCGGATGAATGGTCGGACAGAGGAGTTTGATCGGTGTTTTCAACCATGAAAAATATTTGCTTCCGAAGTGGCCGAAACCGGGTTTCTCTCCCGCTCGAATCGATGCCCGCAATCTAGCCGAAAATGGTGGCGAAATGCACGCTTTTCCGGCGTTCGCGCGGGCCTTTTCGCGGCTTTTTCAGGCCGGTCGCATTTGCCCAGCCGAGACGCGAAAAAGCTTTGCCGATGCGCCCAGTTCAGCGAAGGCGCCGATGTCCGCGCCCGTCATCCAGACTTGCCCTCCGATCCGCTCGAGATCGGCGTAAAGGGCGGCGCGTCTCGATGGGTCGAAATGCGCGCCGATTTCGTCCAGAAGCATGATCGGGGCGATGGAGCTCATGGCCGCCACCAGCCGGGCGTGGGCGAGCACGAGACCCACCAGCAGAGCCTTTTGCTCGCCGGTTGAGGCGCGGGCCGCTTCGACGCCTTTGGGACCATGCCAGACCGCGAGATCGCTCGCCTGAGGCCCAATGAGCGTGCGCCCGGCGGCGGCGTCGCGCGCGCGATTGTCGCGCAACGCCGCGCGGTAACGGTCCTCGATCTCGATGGCGGGCACATCGGCGATCTGGCGCTCAATGTCGCCTTCGAGCGAAATCCGCGCCCACGGGAAGGGCGATGCGTCGTCGCGGGCGTCCTCGATCAGCGCGCCGAGGCGAGAAACGGTCTCCTGCCGCGCGGCGGCCACGGCGACGGCGAGTTCGGCGAGTTCGCGCTCGGCCGCGTCAAGCCAGTGCGCGTCGCGGGCGCCGTCTTCCAGCAGGCGGTTGCGGTTGCGCAGGGCGCGCTCCAACGCCGAGACGCGGCTGGCGTGGTCGCTATCCACCGCCAACACGAGCCGGTCGAGAAAGCGCCTGCGCTCGCCGGCCGGCCCCGTGAACAGCGAATCCATGCCCGGCGTCAGCCAGACGACGCGGACATGGTCGGCGAAGGCGCGCGCGGAGCCGGCCGGCGCCCTGTCAACGCGAAAACGACGGGCGGCGGGGTTAAAGCCGTCGGGCGGGTCGAGGCCCGCGCCAAGTTGCAGCGCGCCGCCCGGAGCGTCGATTTCGATTGAGACCGCCCAGCCGCCGGGACCGCCATCGCGGGCCATATCCATGAGGTCGGCGCGCCGAAGCCCGCGGCCCGGCGTGAACATGGACAGTGCTTCGAGGATATTGGTCTTGCCAGCGCCGTTTTCGCCGACAAGCGCCACGACGCCCGCGTCGATCGGAAGGTCCATCGCGACATAGGAGCGGAAATTGGCCATCGAGAGCCTGCGCACGCTCGGTGGGCGCGTGGCGGGGAAGGTCGCGGATTCGGCGGCGGGCATGGTCAGGGATTGCCATGGATCGGGCCGGATGAACAGAGGCGGTAAACGCGGTTGGCGCGTGGCGGCGACATCGACTAGCATCCGGTTCGGGCGCGCTGGCGGGAACCGGCGCGCCAGGGGAGGAAGTCATGAAGATGGACCGTCGCCAGGCACTGTCGGCGCTCGCGGGACTCGCGCCTTGGGGACGCGCCTTCGCGCAACAGGGCTATCCATCCTCGACCGTGACTATTGAATTGCCGCTGGCGCCGGGCACGGGCGGCGACGCGCTTGTGCGCCTCTATGCCGACGCGCTGCAAACATCGCTGGGCAAGCCCGTCATCGTGAAGAACGCGCCCGGGGCGGCGCTGATGATCGCGGCGATCGATATTTCCAAGGCCGCGCCTGACGGCCTGACCTTGATGATGACGGTCAGTTCGACGCTGTGCATCAACCCGACGCTTTACAAGACGATGCCTTACGATGCGCAAAAGGATTTTGCGCCAATCGCGCTCTATGTGAAGTCGCCATTCATCATGGTTGTTGGCGCGGATTCGCCGATCAAAACGCCCAAGGATTTCGTGCGTATCGCGAAGGATTCGCCAGGCAAGCTGAATTTCGCGTCGCTCGGCATTGGCACGATGCAGCACCTTTCCATGGAACTGGTCATGGATAGGTTCGGCCTCAAGTTGAATCACGTGCCCTATCGCGCCACGCCGCAGCAGATGAGCGACATCGTCGCGGGCAACGTCGAAATTGGCTTCGTCGAGGCGGCGGCGCCGCAAGGCTTGATCAAGGACGGGAAGCTGCGTCCGCTGGCGGTTTCATCCGCGACCCGTTTCGCGGCTTATCCCGATGTTCCAACACTTGCCGAGGCGTTCGAGACGCCAGGGCTGGAGGCCGTGTCGTGGCATGTAATGATGGCGCCCGCCGCGACGCCGGCGCCGATCATCGATCGACTGCATCAGGAGATGAAGCGCATCACCGGCGCCAGGGATTTCAAGGCGAAGGCGGACGATCTCGGGCTCCTGCCGATCGATACGCCTGACATCAATGGCATCAAGGCGTTCATCAAATCCGAGCAGGATCGCTGGGGCGCGCTGATTACCAAGATCGGGATCGCCGGGACGCAGTAAATATCGCGAGCGGCCCGGAATACAGGTCGTTCGATCGCCAGGAGGGACGCGGTGAAGGCTGGACGCAGTTGTCGGGCGATAGGCGCCGCCTTTATCGCGATCGTGTTGATGATCGTGGACGCGCGGCCCCGAGCCGCGTTCGCCGCGGACAAGGTGAATATCGCGGTTTCCAACTCCACCGCCGACTTCGCGATCCTTATCGCGATGAAACGCGGCTATTTCGCGGAGGAAGGAATCGAAGCCGACGGGATTCTCTTTGACTCCGGCGGCAAGATGATGGCGCCGCTCGGGTCCGGCGAAATCGATGTCGCCACCGGCTCGGCCAACGCGACACTTTACAACGCGGTGGCGCGCGGCATCGGCATCAAGATCGTGAGCGGCAATGGCAACGCGGCTCCCGGCTATGGGCACGAGCTTCTGATCGTCCGCAAGCAGCTCGTTGACAGCGGGAGCTACAAAACTCCGCTCGATCTGAAGGGCATGAAGATCGCGTTGCCAGGGCAAGGCAGCAGCGCCAATTCAACGCTCAACGAACTCCTGAAGACCGTCGGTCTAACGTTTCGAGATATCGAGCCCGTCTATCTCGCCTATCCCAATCACGTCACCGCGCTCGCCAACGGAGCGATCGACGCGGGCCTGACGACCGAGCCCGCGGCGACCTATGCCGTGCGCAAGGGCTTCGCCGTGAGTTTCGAAAGCAATGACGTCTATTATCCCTATCAGGATACGACGCACATTATCATGTCCTCGCTGTTCACCGAGAAAAAGCCCGATGTCGCCCGCAGGTTCATGCGCGCCTTCATCAAGGCCATGCGTTTCTACGATGGCGCTCTCGCGGGTGGCCGGATGAACGGGCCTAATGCCGACGCCGTAATCGATATCCTGACCGAGGCGACCGCTCTGAAGGACCGCGCCATCTACAAGGACATGCATCCGCAGGGCGCGAACCCCGACGCCAGACTGAACATCGACAGTTTGCGAACCGACTTCGCGTTTTTCCAGCAACAGGGCTGGATCGAAGGCGACATCACCGATCCGATGAAGCCGGTCGATACGTCCTTTGCCGGCAAGGCGCGCGCGGAATTGGGCGCCTATGCCCGGAAATGACGTCGCTCACACCCGCATGGGCATGAGCACATAGAGCGCGGCGGCTCCGTCGCGGTCCTGGATAATCGTGGGCGACCCAGGATCGGCGAGCTTGAACAGCGCCGTGTCGCTGTCGAGTTCCTGGGTGATATCGAGGAGATAACGGGCGTTAAAACCGATATCGAGCGGGGTCGAGTCGTAATCGACCTCGAGTTCCTCGACGGCCGAACCGGAATCCGGATTGGTCACCGACAGGGTCAGCTTGCCGTCGGCCAACGACAGTTTCACCGCCCGCCCGCGTTCGCTGGAAATCGTCGAGACGCGGTCCACCGCCATTGCGAAGGGCTTGCAATCGACAATCAAGCGCTTGTCGTTGCCAGTGGGAATGACGCGCGCGTAATCGGGGAAGGTTCCATCGATGAGCTTGGAGGTCAGCACCACGTCGCCGAAAGTGAACCGCGCCTTGGTGGTGGAGAGCTCGACCGTGACTTCGGCCTCGATGTCCTCGATCAGCTTCTGGATTTCCGCCACGGTCTTGCGTGGGACGATGACGCCCGGCATCCCGGCCGCGCCGGCGGGAGCGGGGATCTCGACGCGAGCAAGACGATGCCCGTCCGTGGCGACCGCGCGCAGCATGGTGTGGCCGTCGACTTCGGTCGTGTGTAGGAAAATGCCGTTGAGGTAGTAGCGCGTCTCTTCCATCGAAATGGCGAATTGTGTCTTTTCAATAAGCTTCTTGAGGTCGCCAGCGGGAAGCGTGAACTTGTGCGACAGGTCGCCGGCGGCCAGGTCGGGAAAGTCGCTTTCCGGCAGGGACTGGAGATTGAAGCGCGAGCGGCCGGAGCGCAGCAGAAGCTGGCCGCTCTCGCCGGTCATTTCGAGGGAGACCTGTGCGCCGTCCGGCAGCTTGCGGATGATGTCATAGAGCGTATGGGCCGGAAGGGTCGTGGCCCCGTTCTGAGCCACGTCGGCCGCGATGGACTCGGTGACCTCGATGTCGAGGTCGGTGGCCTTCAGCCGCAACAGGCGACCGTTCGCCTGCAAAAGGACGTTCGAGAGGATCGGTATCGTGTTCCGGCGTTCGACGACGCGGTGAACGTGGCCGAGCGATTTCAGCAACGCGCTACGTTCCAGTGTGACTTTCATGGCGGCCTGATCCGTCCTCTAATTCTGTCCGCGCGCACGCGGGGCGCGAAGTGTAGGCGGGCCGAGGGAACGAGTGCAAGGCGTAGGATGCCGGCATTGCTAAATGGGCGATTGTTTCAACAGGAAAGCGAAGCCGGATTGACTAAGTTGAAAAGGTGTGTTTGTTTATGGTGTGTTTTTTTTAAAGTGAGGGTTTCATGGCCTCCTCCAAATATTCAGGTCTTGCGCTGCATTTGTCCGGCGTCCCGGCGTCAACGTGGCGGGCGCGTTTCTCCGACATCGAGAAAGTTCTTGGGTTTCCATTGCCGGAATCCGCCCGTCAGCATCGGGCGTGGTGGTCCAATAATGGTTCGAACAACGTGATGACAAAGGTCTGGAAATCAGCAGGCTGGGAAACCGAGCAAGTGGACATGGAAAATCAGGTTCTCGTGTTTCGCAAGCTGTCGGGCGCGCGGTCGCCGGCCCCCACCGGGGGCGCTTCGCCGGCGCTGGGACGATCAGTGGCGAAGCTTCGCGATGCCGCGGGAACTCAGGGCTTCGCTTTCGGTCGTCTGAAGGGCACGGTGACACAGTCTGGAGACCTTTCCGAACCGACGGGGGAGACTTGGAACGCCGAACAAGGCCGTCTTTAGGTGGGCGGGCTCTTGCTCGATACCTGCGCGCTCATCTGGGTCATGACCGATGATCGCCTAAGTGAGGATTCCCGCTTACGGATATCGGCGAGCGGCGAAGCTGGAAAACTCTGGCTGTCGCCAATCAGCGCATGGGAAATCGCCACACTCGTCGCCAGGGGACGATTGCATCTCACGATGTCGCCGGAGGACTGGTTCGAGGCCGCGCTGGCGACGCCAGGTCTGAATCTCGCGGCGATGCCGCCAAAAGTACTGGTTCAATCCGCTTTTCTGCCGGGTACCGCGCCAAACGATCCGGCCGATCGCATTGTTCTGGCCACTGCGCGCGCGAACGACCTGACAGTCGTGACCCGCGACGCCAGAATTATTGCTTATGGGCGCGCGGGAAACGCACGTGTTCTCGCTTGCTGAACGCTCCTGGCGGCTCCGTAACCTTTACCGGCCCTTAATTGGCCGGGTTTAGGCTTCACCCGTCGCCAGATGACGGGTCGCGGAGGCGACCGGCGGCAAGGGCTTGTTTCGACAATGGGCGAGGGCTGGTTCGGGGGTCGCAAGGAACCGACGTTGGAGGCGCGGCCGAGGGCGGCGCCCCACGACAAGGATCTGCGCGCGGATCCGCGTGATCGGCCGGGGGCGCCGGTCAAGCGCCGCGCCAGAGGCGAGCGGATCGAGCCGGAATTCGACGAGCCGCGGGAGGGGTCGGCTCCCAGGGTCGAGCGTGAGGATCTCCCGGTGAGCGGCAGGAAAATACGCGGCCAGTCTCGCGCCGACGACTTCGACAATGCCGACCTCGACAACGAAGCGCGGCCGGCTCGCGCGCGGAAACGAGGCGGAATGCAGCCCAAACGACGTTCCGCGCTGGGTTTTCTCGCCTACTGGTGCGTCGTGCTTGGTGTCTGGGCAGTGGTTGGCGCGGTCGGAATCACAGCCTATTACGCCGTGCAGCTTCCGCCCATAGACCAACTCGCGGTGCCCAAGCGGCCCCCGAATATCGCCATTCTGGGCGACGATGGAACGTTGTTGGCCAATCGCGGCGACACCGGCGGCGCGGCGGTCAGGCTGAGCGATCTGCCGCCCTATCTGCCGAAGGCCTTCATCGCGATCGAGGACCGCCGATTCTACGCGCACTATGGCATTGATCCCATGGGGATCGCGCGCGCGGTGATGCGCAACGTTCTGCATAGGGGCGGCAACGTCGAAGGCGGCTCGACGCTGACCCAGCAACTCGCCAAAAATCTGTTCCTGACGCAGGAACGGACCATGGCGCGCAAGATCCAGGAAGCCATTCTGGCGGTCTGGCTCGAGCACAAATATTCGAAGGATCAGATCCTCGAACTCTATCTGAACCGGGTTTATTTCGGTTCCGGCGCCTATGGCATCGAGGCCGCTGCCCGCAAGTATTTCGGGCACGGAGCCCGCGAGGTCACTTTGCCCGAGGCCGCTCTGCTCGCCGGCCTGATGAAGGCGCCGACAAAACTCGCGCCCAATCGCAATCCGACCGGCGCCTCGGAGCGGGCGGCGCAGGTCGTCACGGCGATGGCCCACGAAGGACACATCACCGAGGCCATGGCCCAGCTCGCCCTGTCGCGGCCGGCCGAGGCCGTCCATGATCGTGGCGCGGGCTCGATCAACTATGCCGCTGATCTTGTTACCGACGCGCTTGACGAGACTGTCGGCGCGATTGACGAGGACATCGTCGTCACGACGACCCTCAATGCGGGGATGCAGGCTGCGGCCGAACGGGCGCTCACTGAGAGCCTCGACCGGCAGGGCGCAAAATTCGGCGTCTCACAGGGCGCGCTGGTCGCCATGGACGTGGGCGGCCAGATCAAGGCGCTCGTTGGAGGGCGCAGCTACGCCGACAGCCAGTTCAATCGCGCGGTCGCCGCGAAGCGGCAACCCGGTTCCTCGTTCAAGCCGTTCGTTTATCTCGCCGCCTTGGAGCGTGGACTGACGCCGGATACCGTTCGCGATGACGCCCCGATCAACATCAAGGGATGGCAGCCAGAAAACGCCAGCCACGAATATTTCGGACCCGTGACGCTGTCCAAGGCGCTGAGCATGTCGCTCAACACGGTCGCGGTGCGGCTCGCACAGGAAGTCGGGCCAAAGGCGGTGATTTCGACCGCGCATCGACTGGGGATTTCGGCGGAACTGCAGCCGAACGCCTCGATCGCGCTGGGCACGTCGGAAGTCACGCCGCTGGAACTGGTCGGCGCCTATGCGCCCTTTGCCAATGGCGGGATTGGCGTGCAGCCGCATGTGATCGTCAAGGTGCGCACCGCTGATGGAAAGCTACTCTATCAGCGTCGCGGGTCGAGTTTTGGCCGCATCATCGATCCGCAATACGTTTCGATGATGAATGCGATGCTGCGCCAGACCCTGATCACGGGCACCGCGCGCAAGGCCGAATTGCCGGGTTGGGAAGCGGCGGGAAAGACCGGCACCAGTCAGGATTATCGCGACGCATGGTTTGTTGGTTACACCAGCCAGCTCGTCGCGGGCGTTTGGCTGGGCAACGATGATAATTCGCCGACGAAGAAGGCCTCCGGCGCCAATCTGCCCGTTGATATCTGGAGCCGCTTTATGAAGGAGGCGTTGAAAACGACGTCGCCGACGCCATTGCCATCGGGCCTGTGGCGCGACGCCACGCAGCCGACCCCGCCGCCGAGCCTGCGTCCGCCGGGCGAGGTCGCGCCCGTGGCC
>CAISJZ010000324.1 GCA_903885755.1 uncultured Hyphomicrobiales bacterium | reverse complement strand
GACATTCGCCCCTACTTGATTCGCCGCTTGCCCGGCGTGTGGAAGGGGTTTTTGGAGCCCTTCTTGCTGATACGGATCGGCACGCCGTAGAGGCCGAAGGTCTCGCGCAATCCGTTGATCAGGAATCGTTCGTAGCTGGTTGGCAGCGCGTCGAGCTGATTGCCGAAGATGACGAAATAGGGCGGCCGCGCCTTCGGCTGCGTCATGTAGCGGATCTTGATGCGAAAGCCCGACACCGCCGGCGGCGGCGTCTGGTCGATTACCGGACCCAGCCAGCGATTGAGCCGGCCCGTGGAAATGCGAATGTTCCAGGTCTCATGAACCTTGAAGATCGCCTCCATGAGCTTGTCGACGCCCTTGCCGTTGAGGCCCGACACCGGAATGACCGGCGCTCCGCGCACCTGCGGCAGCAGGCGATCGGCTTCCTCGCGCAATTCGCGCAGCTTCTTGTCGGGTTCGGGAATGAGATCCCACTTGTTGAGGCCAATAACGAGCGCCCTGCCCTCGCGCGAGACGAGATCGACGATGGTCAGGTCCTGCTTTTCGAAAGGAATCGTCGCGTCGAGCAGGATGACCACGACCTCGGCGAATTTCACGGCGCGGATGGCGTCGGCGGCGGCGAGCTTTTCCAGTTTCTGCGTAATGACGGCGCGGCGGCGCAGGCCCGCGGTGTCGAACATCTTCATCTGGCGCGTGGAGCCGTCGCGCCGCGTCCACTCGAATTCGATGCCGATGGAATCGCGAGTGATGCCGGCTTCCGGCCCGACCAGCAGACGATCCTCGCCGAGAATACGGTTGAGCAGAGTCGATTTGCCGGCGTTGGGACGCCCGACGACCGCGACATTCAGCGGCTTGGTGATGTCGAGTTCGCTACCGTCTTCCTCGTCGCCGAACTCGGGCCTGGGGCCATTGTCCTCTTCGTCCTCGGGCGGGAGGGCCGTCTGTTCCGGCAGGGCTTCCAGCAGCGCCTCGTAGAGCGCGTTGATGCCAATGCCGTGCTCGGCGGAAAAGACATGCGGCTCGCCGAGCCCGAGGGTCCAGGCGTCCATGGCGCCGGCCTCCCCGACCTTCCCCTCCGCCTTGTTGGCGAGCAGGATGATTGGCTTGCCGGAGCGGCGCACGAGCTGCGCGAAATGCTGATCGGTCGGCGTCACGCCGACGCGCGCGTCGATCATGAAGATGATCGCGTCGGCGTCGACGATGGCGGCCTCGGTCTGCGCGCGCATACGTCCGGTCAGCGTGCCCGGATCGCTCTCTTCGAGACCCGCGGTGTCGATGATGGTGAAGGCGAGATCGGCGATCTTCGCCGCGCCCTCGCGCCGGTCGCGTGTAACGCCGGGCAGGTCATCGACCAGCGCCAGCTTCTTGCCGACGAGGCGATTGAACAGCGTCGATTTGCCGACGTTGGGACGGCCAATGATGGCGATTGAAAATGACATGATTCACTAAGCCCGTCCGGATCGCGGACGGGACTACCCTTTCGGCTTGCCCGAGCTCACGAGACCCAGAAGCGCCTCGGCGCGGGCGCGGATTTGCGCGGGCGCCTGCTGATCGACCACGATCGCGTCGAGCCACTTGCCGGCGGCGTCGAGATCGCCGGCCTTCAGGGCGGCGACCGCCAGATATTCGCGGGCCGAATTGCGGAACGGCCCGCCCACCTGCGCCAGAGGCTCGAGCCGCGTCCGCAGTTCGTTCATGTCCGCCGTGTCGAGGCGGACGATCGCCGCCCGCAGCCGCGCGATATCGCGCAGGTTGGGATCAACGGCCGCGTCGTTCGCGAGGCTCTCGTAGATCGTGACGGCCTTGGCGGGATCGCTGGCGGCGAGGGCCGCGGCGGAGCGGAACCGCGCCAGCAGGGCGTAGCCGGGCGGCCCCTGGGCGATGATGCCGCGCAGGGCGTCGTCGCCCTCGGCGGCCTTGCCATCCTGCAACACCTGCGCGGCGCTCTCGTAGCGCGCGCCGGCGGCCTCGGCGGCGACCTTCAGCGAATTCTGGTAATAGCGCCAGCCGCCAGCGGCGGCGACCACCAGAATGGCGAGGCCGATCAGCAGGTTCTGGTGACGGGTCCAGAATTCCAGCGCCTTGTCGCGCCGGACTTCCTCATCTACCTCGCGAAAGATATCGGCCATTGCGATTCCGGTGAAAACTCATGCCAAACGTCCGAGCGGACGGACGGGAAGCAAGGCGGTTATCACGCCGGGGCCGGAATGGCGAGAGATTTTGGCCTTGGGACGATGATCAGCCCAGCGCGGCGGCGTATTGCTCGGGCTTGAATCCCACCAGCAAGGTCCCGTCGATGTCGAGCACCGGCCGCTTGATCATCGACGGCTGCGCGACCATCAGGTCGATGGCCCCCGCCGCGTCGAGGCCGGCCTTGTCGGCCTCCGGCAGCTTGCGAAAGGTGGTCCCGGACCGATTGAGCAGAACCTCCCACCCAACCTTGACGGTCCAGCCCTCCAGCGTCTGGCGCGTCACGCCGGCGGTCTTGTAGTCGTGGAAGGCGTACGCGACGCCATGCCCGTCGAGCCAGTCGCGCGCCTTCTTCATGGTGTCGCAGGCCTTGATGCCGTGGATGACGACGGATTTGGGATTGCGCATGGGGATCTCGACCTGAACATTCATTCCCGCTCGTCCATGCCCGGACGAATGGCGCCTTTTTTCGACATGCGCACCCCACAGTCAATATATCGGCGGAACCGGCTTGGGATGACCGTCCGGCAATAACAGGACAAATACGCGGGCATTGCACATGAAGCCCGATCGGAAGGTCCTGGTGTGACCGCTCGCTTGCGCGGACCGCCGGGCAATCATGATCGCGGGGTTCGCTCGACACGCGCGATCAAATTGGCGTCGCGATCTGCGTGCTGATGGCGTCGGCGAGCATGGTCATCATCATAATCGGCGCTTTATCGAGATTGCGGAAAGCCAAAATTGACCGAGATGGATCAACATGATAGCGTTTGGAGTGTTTATTTGTAAGGGGCTGACATAGATAGCTGAAGAAGGCTATTTTTGTCAGATGGATAGGAAACGGCGACGCAGTCGGCTTCCTCCAAGTATTCAATTGGAGCT
>CAISJZ010000323.1 GCA_903885755.1 uncultured Hyphomicrobiales bacterium | reverse complement strand
CTGATCGTCGCCTTGGTGCGCCGTTACCACACCAACTAGCTAATCAGACGCGGGCCAATCTTTCGGCGATAAATCTTTCCCCTCACGGGCGTATCCGGTATTAGCTCAAGTTTCCCTGAGTTATTCCGAACCAAAAGGTATGTTCCCACGCGTTACGCACCCGTCTGCCACTCCGTATTGCTACGGCGTTCGACTTGCATGTGTTAGGCCTGCCGCCAGCGTTCGTTCTGAGCCAGGATCAAACTCTCAAGTTGAATTGAGATTTCTCCTGACTGGTCACTGTCTATTCTCTGGAAATACGTCTCGCGACGCATTCCCTTGACGAGTTCCCAAGCACATCCATTCCTGCCTCGCGGCGGAACGGGATGGACTTGAGTAAACGTGACCGGTCAGCGTGTCTCTCACGATCATGCCCGAAAGCATGACCCGCAAGGACATCCGCCGTCCACGTTTCTCTTTCTTCCGATTCAAATGTCAAACAGCGCAGTCAACAACGAGGCTTTCACCCGACAGCCGAACCGAATTCCCACCCGACATTTCAGCCAGGTCAAACAAGCCCAAAAGCTTGAGAGAAACGAAGTCCGGCGTCCCGCGGGTCATCGCCGCGTCGCCGTTCGTGACGCCATATAGGTCCACGCCGGCGCCGCCGTCAACAACCGATTCAAAAAAATCAAACCGACTGGATGTTGTCCACATTGGCGCATTCGCGATCACCCCAGGTTGCCCGGCGTACGCGGCGCGCGGGTTCAGCAATGAGCGGGTTCTGGCCCGCCGCGCGCGCGCGCCTGCGAAAGAACAACAGCGTGATCGGGTTGAAGTTTGGGCAACAGAAGCGCGAGCGCCTCGGCCACCTTTCTGGCGTGGGGCAGGGAGAGCGCGCTCATCTCGACAACCGAATGGTCGCATCCATCGAGCACGACAACCCGGTAAGGATCGCTTCCATCACGACAGTTCAATGTCGTCACCGTGTAGGCCAACATGAATGCCTCCCACTGTTCTTGACTTTTACCGCCGCCCAACGCCGCGATGAAGCGTGTTCTCCGGGCAACAGTCAAATCAAAAATTGTTACCAGCGCACCTATTTTTACAGGCCGAAAACGCGAAATCGCCGCGAAAGTCGCAAGGGCGCGTTCCATGACAATGATGCACATGTGGTTTTCGCGGCGTCGTGCGTTGGCGCACTTGCGGCCCCGCGGCCGCCGGCCCATCCTGTCACTCCCTCTGATTTGCTCCAGGACGGACCCGCCATGCGCGCCGATTCAAAAATGACCTTGCCACTCGTGTTCCTTTTTATCGGCGCCGCGGCGCCGGTCGCTCTGGCGCAGGGGATCGCCGGCATCGCGAAGCCCGCGATCGCCGACGTCGCTCTCGATAACCTGTCCATCAAGGGCAAGGACGGCGGGACCGTCGCGATCAAAAGCGTCGTCGCCACCGCGACCAATCTGTCGAAGGACGAACTCGCCAAACTGTTCAATCCCGACACCCCAAAGGACGTCGCCACGGCCATCGTCGCGAAAATGAAGGCGGACAAGGTCTCGATTCCAGCGATCGACGTGACCGACAAGGAGTCAACCCTCGGCTTTCATGATCTGAAAATCACCGGCGTCAATGAAGGCAAGGTCGACGGCTTCGCGATGTCGGGCTTCGATGGCAAGGTGTCCAGCAAGGACAGCGGCGAGGTCGCCCTCAAGTCCGGCCCGCTCGAATTAAAAAATCTGAATCTCTCGCGGTTGATGGCGGGCGTATCGTCTGGAAATTTCGGCGACGCCGCGCCGAGGATCGGATCGATCTCATGGAAGGGTTTCGAGGCGAGTTTCCCCGACAAGGACACGCCAGCCAGCGCGCCCGGGGGCAATCTCATCAAGGTGAGCCTCGCATCGTTGACCGGCGAGAACACTTACGACGGCGACATTCCCGTCAAGGGCGCGGGCAAGGGCGAGCATCTGGTTGTCGTTTTGCCGAAAGGTTCGACCGGCGCGCAACAACTCGCGCAGTTCGGCGTCGACAAGATCGACATCGGCATCAGCGCTTCGGGTTCCTACGACAAGGCGAAAAAATCCTTCGCGCTCGATGATTATACGATCACGGGAGTCGACGCGGGCGCGATTGGTCTCAAGGGTTCGGTCGGCGGCGTCGATCCCGCCGTATTCTCCGGCGACAGCCAGTCGCGGGTCGCGAAGCTTATGGGCGCGGACATCTCGAACATTGCGCTCAGCTACAAGGACAATGGCCTTTTCTCGAAGGTCGTGGCCTATTTCGCCGACCAGCAAAAGAAGACAGTCGCCGACGTGAAGACCGAATGGTCGGCCATGGCGACGCAATTCCTGCCGCTGATCCTCGGGGGCGATCCCTCGTCGCTCAAGATCGCCGCGGCGGTCAGCGATTTCATCACGGCCCCCAAAAGCCTGACGATCACGGCGAAAGCGAAGGCCGCGCCCGTCAAGGTCACCGATCTGATGATGCTCTCGGACCCCAAGGCCCTGCTATCGAAGATTGATCTCGACGCGGTATCCGGCAAGTAAGGGGCGCATGGCGAACGATACGCCGATCGACAACGCGCTGAACGGGCCACTGCGCGGCGGCTCGCACGAACCGACCTTCGCCGGCGCCCAATCCTTCATGCGCCGGCGGTATTCGCGGGATTTCGATGGCGTCGATGTCATTGTCTGGGGCGCGCCCTACGACATGGCGACATCCAATCGGCCCGGCGCGCGCTTCGGGCCGGCCGCGATCCGGCGCGCCTCGATGATATTCGATGGCGATCCGCAATATCCCTCGCGCGTCGACCCGTTCACGACGCTCGTGGCTGTCGATGGCGGCGATGCGCATTTCGACTATGAATATCCCTTGCGCGCGCCCGGATTGATCGAACAGCAAGCGCGAGACGCGCTGACGAGCGGCGCGCAACTGATCACGCTTGGCGGCGATCACTTCATCACCTTGCCCCTGCTGCGCGCCCATGCCGCGCGCCATGGCGCGCTGGCGCTCGTGCAATTCGACGCGCACCAGGACACATGGGACGACGACGGTTCGAAAATCTCGCATGGCACGTTCGTCACGCGCGCCGTGGCCGAGGGGCTGATTGACGTCGCGCATTCCATCCAGATTGGCGTACGCACGGTCGCGCCATCCGACCGCGGTCTCGAAATTCTCGATATCGATGAATGCCACGCGCTTGGCGCCGAAGGCGTGTCGGCGCGGATTCATGCGTGTGTCGGCGCCGCGCCGGCCTATCTCAGCTTCGATATCGACGCGCTCGATCCCGCTTTCGCGCCAGGCACGGGAACGCCGGTCGCGGGCGGACTTTCCAGCGCGCTGGCCCTGTCCACCCTCTGGAAATGCGGCGATCTCGACTGGCGCGGCATGGATGTCGTGGAAGTCTGTCCGCCCTACGATCACGCGGATATGACCGCGATCGCGGCGGCGACGATCGCGCAGCGTTACATCCAGATTCTGGCCATGAAAAAAGCCCGATGAAACGTGGCGATTTTCTCGTCCAGCAATTCCATGTAGGAGTTGCGAGGCGAACAGCGCGGGCCGGGGAATCCAGATGAGCGTCAAACCGTCCGACGATCATGGCGTCACGTTCGCCGCCGCGTTTCGCGTCTGGCTGAAAATCGCCAGCCTGAGTTTCGGCGGCCCCGCCGGCCAGATCGCGGTCATGCACCGCATTCTCGTCGAGGAAAAGCGCTGGATATCCGAAAGCCGTTTTCTGCACGCCCTGAGCTACTGCACGCTGTTGCCGGGCCCGGAAGCCCAGCAGCTCGCGACCTACGTTGGCTGGTTGATGCATGGAACCGCCGGCGGCCTGATGGCGGGTGGATTGTTCATTCTTCCCGGCGTCTTCGCCATCATGGGGCTCAGCGTCATCTACGCCGGCTGGGGTCACGTCGGATTCATAGCCGCGGCGTTCTTTGGACTGAAGGCCGCCGTGCTCGCGGTGGTCGTCGACGCCGTGTTTCGCGTCGGCAGGCGCGCCCTGCGCAACACCGCGATGAAGGCCATCGCCGCCGCGGCGTTCGTCGCGATCTTCTTTTTCGCGACGCCATTCCCCGCGATTATCATTGTCGCGGGCGTGCTTGGCTGGCTTGGCGCGCGCCAGGGCTGGCCGGCTTTCGCGCCCGGCGGCGGACATGGCGGTCCGGGCGCCATCGTTGACTGCGAATCCCTGCTGGGCGAGACATCGCCGCCGCATACGCACCCCTCGCGCGAACGAGCCCTGCGCGCTTTCTTCACATGGGGATCCGTATGGCTCGTCCCCGTGGCCGGGGTCGTCGCCACGCTAGGGACCGGCGATGTCTTCAGCCGCATCGCCATTTTCTTCAGCGAAATGGCGCTTGTCACATTCGGAGGCGCCTACGCGGTGCTGGCTTACGTCGCGCAGGAGGCCGTCTCGACCTACCACTGGGTCTCGCCCGGCGAAATGCTCGACGGGCTCGGCATGGCGGAGACGACGCCAGGTCCGCTGATCATGGTGCTGCAATTCGTGGGCTTCATGGCCGCCTATCGCGCGCCGGGAGCGCTCGCGCCCATGGCGTCCGGCGTCTTTGGCGGTCTTCTGGCGACGTGGGTGACCTTCGCGCCATGCTTTCTCTGGATTTTTCTCGGCGGTCCCTACATCGAGCGACTGCGCGGCAACAAGCCGCTCGCGGGCGCGCTGTCGGCGATCACGGCGGCGGTTGTCGGCGTCATCCTCAATCTGGCGGTCTGGTTCGCCATCCACGCGATCTTTCGCGAGACTTGGCAGGTGCGCGCCTTCGGCCTGTCGTTCGACGCGCCCGTATTCGCGCGGGTCGATCCCTGGGCGCTGGCGCTGGCCATCGCCGCGGCGGTCGCGATCTTCCGGTTCAAACGCGGCGTCATCCATACGCTCGCGGGCTGCTGCCTCGCCGGCGTGGCGCTCTATCTCGCCGGTCTGACGCCGTGAGACTGTCTTGACTTGCCATCGTTGCTGCCGCACATCCCGCGCGACGGAGACAGGCCATGGTTTCGAAGGTTTTCATCGACGGCGAGGCGGGCACGACGGGCCTGCTCATTCGCGACATGCTCGGCGCGCGCGCCGATGTCGAGATCGTCTCGATCGCGCCAGACAAGCGCAAGGACCGCGACGCCAAAAAGGAACTGATGGCGGGCGTCGACGCTGTCGTCCTGTGCCTGCCCGATGACGCGGCGAAGGAAACCGTCGCGCTGATTCACGAAATGGGCGAAACAGCCCCCAAGGTTCTCGACGCCTCGACCGCGCACCGGGTCGCGACCGGCTGGGTCTATGGATTTCCCGAACTCGAGGTAGGGCAGGGGGAGCGGATCGCGAAGGCGCGGCTCGTCGCCAATCCCGGTTGCTACGCCACCGGCGCGATCGCGCTGTTGCGCCCGCTGGTGGACGCCGAATTGTTGCCGCCTGATTTCCCGGTCACGATCAACGCGATTTCTGGCTACAGCGGCGGCGGCAAATCCATGATCGCCGCCTATGAAAGCCGGACGGCGCCGGATTTCGAACTTTACGGGCTTGGACTCGAACACAAGCACATTCCGGAGATCCAGCGCTATGCGCGCCTGGATCGGCGGGCGTTGTTCGTGCCGTCGGTCGCAGATTTCCGGCAGGGGATGCTTGTGTCCATCCCGCTGCATCTGGATTTTCTACCGTCCGAGCCGACCGGCGCGGAGATCGAGCGCATCTTGAGCGAGCATTATGCCGGAAGCAAATTCGTCAAGACGGTTCCCGAGGCCGTAGTCGCCGGAGAGGGTGGCAAGCTCGAACCGCAGGCGCTCAACGACACCAACGTGATGGAATTGCGCGTTATCGCCAACGAAGAGCGCCGCCATGTCGTGCTCGTCGCAAGGCTCGACAATCTTGGAAAGGGCGCCTCCGGCGCCGCGGTCCAGAACCTCGAGCTGATGCTCGGGCTCTGACCGCGCTCGCGTCAGCCGATCAATAACGGACCGAACAGCACCAGCTCTCCTGACGGGTCTGGTAGCTGGTCTGCGCCTGATATTCCGTGCGATTGAACGTGGCGTAGGTCGTCACGGGAACCTGCCGAACCGTGCGAACGTCCTGATAGGCCTGCACCGGCACCTGATGGAAGCTCTCGACATTCTGATAGGTCACGACCGGCACCTGACGAACCGTGCGAACGGTCTGGTAGGCCGTCACGGGGACCCGCTCAACCTGCTCGACGTTCTGGTAGCCGCGCACCGGCACGGTGTAGGAGCGCGTGACGGGCTGATAGACGGTTGTTGGAACGACAACCGTGCGGGTGTGGCTGTAGGCGTAAGGCTGCACGGTCTGGGCAACGGTAACGGCGTTGCCCTGAACGGCATAGGCGGGCGCGTCGGACCGGGCGTAGCCGTAGTCATAGGCCTGCTGGCGGTAGCCATAACCGGGCGTCGCGCGCGCGAAGCCATAGCCATTCTCGTAAACAATGTCGTCGAAAGCGGAGGCCGAGCCAGCTCCAAGCACGAGGGCCGCGCCGGCGACCATTCCGAGGGTCGAGAGTTTCAAATTGCTACGCATTACAGAACCCCTGTTTCAAAAGAGGCCTGACGAACGCCGCATCTGTCGGGTTTCTTTCAGGACTGGGACGCCCGATGCGTCCTTGTCCTGAATGGAGCAATGGCCGAACCATCGGCCTGCTCGACCGGCGGACGCGGTTAATGCCCCGCGTCCGCGCCTGGTCCTGTTCGTTCGTTTTCAGTCGTCCCTGCGCCAGGCAATGACGCGGTTCGCCTGCTGTCCAAGGCTCGTGATGCCGCAAGAGATCGTGTCGCCGGCTTTCAGGAAGTTGGGCGGCTTGCGGCCGAGCGCGACGCCGGCCGGCGTGCCGGTGGTGATGATGTCGCCGGGATCGAGCGTCATGAACTCGGAGCAGTAGGAAACAATTTTCTTCAGACTGAAGATCATCTTCGACGTGTTGCCGGATTGCTGGCGCACGCCATTGACGTCGAGCCAGAGTTCGAGATTCTGCGGGTCCTCGATCTCGTCGGCGGTGACCAGCCATGGGCCAACGGGACCGAAGGTCGGACAGCCCTTGCCCTTCGTCCACTGACCCGCGCGCTCGATCTGGTATTCGCGTTCGGAGACATCGTTGCAGACGCAAAAGCCGGCGACATAATCCAGCGCGTCGGCTTCCTTGATGTAGGTGCCGCGCGTGCCGATGACGATGGCGATCTCGATTTCCCAATCGCCCTTGACCGCGCCCTTGGGGAGCATGATGTCGTCGTTGGGCCCGCTGATGCTGTTGGGCGCCTTATTGAAGATGATCGGCTCCTTGGGAAGCGCCATGCCGGCTTCGGCCGCGTGGTCGGTGTAATTGAGGCCGATAGCGATGAAGTTGCCGGGCTGCGGCACGCAGGGACCAAACCGCGGTTCGCCACGCACCAGCGGAAGATCCTTGTGTTTCAGCTTCGACAGCTTCTTGAGCGACTTGGGCGACAGGTGCTTGCCCGCGAAGTCGGGAATCTCATGGCTCAGATCGCGGATGCGCCCTTCGGCGTCGATCAGGCCCGGCTTTTCCTTGCCCGGACGACCGTAACGAACCAGTTTCATGAATGTTTCCCCCGATTGGATCAACGCGCCAACGCGCCATTCCGGCATGATGCGACGTTTGGGAGGAGGCTAGCAAGGGCATTGACGCCGCGGGGGCAAAATTGTGTTCAAAAAGACACATTGATGATAAAATATGGCGGTCGTTTCCCGCCTTTTAGGCCGGGGCCAGCGGCGACGGGCCGCATTTTCTCCTGAGTACCTGATTCATTTCAGCCGGTTAGACGGACTTATCTCGATTTATCGGGCTTTTTCTGTCGTGCGTTCACCGGGCGCCCATGAATGTGGCATTCCTTGCCCGTTAACCAGGCCATGGCGTAGGCTCCCGAGAATAAGGACGACGGCGGACTTCGAGTCGCTG
>CAISJZ010000322.1 GCA_903885755.1 uncultured Hyphomicrobiales bacterium | reverse complement strand
TAGGCGTAGCCCTGCGGCACCTGCCTGACGCCCATCATCAGCGTCACGATGATGAACAGCACAAACGCGCCAGCGAAAATTCCAAAGCCCGTTCCCAGCAAATCCATGGCTGACCTCCAGATTCCGCGCCAGCCTAGCGCCAGCGTCCTTGAAAACAATTGACACGCCGCAAGCCGGATCGGTGTGCGCCGCAATACAAACCAAACCAAGACAACGCTTTTATAGTGAACCTAATCTTAAATTATTTCCGGCATACCTGCTTTATGGCTCCGGCGACATCCGGGCGGCCCGAGCGAGGAGCGCCGCATGATCGGCGAGGATATTCCACGTTTCAAGGTGCGAGCCCTGCCGCCCATCGGCCGCAGGGAGCCTGGCAGTTCCATTTCCCAACTCGCCAGGGCGCTTGCCGTGATGAGTTGCGCCTTTGTCACCGTGGCCGCCATCGCCGACTCGCGGCACGGCGGCGCGGCGCGCCACGCCCTGTCGGCCATGATGGTCCATCGCGGTTGACGCGCGGGGGGCCTGACGCGGGCGGCCCAAAGCGCTATATTGATCTTCATGAGCCTCCAACCGACCCGTCCGCCGGGCGCCACGATCTCGCCGAACCGCCGTCTTCGGGCGGCGCTCAAGCTTGCCTTTGTTGGCGCGCTTCTGTTTTCGACCGGCGGACCCTCCGTGCAGGCCGAGGACGAGAACCCCGCGGTCTTCTTTCGCGCCGACCGCGAACGCTTGAACAAAATGCAGCAGCGCCCGGCCGCGCGCATTGTCGTCCAGCGACCGACCCATCTCATTCGTCGCGGCGCGACCGTGCGGGGGTTCGCGCGGGAGGTCCCGGTGTCGCCAGCAAGGGAGCAGCAGGAAGGCGCGCCCACCGCACAGCCCGGCGTCGCCACTCCGCCGCCCGACGAGCCAGTCCGGACCGCCGACGCGCCGGCCCCGCCACCCGCTGCCCCCGTCGCCCCTCTTCCCGCGCCCGTCGCGCCAGCCGTTGCCTCCAAACCGAATGAAGCGACATTCTCGGTTCTCGTGGTCGGCGACAGTCTGGGTCAGATGTTGAGCCAGGGGCTCACGGAAGCCTTCGCCGACCAGCCCGAGGTCTCGATCCTGCGCAAGGCGCGCGAGAACACCGGCCTCGTGCGCGATGACTATTTCGACTGGGTCAAGGGCGTCCACGATCTTCTGGCCTCGACGGAGAAGATCAACATCGCGGTCATCATGGTTGGCAGCAACGATCGCCAGCAATTGCGCGACGGGACCGCCTCTCTCGATTTCCATCAGCCGCGCTGGCGGGAACTCTACGGAGATCGCGTCGAGGCCATCGCCAAGGCGTTCAAGGACCGGAAAATCCCGCTCGTCTGGGTTGGCCTGCCCGTCATGAAGAGCGAGCGCTTTTCCGACGATATGGAATCCTTCAACGAAATCTATCAGGACCGCGCCGGCAAGGCGGGCGCCACCTTCGTCGATACCTGGGAGGCCTTTGTCGACGATCGCGGCCAGTTCGCCGCCTACGGGCCGGACGTCAACGGGCAATTCCAGAAGCTGCGCGCTGGCGACGGCGTCCATTTTACCCGGCCCGGCGCCCGCAAGCTCGCCCATTTCGTCGAAAGCGAAATTCGCCACGCGATCGAGGATGCGCACCCCCAAACCCAGCCGCTAGTCGCGGCCCTCCCCGCCGCCCCCGCCGCGGAGATCGCGGCCAGGCCGGCGGCTCCGCAAAAGCCCGCGGGCCCGGGCCCGCTGGTCGCCCTGCCAGCCCCAGCCGCGCCCCCGGCGGTGATTATTCCGGTCAGGCCGCTGGCGGGGCCCGTGGCCCCTCTGACGGGCCCGGCGGTCTCCCCCGGCGGGGTTCTGGCGACCCGCGCCGCCCCGGCGGGCACAGCCGCCGGATCGCAGGCGATCCTCGAGCGCGCCATCGTTCAGGGCCAGCCGCTGGAGGCGCGTCCCGGGCGCGCCGACGATTTCTCCTGGCCACGCAATTAGACCCCCGCTTGCCAAGGCGCCGCCCGCGCGCGACGATGCGGCATGCTGGCGCACCAAGACCACGTTTCGCCCTTCGCGGGCCATGATATCGCGAGCTGGCTCGCGGACCTCGCGCGGCTGCGCGGCGATCACCCCTTCCTGATTTTCGCCCCCTTCGACGCGCCATCGCGCCGCTGGACCTACGCGCAATTCGCCGACGCCGCGGCGCGGGTCGCTGGCGGATTGTCGGCGCGCGGCGTCAGGCCCGGCGACCGGGTGCTCGTGCATCTGGAAAATTGCCCGGAAACCCTGATCGCGCGCTTTGCCTGCGCCTGGCTCGGCGCGGTCTGCGTCGGCACGAACGCGCAGGCCGCCGGCCCCGAACTCGACTGGTTCGCCAGCTCGACCGGCGCGGTCGGCGCGATCACCCATCCCAAATTCGCGGCCATGGTCGCGGAGCATTGCCGCGGCCTGAAATGGCTGGCGATCACCCAGGACGACGCGGGAGCGCCACCCGTCGCCGCGACGGCGCCATCACGCGCGGAGGCGTTCGCCGCGCTGTATGGCGAGCCATTGCCGCGCCGCGCGCCCGATCCCTTCGCGCCCGCGTCGATCATGTTCACCACCGGCACGACCTCGCGCCCCAAGGGCGTGCTGTGGACCCACGCCAACGTGCTCTGGGGCGCGCGCGTCAACGCCTTGCAGCAACGCATGCGCGCCGACGACGTCAGCCAGATTTTTTTGCCGCTCTATCACGTGGTGGGCCTGTCATGGTGCGCCCATTCGGCCATGTGGGCCGGCGGCACCATCGTGCTGCAGCCGCGTTTTTCCGCGAGCCGCTACTGGAGCGTCGCGCGCGAATTCGGCGCGACCGTCGGCAGCCAGGTGTTCTTCACCATGAACGCCATCGAGGCGGGCGGCGTCCCCGACCATTCCTTCCGCCAGTGGATTACGGCGCGCCATGAGCCCGCGCGCATGGCCCGCCTGAAACTCGACTTCGTGACGGGCTGGGGCATGACGGAAGTCCTCACACAGGCCATCTATGTCGATCCCGGCGTCGAGGCGCCCGACGGCGTCATGGGCCGCCCCGGCCAGGGCTACCGCATCCGCGTGGTCGATGATGACGGCAGACAGGTCGAACCCGGCGGCGCAGGCCATTTGCTGGTTGGCGCCGTGCGCGGCCTGTCGATTTTCCGCGAATATTTTGGCGACGAAAAAGCCACCGAAGAGGCCTTCGACGAAGACGGCTATTTCCGCACCGGCGACCGCGTCATCCTGCGCGAGGATGGTTGGCTGCGCTTTGGCGATCGCATCAAGGATGTGCTGAAGGTCGGCGGCGAAGGCGTGTCGGCCTCGGAAATCGAGGCGGTCGTCGCGCGCACGCCCGGCGTGAAGGAATGCGCCGTCGTGGCGCGCACGGACGAGACCTATGGCGAGGTTCCCGTCGCCTTTATCGTGCCAAAACCCGGCCTGTCGCCGGAGGACGCGCGCGAATTGCCTGCGCTGGTACTCGCGCGCTGTCGCGAACAGCTCGCGAAATTCAAGGTGCCGCGCGAGGCGCGGGTCATCGAGGCCCTGCCGCTTGTTGGCTTTGGAAAAGTGGCGAAGGCCAGGTTGCGGGACATGGCGCGGGAGGGTTGAGGCGTGATCGCCCTGGCGCGAATCCTTCTCCCGCTTGCGGGAGAAGGGCGCGCGCCATTGATGTGTTTTAATTGAGCGCAATCGTGCTCACGCGTCCGCAGCACGATTTAGAGGTTTTCGTGAATCTGGACGACGTAAAGCAGGTCGCCGCAATCTAAGGGGCTTTCAAAATGCGCTGGACTTTGCTTTTCGCACTTCCTTTTCTCATTGGTGGTTGCGCCCAACAGGAGTCGCCAGCGGTCAAATATGTGAACCGAGAAGATGACCCCCTTTATCGGGAAATAAAAAGAAATGTTGATGCCTTAGGTGCCTGCTACCAGCGGGAAGCGATTTCTCCGTCTCTAAAAAACGTTGATATCGAAACTGCAGCACTTGCTGTTTTTGGACGATGTGTGTCCGAACGTCAGAGGCACAAAACCTTCTCTGCAAGCCACACAATAGAATCGCCGCCCCAATTCGAACAGCGGTGGCGCGCGGAAGAACAGAACGATATCTTGCATATTAAGCAGCTTCTGGCGGTGGTCCGCACGAGCCACTAAGGTTGCGTCGTGAGGCTGCCCTGTATGGCGATTGCCTTCCGACCTATCGCATCTCTTTCAAAATCCACGACTTCCGACAAACAGCTACGCTTTGACTCAAATGACAGGAGCGGCCCACAATCCGTCTTCACGTCCCGGTCTGGCCACACTCCAGACACGCACAAAAGCCTCCGTCGCCAATTGGCGCGGAGGCTCCATTCAAAGTGTTCGCTGTAAAGCCCCTACCGCCCCGGGCACTTGGCGTCGAGCATGCGGCCCTCGCCGCTGGCGGACGCAAAGGACTTGCCCGTGACCATCACGGGGCCGGCCTGAATAGGCGCGGTCTGCGCCCAGGAGCCATCGGGATTCTTCTTCCAGGCCCCGCAGGGCACCTTGCCGATGTCGCGCGGCCACTGGTCCACGGTGAAGGTCGCCGCGCGCGGCGCCACGCCCGTGGTCAGGATGAGACCCGACGCCAGCGTCGCCGCCATGAATGGATCGAGCAATCGCATGGAATACTCCTCGTCGCCCGTAAGGGGCCAGACGTAAAATACGCCTTCCCCGCGCCCGATGGTACGACAACCCGCGGGCAGGCCTAACCAATTGCTAAACCAGACAGGAAAAAGGCGCGGACCGCCGGGCCCGCGCCTTTGTTTGTCAGCCGGAAAATGGTCAGCCGCCGCGGTTCTGCACGAGGTCATCGACCACGGTTGGATCGGCGAGCGTCGAGGTGTCGCCCAGCGAGCCCAGTTCGTTTTCGGCGATCTTGCGCAGGATGCGGCGCATGATCTTGCCCGAACGGGTCTTGGGCAGGCCCGGCGCGAACTGGATCACGTCGGGCGAGGCGATCGGGCCGATCTCCTTGCGCACCCACGCGACAAGCTCCTTGCGCAGAGCCTCGCTCGGCTCCCGGCCCGCCATCAGCGTGACATAGGCGTAGATGCCCTGCCCCTTGATGTCATGGGGGTAGCCGACGACCGCTGCTTCCGACACCGCCTCGTGCGCGACAAGCGCGCTCTCGACTTCCGCCGTGCCCATGCGATGGCCCGACACGTTGATCACGTCATCGACGCGCCCGGTGATCCAGTAATAGCCGTCGGCGTCGCGCCGGCAGCCGTCGCCGGTGAAATAGGCGCCGGGATAGGTCGAGAAGTAGGTCTGCACGAAACGCTCGTGATCGCCATAGACCGTGCGCATCTGGCCCGGCCAGGAATCGGTGAGAATGAGATTGCCCTCGCAGGCGCCGTGCAGGGTCTTGCCCTCGGCGTCGACGAT
>CAISJZ010000321.1 GCA_903885755.1 uncultured Hyphomicrobiales bacterium | reverse complement strand
CTTCCAGCGGTCCGTGCTCGTTCGCGGGCCCGACCAGCGCGCGCGCGGACGGCGCGGCAAGAGCCGCCAGTAAAACCGGAATTACAAATCGCGCCCGCATGAATCCTCCACGCGATCCTTCTAGCGCTTTCACAGCGGAGTTCCAATGACGCCCATTCTGATCAGCGGGCCGGCGATCGAGCCGGTCTCTCTCGCCGAGGCGCGCGAATGGCTCAGGGTCGAATCCACGGCCGAGGACGATCTCATCGCCGCGCTCGTGACGAGTGCGCGCCTGATCGTCGAAAGCGCCACGCGCCGCATGCTCATGACCCAGACCTGGCGCCTGTCGTGGGATCGCTGGCCGGGCGTTGTCGCGACCCACGACGGCTTTCTGCCGCGGCCCGAGATTCTTGAGATTCCCTTCGCGCCGTTTCAGCGCGTGTCGGCGATCAACGTGTTTGACGCCAGCGGCGTGGCGCAAACAATTCCGCCGGCCGCCTATACCGTGGACTCCTCTCCAGAGCGCGCGCGCATCATCTTTTCGGGTGATCCGCCGCAGCCGGGGCGCCCTGTCGGCGGCATCGCGGTCGATGTGGTTCTCGGCTATGGCGATCAGCCAGCGAACATTCCGGAGCCGCTGCGGCTCGCCATCAGGATGCTCGCGGCGCGCTGGTTCGAGAACCGCGGCGATGTCGAATCCGACGCGGCGGCCGACAGGCTGCCCGCGCCTGTTGGCGCGCTTGTCGCGCCGTTCCGGCGCGCGAGGCTCGCATGAGCGCGCGCCTGCCCGTCGGCTCGCGCCGCCATTGCGTCACGATTCTGGCTCCGACCGACACGCCCGATGACGAGGGTGGGCTTGTGCGGACTTACGCGCCCGTCGGGACCCTGTGGGCTCGCATTGTGCCGAGGTCCCAGGCGATGATCCTGCGCGCCGATCAGCAGCAGCGCGCCGTGACACACGAGATATTTTTTCGCGCCTGGCCCGGATTGACCGCGGAGATGCGACTGACGCTTGGCGCGCGTGTCTTCGAGATTCTTTCATTCGAGGATTTTGACGAGACCGGCGCGACGACGCGCGCGCTCTGCGAGGAGGTTGGGCAATGACGGGATCGACGATCGCCCTGCGCAAAGCGATTCACGCCACGCTGTCCGCCGACGCGACGCTCACGGCGCTGATCGGCGCCGGGCAGGTCCACGACGAGGCGCCGCGCGAGGCCCGCCCGCCCTACGTGACCTTTGGCGATCCACAGACCCGCGATTGGTCGACCACGACCGACCATGGAATGGAGCATTTCATCGTTCTCAACGCCTGGTCGGCGCAGCGCGGTTCTCGCGAGGCGCTGGCCATCGCCGATCGCGTTCGCGCGCTCATCGACGATCAGCCGCTCATGCTCGACGGGCATCATCTGGTGAGCATTCGTTTTGTACAGCTCGAGACGAGGCGCGAGAACAACGCCCGGTTCACCCGCGCGAGCCTGCGCTTCCGCGCCACCACCGAACCCCTTTGATCCCTAGTCAAAGACAACAGGAGACACGCCATGGCGGCGCAAAAAGGCAAGGATCTGCTGCTCAAGTTCGACGACGGAACGGGAAATTTCGTCACTGTCGCGGGCATGCGCACCCAGCGGCTCGCGCTCAACGCGGACGCGGTCGACAGCACCAGCGCGGATTCCGTCGGCGGCTGGCGGGAACTGCTGGCGGGCGCGGGCGTTCGCCGCGCCACCATTTCGGGTTCCGGCATATTCAAGGACGCCGCGTCGGATGCGTCGATCCGGCAGGCGTTCTTCGACGGCGCCATCCGGAACTGGCAAGTCGTGGTGCCGTCGTTCGGAACGATCCAGGGTCTGTTCCAGATCTCCGCGCTCGACTGGCGCGGCGATCAGGCGGCGGAACTCACCTTCGAACTGTCGCTTGAATCCGCCGGCCCGCTTTCGTTTACCGCGATCTGAGGTTTCCATGGCCAACGCGCATCGCGGTGAAATCGACGCCGACCTCGGCGGCAGGCGTTATACGCTGTGCCTCACGCTTGGCGCGCTCGCCGATCTTGAACAGGCGTTTGGCGCCGGCGATCTTGTCGCTCTTGCCAGACGCTTCGAGGAAGGTCGGCTGTCGGCGCGCGATCTCATCATCATTATCGGCCGCGGCCTGCGTGGCGGTGGCAATCCCGTCAGCGACGACGAACTTGCGTCGCTGTCCGTTCCCGGCGGTTTGCAGGGCTATGTCCGTATCGCGTCCGACCTCCTGGCCGCGACATTTGGCGCCAACGCGCCGGATGGGACAGACGCCGTAAACCCTCCGGGGCCGCGGGACGCCTGACGTCGAAAGCCGCCTCGGGAAAAGGCGCGCGCTCCTCCCCGGCGCCTTTTCCCTGGAATGAGGCGATGGCTTTCGGCTTCGGCGTCCTGCGGCGCTCTTCCCGCAGCTTCTGGTCGATGACGCCGCGTGAACTCGCCGCCGCGATCGACGGCGTGCAAGGGCGCGCGCGACCCGCCGCGGCGATGACGCGGTCCGCCCTCGACATTCTCATGTCGGCCTTTCCCGACGAGGAGACATCATGAGCGATATTTCATTCGCGTCGCAGGATCTCAATCAGGTGCGGACCTCTCTCGACAGCATCAATCTGTCCTCGCAGAAGGTGTCGCAAAGTCTGAGCAAGACATTCGCCAACGCCATCGTCGCGGGCAAATCCTTCGACCAGACGCTTCAGGGCGTTCTGACGAGCCTGTCAAAAATGACACTGACGGCGGCCATTCAACCGCTCACGCAGGGCGTCGCGTCCGGATTGAATTCGCTCATCACCGGCATGCTCGCCGGCTTGAGCGGCGGCGCCGGATCGTCAATCGCGACGGCTGGCGTCCAGCCCTTCGCCGACGGCGGCGTGGTCGCACAACCGACATTCTTCGGCTCGAACGGTGGACTCGGGCTGATGGGCGAACGCGGCGCGGAGGCGATCCTGCCGCTCGCGCGCGGGCCGGGCGGTCAACTTGGCGTTGTCTCGCAAGGGCAGGGCGGCGGCGCCAGCGTGACGGTGAATATCTCGACGCCGGACGTGAACTCCTTCCGCCAGTCGCAGGTGCAGGTGACTGGCGCGCTGGCGCGGGCCGTGGCGCGTGGGCAGCGCGGATTGTAGGAATTGGGACACAACGCATGAATGGGTTTCACGAAGTCCGGTTTCCGCTCGACATCTCGCTGAAAAGCAGCGGCGGCCCGCAGCGACGCACCGACATCGTCACGCTCGGCTCCAATCGCGAGGAGCGCAACGCGCGCTGGGCGCGCTCGCGACGGCGCTATGACGCGGGATATGGCGTCAAGAGTCTCGCTGCGCTCGCCGCCGTCATCGCGTTTTTCGAGGAGCGCCGCGGCATGCTCTATGGATTTCGCTGGCGCGATCGCGCCGACTTCAAATCCTGCGGGCCCGACGCTTCGCCCGCGCCCACCGACCAGGCTCTTGGAACCGGCGATGGCGCGCGAACGAATTTCCAGCTCGTCAAAACCTATGGAGGCGCCTTCGCGCCCTACAGCCGCGACATCGTCAAGCCGGTCGAGGCGACAACGCGCGTCGCGGTCAATGGCGCCGAGGTTTCGGCCGGCGTCAATTTCGATCTCGATATCACGACGGGCGTCGTAGCGTTCCGCGCCGGCCATATTCCGCCTGGCGGCGCGAATGTGACCGCCGGCTTTCTCTTCGACACGCCCGCGCGGTTCGACACTGACTATCTCGAAATCGATCACTCTGCTTTTGCCGCGGGCGAAATCCCCAAGATACCGATCATCGAAATCCTGCCGTGAGGACGACATGCGCCCAATCCCCGACGCCCTCGCCGCGCGCTTGTCCGGCGCGACGACGCTTTGCCATTGCTGGCGGCTGACCCTGCGCGATGGAACGCGGCTCGGCTTCACCGATCATGACGGCGACCTGACATTCGACAATTCCACCTTCTCCGCCGGCGAGGGTTTCGAGCCAGGGTCGGTTGAAAGCTCGCTGGGCTTCGCCATCGGGGGCGGCGAGGTGGCCGGCGCGCTTTCATCGGCGGCCATTGACGAGGCGGATATCGCCAACGGCCGCTACGATGGCGCCAGCGTCGAAAGCTGGCTGGTCGACTGGAGCAATCCGGACGCGCGGCTGTTGCTTGACGCTGGCGTCATTGGCGAGGTGCGACGATCCGAATTCGCTTTCAACGCCGAGGTCCGGTCGATCGCGCAGGATCTCGATCAGCCCTTCGGCCGCTATTTCCAGTCAGGCTGCGCCGCCGATCTCGGCGACACGAAGTGCGGGGTCGATGCGACCTCGCCGGCCTTTCGCGCGACTGGCGCGGTCCTGGCGACGGACGGTCAACTGACCTTCACGATTCCCGCGGCGGGCTATGCCGATGGCTGGTTCACCAATGGCGTGGCGATATTCGTCGGCGGCGCCAATGCGGGCCAGCGCTATTCCATCAAGGGTCATGTCGCGAACGCCGACGACGTCGTGATATCGCTCTGGACGCCGCTCGGCGGCGCTATCGCCGTTGGCGACACGGTCACGGTGATCGCCGGTTGCGACAAGCGCCTGGCGACCTGCGCGTCGAAATTCGCCAATCAGACGAATTTTCGCGGCTTTCCGCATATTCCGGGCATTGACGTTCTGCTGTCCTACGCCAACGCGAACACGCCGGTGATGGACGGCGGGAGCCTGTTCCGATGAGCGGGCCAACACGCGAGGCCCTGGTCGCTGGCGCGCGAACCTGGCTCGGCACGCCCTACCTTCATCAGGCCTCGTTGCGCGGCGTCGGTTGTGATTGTCTTGGCCTCGTGCGCGGCGTCTGGCGCGACGTGATCGGTCCCGAGCCGGAAAAGCCCGGCCCCTATTCGGCGGACTGGGCGGAAGCCAGCGGCGTCGAAAGCCTCGCGCTCGCGGGACAAAAACATTTTCATGCGATCGATGTGCATGATTTCGACGCGGGCGATGTTCTGTTGTTCCGCTGGCGCGCGAATGTTCCAGCCAAGCACATCGCCATCGCGACCTCGCGCGCGACGATGGTTCACGCTCACGAGGGCGCGGCGGTTTGCGAAGTGGCGATATCGCCATGGTGGCGGCGCAAGCTTGCCTTCGCGTTTTCCTTTCCCGGCGTCTGACCACGACCCCAAGTCTGGATCATTTCCATGGCGACCATTGTCCTGCAAGCGGCGGGCTCCGTCGTTGGCGGCCTTGTCGGCGGCCCGATCGGCGCGATTGTCGGCCGCGCGCTTGGCGCCAGCGTTGGCGCGGTGATCGATCATTCGCTGTTTGGCGCGAAAGGCCGGAGCGTGGTTGGGCCGCGGTTGACGGCGCTCGCCGGTCTGACATCGACGGAAGGCGCCGCCGTGCCGCGCATCTACGGCCGCGCGCGCATCGGCGGCCAGATGATCTGGGCGACGCGCTTCGAGGAGACCGCGAGTGTCGAGAACACCGGCGGCGGCAAGGGCGGCGGCGGGCCCACGCAGACGACCTACGCCTATTACGCGAACTTCGCCGTCGGCCTGTGCGAGGGGCCGATCGCCGCCATCCGCCGCGTCTGGGCCGATGGAAGGGAACTCGATCCCTCGACGATCACCATGCGGATCTATCTTGGCGAGGAGGCGCAGACTCCCGATCCCCTGATTGTCGCGAAGGAAGGCGCTACGAACGCGCCTGCCTATCGCGGCCTCGCCTATGTCGTGTTCGAGCGCTTGCCGCTCGCCAATTACGGCAATCGGGTGCCGCAGCTTTCGTTTGAAATTTTGCGCCCGATCGCCGGCCTTGGCGCGATGATCCGCGGCGTCGATCTCATTCCCGGCGCCTCCGAGTTCGCCTATTCGCCCACCGCGATTCTCGCCGCGCCGGGCGCCGGCGTTTCGCAATGGGAAAACCGCCATCAACTGTTCGCGCCGAGCGACTGGACCGCCTCGCTCGACACCTTGCAGGCGATCTGTCCCAACCTGCGCAGCGTCGCGCTCGTCGTCGCCTGGTTTGGCGACGATCTGCGCGCCGGCCATTGCACGATCGCGCCACGCGTCGAAAACGCCTCGAAAATCATTTCCGGCGCCGACTGGTCGGTGGACGGATTGACGCGCGGATCGGCGCGCGTCGTCTCCTGGATCAATGGCGCGCCGGCCTATGGCGGCACGCCAGGCGACGCCTGCGTCGTGGCGGCCATCGCCGATCTCAAGGCGCGCGGTCTGTCCGTTGTTTTCTATCCCTTCATGATGATGGATATTCCGCCGGGCAATGCCCTGCCTGATCCCCGGAGCAGCGGCGCGCCGCAACCCGCGTTTCCATGGCGCGGGCGGATCACCTGCGATCCCGCGCCCGGCCGGGCCGGATCGCCCGACGCCACGAGCGCGGCGGCCAGTCAGATCGCCTCATTTTTTGGATCGTCAACGCCAGGAGCGAATGAGTTCTCGTTTCGTCGCTTCATTCTGCACTGCGCCAACCTGTGCAAGGCCGCGGGCGGCGTCGACGCCTTTCTGATCGGGTCGGAACTCGCGGCCTTGACGCGCGTGCGTTCGGCGAGCGGCGTCTATCCCGCCGCCAATGCGCTCGCGGCGCTCGCGGGCGACGTCAAAACCATTCTTGGCGCGACGACGAAGATTTCCTACGCCGCCGACTGGACGGAGTATGGCGCTCATGTTTTGGCGAACGGCGCCGAGGTGCGGTTTCCCCTTGATGTCGTGTGGTCGTCGCCGTCGGTCGATTTCGTTGGCGTCGACGCGTACTGGCCGCTGAGCGACTGGCGCGATGGCGAGGAACACCTCGACGCTTCCATCGCTCGCTCGATTTACGATGTCGATTATCTCCGCGCGCGCATGGCGTCGGGCGAGGCCTTTGACTGGTACTACGCCGATGACGCCGCGCGCGCCGCGCAGACACGTTTGCCGATCGCCGATGGCCTGGCGAACAAGCCCTGGGTCTTTCGCGCCAAGGATATCGCGAGCTGGTGGTCCAATCCGCATGTCGAGCGGCTCGCCAACGCCGAACTCGCGCATTCGACGGGCTGGACTCCCGCGAGCAAGCCGATCTGGCTGGTTGAATGCGGATGCCCCGCCATCGACCGCGGCGCCAACGCGCCCAATGTGTTTCCCGATCCGAAGTCCTCGGACTCCGGCCTGCCGCCGTTCTCGCGAGGCTATCGCGACGACCTCATGCAGGCGCGCGCGCTTGAGGCGATCATTGGCTATTTCGATCCGGCGAGCGCGTCCGCCAACCCAGTCTCGCCTGTCTATGGCGGGCCGATGGTCGATCCCGCGCGCATTCATGTCTGGGCCTGGGACGCGCGGCCCTTTCCGGCCTTTCCCGGCCTGTCCGGCGTCTGGAGCGACGCGGGCAACTGGGAGACCGGGCACTGGCTGAATGGCCGCCTTGAAGGCCTCTCGATTGACCGGCTGGTCGAGACCATCGTCAACGAGGCGCGCCCCGGCGCGGCCCCGATCGCGCGTCCACCCATAGATGGATCGCTTGAAGGCTACGCGCTTGACAAGGTCATCTCCGCCCGCGACGCGCTGGCGCCATTGGCCGCGCTGTTCGGTTTCGACGCCATCGCCTCGGGCGGGCAACTGCGCTTCGCCGGTCGGGCCTCGCGCGCCGCCATCGCGATTGGCGAGGACGATATCGCGCCTGGTCGCGATGGCGAACTCGTCACGCTGACGCGCGCGCAGGAAAGCGAGATCCCCAACGAGATCGAACTGACCTTCACCAATGGCGATGTCGATTACCGTCAGAGCGCCGTACTGTCGCGGCGTCTGGAGGGCGGATCGCGCCGACAGATCGAGACGGAGGTCGCCGTTGTCACCGACAACGCCAGCGCGCAGCGCCTGCTGGATATCTGGTTGCGTGATCTCTGGGTGGCTCGCGAGACCGCCAGTTTCATTCTTCGACCCGGCCTGATCGCGCTGGAGGTCGGCGACGCCGTTTCAATTCCGGTCAACGGGCGCTCGCGACTGTTTCGTGTTTCGAAAATCACGGATTCGACGGATCGGACCATCGAGGCGCGCGCTATCGAGCCATCCGTGTTCGACGCGGGGCCGCCGGTCTTTCCGCGACTGGCGATCGCGCCGCCTGTTCTGCCCGGCCCGGCGGCCGTGAAAATTCTCGATCTCGCCATCGCGCGCGATACGCCAGCGACATTGCAGCATCTGGCGGCCTTCGCCGATCCATGGCCGGGACCACTGGCGTTGTGGCTGGCGCGTGGCGACAGTTTTGCCTTCGTGAAGCTTGTGGAGCGGCGGGCGACCCTCGGCGTGACGCTCGACGCGCTCGGGCCGGGCGTCACCGGGCGCCTCGATCTCGCGAACACGTTTCGCGTCGCGGTCTCCGGCGGAATTCTGTCGTCGGTTTCGGATGTCCAGATGTTCGGCGGCGCCAACACGGCGGCGCTGCGCGGTCCAGATGGCGCGTGGGAGATCATCGGCTTTGCCAACGCCGAACTTGTCGCCTCGGGCGTCTGGCGACTGTCGCGCCTGCTGCGCGGGCTGGGCGGCAATGACGCGCTTGCGTCACGAACGCTTGCTCCGGGGGCCGATTTCGTCTTGCTCGATCAGGCGGTGACGCCGCTGGTCTTCGCGCTTGCCGATCTTGGCGCGCCGCGTCGCTGGCGGCTCGGGCCATCGAACCGGGACTACGCGGACCCGTCTTGTATCGAGTTCGCGACGACGGCGGGCTCGTCGGCGCTGCTGCCCTTTGCGCCTGTTCGCGCAACCGCAACGCGTTCGGTCGCTGGCGTGACGATCGGATTCATCCGGCGCGGCCGTGTCGAGTCCGACGCATGGGAGCCGGTCGATATTCCCCTGGGCGAGGATGTCGAGCGTTACGAGATCGAAGTTCTCGCCAATGGCGTCGTGAAACGATTGTTGTCGGCGACCACGCCGTCGACGCTCTATGCGGCGGTCGATGAACTCGCCGATTTCGGCGCGCCAACAAGCGCGCTCGATCTTCGCATCTTCCAGATCAGCGCCACGGTGGGCAGGGGATTTTCGCTTTTCGCCCATGTTCCCGTCGCCTGAAGCCCGTCCGTTCGACTCCAACTCCGGACCATTCCATGACCAACACGCCCAATCTCGCCTTGCCCTATATCGATCCCGCGCAGGCGCAAAAGCACGTCACGCACAACGCGGCGATCGCGGGCCTCGACACGCTCGTTCAACTCGGCGTCAAGCAGCGGAACGTCGTCGCGCCGCCCGCGTCCCCCGCGGAAGGCAATCGATATCTCGTCGGCGCGGGCGCGACGGGCGGCTTTGCCGGGCATGATGGCTCCGTCGCGACTTATATCGACGGCGCCTGGACGTTCGCGACTCCGAAAACGGGGTGGCGTTGTTTTGTCGAAAGCGAAAGCGCGCTGTTGATTTACACGGGCGGGGCATGGGCCGATGTTGGCTCGGCAATTCACGCGCTGCAAAATTTGACGTCGCTCGGCGTCGGCGCCAGCGCGGACGCTGTGAACGCCATCGTGGCGAAGCTGAGTTCGGCCCTGTTCACGGCCAGAAGCGTCGCCGAGGGCGGCGCGGGCGATCTGCGTCTCACGCTCAACAAAAGTACGGCGGGCAACACCGTCTCGCAACTTTATCAGGACAATTATTCCGGCAGGGCCGAGACCGGGCTTTGCGGCGACGATCATTTTCACATCAAGGTGTCGGCGGACGGATCGACCTGGCGCGATGCGCTGAATGTCGATCCCGCGACGGGCGTCGTGTCCTTTCCCTCCGGTGTCGGCAACGGTCTCAACACCATCTGGAGCGGGCCCGGCGCGCCGCCGAACGCCATCGGCTTCAATGCCGACTTCTTCATCGATACGACGAACAGCCGGCTGTACGGGCCGAAAACATCGGGAACATGGGCGACCGCATTCGTGTCGTTGATTGGCCCGGCAGGCGCCGCTGGCCCGACTGGTCCGGCTGGCCCGCAGGGTCCGCAAGGCGTTCAAGGCGCAACCGGGCCAGTGGGCAGCGCTGGACCGCAAGGTCCATCGGGAACGACCGCCGCGGTCACGGCGACAACCTATTCGAGTTTCGCGGCGGGCCTCGCGGCGACTGCGGCGAACGGGTTTTTCACCGTCACGCCGTCCGTGCGCGCTGGGAGCGCCGCCGATCTCTTCCAGAATGTATCCGGCGCCAACGCGAACTCGCCAATCATCTCCTTTATCGGCATGGGCCCGGGGCAGGCGCTCGATTCAAGTTACACCGCTCGCTCGGGCTTTCTGCGATCCATTCTCGACGCCAACAGGCGCGTTCTCGCGGCCTGCGGCATTGACGGGTGGTGGAGCGGCAAGTTCGTCAAGCCTGGCGCCAACATCGCCGCCAGTTTCGACAACATGGGGTGCGAAACCCTGTCGCTTTCCATTCCGGCCGTGACTCTTGATAGTTCGCGCACGGTGCGAACCGGCTTCGCGCGCGCGTGGGTGGATCCCGTTGGCCGATTGTTTGGTGGCATTCAGCCGAACGGGAAATGGACTGGCAATTTTGTCGGCGTTGGAACGGGCCTTTCGTCGACCTTCGACGCAATGGGACGTCAGACTCTCGCATTGCTGGGTTCGACGGCCCTGTCGCCGAACATCGCCTGCATCGGCGACAGTCTGACCGCGGGAGCGGGCGGCTCGGGTGGCTATCCCGCCAAACTCGCCTCGTTATTTCCGGCCCGCGCGATCGCGAACCTTGGCGTCGGAGGCCAACCCTCGACAACCATTTTCCAGCGCGTCGGCCTGGGCGCGTCGACGATGTCATTGGCGGGCAATACGATGACGGTGGGCGCCAATCCGGTGACGGCGCTCAATGGCGCGACAATCGTCTCGATGTCCGCGAACAGCCAAGCGACGCAACCACTATCGACGCCAGCGGGTAACACGACCTCTACGCTGACCGGAATATATTGTGGCGTACATGGAACCCTGACGCGCGTGGCGAGCGGCGGCCCGCCATCGACCCTGGAAAACTACACCTTCACGCCGGACTCTGGCGCGCCCTTGCCCGCGGTATGCCCGGTCAATTCGCCATTCATCGTCGATCGCAATGGTCTTGAGACACAGATCGCCATCATCTGGGCCGGGCGCAACAATCTGCAATATCCAGCTACCATACTGGCCGATATCCAGACCGCTGTTTCGCGATTCCTCCAGCCCGCGCGATTCATCATCGTCGGTCTGCACAATGGCGCGTCGGAATGGAGCGGCGGCGCGGGGGCCGGCAACTACGCGAACGTTCTGGCCTGCAACGCAGCTTTGGCGGCGGCCTTTCCCGAGCAGTTCTTTGATCTGCGCGCGTACATGATCCTGCGCGGATTGGCGGACGCGGGCATTACGTCTCCCATCGACGCCGCGTATCTCGCTCAGGATCGCATCCCCTCCGATCTTCTCGCCACGGACGGCGTTCACTTCAATCAGACGGGCTACAACCTGATCGGCCAGCAGCTCGCCAATATCATCACAGCGAAGGGCTGGTAACATGACCGATATAGCGATCCTCACCGAAAATGCATCGGCGGCCTGCACGGACACAACGCGGCCCGTGATCCAGCGCGATCCGATCCTTTACGCGGGCGCCGCGGGCGCCAGGTTTCTGTTCGACGCGCTTGATACATATTGCAACCCGAACGCCGATGGCGCGCTGGCCAGCGGCGCGATCCTGAACAACCTCGTGTCGGGTGGAGCCGCCGCCACCGTTTCTGGAACCTCCATCGGCAGTCTCGCCGGAAAAGCGGGCCTCGCGTTCTCCGGAGGCGGCGGCGCGCTGAACATTGGCGCCGCGGGAACCTATGACCTTCATGCGTCAGGAGATGAGTTTTACGTCGACATCTTCTTCAAGACGCCGACGACGGGCTTCGCGACGGGCTTTTACCCCACGCTCATGACGCTCACCACGGGCAATGCAAACGTGGCGCAATGGTTCATGGACATGGGATCGGATGGAAAGACGCCGCGCGTTGGAGCAGGAACGGGACCGGGCAGCAACGCTCTCAACAACGGCAGTGGCTGGAACCTCGGCGCCGTGACGCATATGGGGCTGCACTTCAAGGCCTCGACGGGGCTTATGGAAATGTACGGCAACGGCGTTCTCGTCGGCGCCGCAAACGTCGGCGCGCAGGCGCTCCAGAACGCGGCGACCGCGACAGTCCAGATCAATGGCGCATACAAGGGCGTGATCTACGGCGCCTATCTCGAAGACCTGACGCTTTCCGGCAACAGCGCGGCCAGCGTCGCCGCCGCGCGGTGGGCGAACAACAACGGGCGGTACGTCTAGCCCAATCGACCGGGCGCCGATTGGCAAATCCTCACTCGCGAACCTTTTCCCGAGCGCGCCCTCTGCGAGCGCGCCCGCTCGTCTTTCATCATAACTAGGAGACTTCCATGCAGGATACAAAATCCCTTGTCGAAAGCCGCGCCTTCTGGAGCGCGGCGCTGTCGCTCGTGGCCGCCATCGCCGCGAGCTTTCATCTCGCTGATCTCGGCGCCTGGGCGGCCGATCCCAAGACCATCGATTCCATCGTCAACGGGCTCGCCATGCTGGGCGCGCTTGGCGCCATCCTGTTTCGCTATCAGGCGACGGCGCGCACCACCTCGATCCTGCCGACCGACGCGGGTCCGGGCGCCGGCAAGGCGCTGGCGGTTGCGTGCGCCCTGCCGCTGATCGGCGCGCTCGCGGCCTGCACCTCGGCGCAACTCGCCAATTACACCAACGCGGCCAATGCGACGGCGGGCGTGCTGAAGCAGATCGGAACGGACGTGGCGCGCATCGACTGCCAGTATGGCGATCTCATCCGCGTCGTCGCAAACGATATCGGCGCCGCCCAGCGGGTGCGGGCCGTCCTCGCGAAAAATTCGAGTCTGATCAAGGACGCCTGTCCGGCGATCACCGGCTCGCCCGCTGTCACCGTTGTCGCGGGGGCCTGACATGAGCGCCAATCTTCACGTCATCGCCAATGAGGTCGCGACCGGCCTTGGCAGGTTCAAGGCCGTCGCCGACGCGGTCGCCGGCTCGCCAGTCACGCACGAAATGGAGCGGCTGGTTCCCGGCCTCGCCCGCCTTGTCGGCGATGCGGAGGCCGTGGCGCGGATCGCCGGCGTCCTTGGCGGCGTCCTGCCAGAACTGCCCGCCATCCTCGGCGTGATCGAGGGTCTGCGCGCCCTCGGCATGAAGCCAATGGACGCCGCCGATCCGGTCTTTCTCGCCCGCGAACACGAGTTGGGCGGCTGAACGAACCGTTCATCCCGCGTTCACCCCCGCGGGCGGAAATTGCGAGATGCGCCGAATTCTCGCCATTGCGGCCCTGGCCCTCGCCATGGGCGGATCGTCGCCGCCGACGCGGGCGGAGGGAGAACGGGTCTGCCTCGACGCCGCCCATACGCGCGACGCCATCATCGAGCAAAAGCTGACCAACCCGGTCGCCGCGCAACGATCGGCGGCCAGGCACGCGGGCGGCGGCGAGTTCCTGCGCAGCCGCCTGTGTCGCTGGAATGAAGACTACATTTATGAAATAAGCCTCCTGCTGCGCGACGGCAAAATCGCGCAGGTTAATGTCCGCGCCACCGACGGGTCGATCGTCGGCAAGTCTGGCGAGTGATACGGGAGTTGTTCGTGCGCCTTCTGGTGGTTGAGGACGACAAGGATCTGAATCGTCAGATCGTCACCTCGCTGGAGCAGGCGGGTTACGCAGTCGATCGCGCCTATGACGGGGAGGACGGCTGGTTCCTCGGCGATACCGAACCCTACGACGCCATCGTGCTCGACATCGGCCTGCCGAAGAAGGATGGCATCCGCGTCCTCGAGGACTGGCGCAAGGCCGGCCACAAGACGCCGGTGCTGATCCTCACGGCGCGTGATCGCTGGAGCGACAAGGTGCAGGGATTTGACGCCGGCGCCGACGATTATGTCGCCAAGCCCTTCCACATGGAGGAAGTGCTGGCGCGCATCCGCGCCCTGTTGCGGCGCGCCGCCGGCCATGCGACGAGCGACCTCACCTGCGGGCCGATCACCCTCGACACCAAGGGCGGGCGCGTGTCGGTTGACGGCAATCCGGTCAAGCTGACCTCGCATGAATTCCGGCTGTTGTCCTATCTCATGCATCACGTCGGGCGGGTTGTGTCGCGCACCGAACTTGTCGAGCATATCTACGATCAGGATTTCGATCGGGATTCCAATACGATCGAGGTCTTCGTCGGACGCCTGCGCAAGAAGCTCGGCGTCGATTCCATCGAGACTGTCCGCGGCCTGGGCTATCTGCTGAGCCCCCCGGAGGCCTCGCCGCCCAAAGCCGCGCGCTAGATGGCGGACGCCCGGCGCAGGCCATGGTCCATCGCGGCCCGGCTGCTGCTGTCCGCCATTGCATGCAGCGTGCTTCTGCTTCTGCTCGCTGGCGTCATTCTCTCCTCGCTCTATCGCCGCACGACCGAACAGGCCTTCGACCAGCGGCTTGGCGTCTATCTGCGCGCCATCGTGGCGGATGTCGCGACACCGGGAGAGGACACGCGCACCGAGCCCGGCCAGCTCGGCGAACCGCAGTTCGAACTGACCCTGTCGGGCTGGTACTGGCAGATCACCCGGCTCGACTCGGACAAGCCGGACATTCGCGCCTCCCGTTCGCTGTTCGCCTCGCAATTGCCGCGGCTCGCCGATCTCGGCGTCCCCGCCGGCATTGGCGGATCGCGGCGCGGCTACGCCGAGGGGCCGGATGGTAAGCCGATCCGCATCGTCGAGCGCGAGATCAATGTGGGCGACGCCGGAATTTATCTGGTGCAGGTCGCCGCGACGACCGACGAGGTCGAAACGCAGATCTGGCGGTTTGAACTCGCGCTGGTCATCGCCTTCGCCACGCTGGCGCTGGCTCTGGCGGGCGCGACGGTGCTGCAGGTGCGCTACGGTCTGATGCCGTTGCGACGGCTCGGCGACGAAGTCGGCGCCATTCGGCGCGGCGATGGCGAGTTGATCGCCGGCGTCTATTCCGAAGAGCTGTCGCCGCTGGCGGGCGAGCTCAACCTGCTGATGGAATCAAACCGCGAAATTCTCGAACGCGCCCGCACACAGGTCGGCAATCTCGCTCACGCCCTCAAGACGCCTCTCAGCGTCATCGCCAACGAGGCCCGCGCGACCCAGGGACCGCTCGCCGAGAAGGTGGCCGAGCAGGCGGCGATCATGCGCGATCAGGTGACCTGGTATCTCGATCGGGCGCGCGCGGCGGCGCGCTCGCGCGTCATTGGCGCGACGACCGACATCGCGCCCGCCGTCGGCGCGCTGGCCCGCACCTTCGCCAAGATCTATGGCGAGCGGGCCATCGAATTCATCGCCGAGATTCCCGAGGAATTGCGGTTTCGCGGGGAAAAGCAGGATTTCGAGGAGATGATGGGCAATCTCGTCGACAACGCCGGCAAGTGGGCGACGAGCCGGGTCGATATTCTGGTCGAGACCGCGCCGCCCGCGGCCAGCGGCCGCGCGATGATCGATCTGCTCATCGACGACGATGGCCCCGGCCTGCCGCCGGACCAGCGGGCGCAGGCGATGACGCGCGGCCGGCGGCTCGACGAGACAAAGCCCGGCAGCGGCCTTGGCCTGTCGATCGTCACCGATCTCGCCGGCCTGCACGGCGGGAATCTGATGCTTGAGGATTCGCCGCTCGGCGGGTTGCGGGCGCGCCTGCGCTTGCCAACAGCCTGAGGCCGCGATACCCAAATTTCCGGTAATTGGTCACAACGCTCCTTCGTGGGGACATTCGATGCGCGGCTGGGTGGGCGGAATTTTGTTGGGGGTGACGGCCCTCGCCGGTTGCGCGCCGTCCGGTCCGAGCCCGGCGGCCCCGCCTGTCGTGGCCGCCCCCGCCGGGCCGCCGCCGCCGCAAGGCGTCATCGCCGGGCCGATTGGCGCTTCCCTGTCCGAGGAGGATCGCCAGATCGCCTTCGACGCCCAGACCGACGCGCTCGACAAGGGCCAGCGCAAATCCTGGAAGGGCAAGAGCGCGGTCTTCGGCTTCATCGAGCCGGGCGCCGAAAGCGCGGGATGCCGCGACTACATACACACCGTCTTCATCGATGGCCGTCCGCAAAGCGGCAAGGGAAACGCTTGCCGTCAGCCGAGCGGGGTCTGGAAGTATTGAGCCCGTGTCTCAGCGGTCGAAAAGCGAGCGCTGATACAGAAGATCGTCATGCCCGACGCAGACATAGCCGATCATGCATTGGGGATTGTCGCGCGTTTGCGTCACCTTCGCCACAAGCCCATGGGTCCGGTAGCAGTAGGATTCGTCGCTGACATAGCGGTCGAATTCGCGCCGCCCGGTGACCATCAGCGCCGCGCCGCGGGATGTGACATAGGTTTGCGCCGCGGAGCAGCTCATCGCCATGGCGTTGGCCTGACCGGGGGCGGTGTATTCCTCGGGCCGCTGAGTGGCGCTGGCGCTTTCGCAGATCGCGGCCAGACCCAAAATCAGGAAAAACGTGCGCATCCGCGCCTCCGGTGAGGGGATGGCCCGGCGATGGGCGATCCCGGTGCGATTCCAAGATTGAAGCCAGCTTGGTCCTGATTGAAGGCGTTCGCAAGGCCAGCGCGACGCCAACCTAACGCGGCGGTTCCTCGCGCGCGATCAACTCGTCGATGATCCGGCGGGCGCGCGTGCCGCCCGCGTCGATATCCAGACGCCTCAACGGTTTGTCGGGATGCAGGTCCATCATCGCCTGCTGCGCCTCGACCACGACCTGATCCTCGATGAAGATCTTGGCGTTGGCCTCGCGCAACTGGGTCGTCAACGACTGGTCGCGCAATCTGTAACTTCGCACCAGCGACCAGAAATACATGCAGGTCGTATCGGTCTCCGGCGTGATCGTGTTGAGCACCCGCCCGTTGACGCCCTTCGAGCGGTCGCCCGATAGCGCGCCCGTGCCGGTGGGCGCGACGCCAACGTCGAGCACAATGGTGCAGGGCGCCTCGAAGCGGATGATCTGCCAGCGATCGACATTGCCGGGTTTGCCGAGTTGCGTCCGCCAGAAGGGCGGCGCGTCGACATTCTCCATGATGCGCGTCACCGTCGCCGTGTTGGCGTCGTGGGTCGTGGTCATGGGCGTTTCGGCGACCGCGCTGTTGCCGATGCTGGTGGCGTGAACAAAGGTCTCATGGGTCAGGTCCATGAGATTGTCGATGAACAGCCGATAGTCGCATTTGGCGAACATGGTCTTGCCGTCGCCATCCCATTCCGGGTCGTCGTTCCAGTGCAGGTCGGGAATCGACGCGGGGTCGGCGCGCGCCGGATCGCCTGGCCAGACCCAGACGAAGCGATGCCGTTCCGCCGCCGGATAGGTTCTGACCCGGGCGTTGGGATTGGCGGTCTCGGACGAGGGCATATGGGTGCAGCGACCCGCGCCGTCGAAGGCGAGTCCGTGATAGCGGCAGACGATTTCGTCGCCCTTCAGCCAGCCCATCGACAGCGGCAACAGGCGATGCCAGCACATATCCTCAATGGCGGCGATCCCGCCGTCGGCCTCGCGCCATAAAACGAGTTTCTGGTTGCAGAGCGTCCGCGCCAGGGGTTCGCGACGGCCGACCTCGTGGCTCCAGGCGACGGCGTACCAGCAGTTCAGGGCAAAGCGGCGTTCGCTGGACATGTCGGGCGCTGTCTTACCAAGGGTCGATTTTGGCAGAGGTTGGCTCGATTTGGCGCGTTCGGCAAGCGCGCCGCGGGATTGATTGACCCCGATCAAGAACATCCGCCTTCCGGTCGCCGCGATAAGCGGCTAAATGACCCCCATGATCTGGGTTGTGTTCGCCGTTCTGACCGGGGCCGCCGTGCTCGCCGTGCTTTGGCCGCTCGCGCGCTCGCGCGGCGCGTCCAGCCGGGCGGATGTCGACCGCGACCTCTACCAGGCGGAAATCGCCGGCATCGACAGGGATGTCGAGCGCGGCCTCGCCACCGCCGGCGACGCTTCCGCGGCAAAGGCCGAGGCGGCGCGGCGCCTGATCGCCGCGCACGCCGCCGCCACGCCGACGGCGGGCGGCTCGAGCCTCAATCGACGCCTCGCCGCGCTCGTGTCTCTGATTTTCATTCCCGGTCTCGCCTTCGGTCTCTACCGCTCGCTCGGCGCGGTCGAATATCCCGACCAGCCGCTGGAAGCGCGGCTGAAGGCCGCCCCCAACGGCGCCGACATCAACGTGGCGCTGGCGCGGATCGAAAAGCATCTTGCCGAGCAGCCGGACGACGTGCGCGGCTGGGAGATCGTCGCGCCGGTCTATATGCGCCTTGGCCGCGCCATGGATTCGGCGAAGGCTTGGCAGAGGGTCGTGCAATTGAAAGGCCCCAACGCCGAGGCCGCCAGTTCCTTTGGCGAGGCGCTGGTTTACGCCGAGGATGGCCGCGTCACGAAACAGGCGCGCGAGGCTTTTGAAGCGGCGCTGAACGACGACGAGAAGGAGCCGCGCGCCCGTTTCTTCCTCGGCCTTGCCGCCGAGCAGGACGGCGACGCACCGCGCGCTGTCGACATCTGGACAAAGCTGCTGGCGGATTCGCCGCCCGACGCGCCCTTCGCGCCTGCTGTCCGCGACCGCATCGCGGCTTTGTCGGGCGCGGCGGCGTCTGGTCCCAATAGTCCCGCTGGCGCCGCTGTCGCCGCGATGGCGCCGGAGGATCGCGACAAAACGATCCGCGCCATGGTCGAGGGGCTCGCCAGCCGGCTCGCGCAAAATGGCGGAGATATCGAGGGATGGCTGCGCCTCGTGCGCGCCTATAAGGTGCTCAACGAACCGGACAAGGCCCGCGCCGCGTTGGCGGACGCGCGCAAGGCGCTGGGCTCCGACGGCGCCGCCATGGGCCGGCTCGACGCCCTGTCGCGCGAACTCGGGATCGGTGGCTAGATGACGCGCAAGGGCAGACGTCTCGTTCTCATCGGTTCGGCGGTCGGCATGCTGGCGATCGCCGCCGGCCTGATGATGTTCGCGTTTCGCGACAACATCGTTTTCTTCTACGGACCGAGCGAACTCGCGCAAAAGCAGCCCGCGCCCGGCGCGCGCCTGCGGATTGGCGGATTGGTGAAAGAAGGTTCAGTCGTGCACGGAGAGGGGCAGAAACTCTCGTTTGTGATAACCGATGGAAAATCGGATGTTTCGGTTACATACGTTGGCCAGACGCCCGATCTATTTCGCGAGGGACAAGGCGTCGTGGCCATGGGGGTGCTTATTGCACCAGGGACATTCCGCGCCGACGATAATAACGGTATTCTCGCCAAGCACGACGAGAAGTACATGCCGCGCGAGGTCGCCGACGCCCTGAAAAAAGAGGGCATGTGGAACGAGGGCGAACAGAGGCCCGCGACGGCCAAACCATGAGGGCGCGATGATCGTCGAAACCGGGCATTACGCATTGGTTCTCGCGCTCGCGCTGGCGCTTGTGCAAGCCATTCTGCCGCTGTGGGGCGTGATGCGACGGGACGGCCCCCTGATGGCCATCGCGCCGCCCGCCGCGGTGACGCAGTTCGTGCTGATCGCGATTTCCTTCGCGGCGCTCACCCACGCGCACGTCGTCTCCGATTTCTCGCTCGTCAACGTGGTCGAGAATTCGCATTCGCTGAAACCGCTGATCTATAAAATCTCCGGCGTGTGGGGGAACCACGAGGGATCGATGCTCCTGTGGGTGCTGATCCTCGCCCTGTTCGGCGCGCTTGTCGCGCTGTTCTCGCGCGCCATGCCAAGGGATCTGCTCGCCGCGGTTCTGGCGGCGCAGGCGTGGCTCGGGTCCGCCTTCATTCTCTTCATCCTGCTGACATCGAATCCCTTCGCGCGGCTCATGCCGGCGCCCATCGAGGGCAACGATCTCAATCCGATCCTGCAAGACCCCGGCCTCGCTATTCATCCGCCGATGCTCTACGTCGGCTATGTCGGTTTCTCCATTGTGTTCTCCTTTGCCGCGGGCGCGCTGATCGTCGGCCGCATCGACGCGGCGTGGGCGCGTTTCGCGCGGCCGTGGACCCTGCTGGCGTGGACCTTTCTGACGCTCGGTATCGCGATGGGCTCGTACTGGGCCTATTACACGCTGGGCTGGGGCGGCTTCTGGTTCTGGGACCCGGTCGAGAACGCCTCGCTCATGCCGTGGCTCGCGGGCACCGCGCTGCTGCATTCCATCGTCGTGATGGAAAAGCGCGACGCGCTGAAAATCTGGACGATCTTTCTCGCCATCCTGTCCTTCTCGCTG
>CAISJZ010000320.1 GCA_903885755.1 uncultured Hyphomicrobiales bacterium | reverse complement strand
GTGACGACCGGGCTGTGAGCAGGAATTCAGGGACAGGAGCCAGACCATGGCGCTGAAATCATTCAAACCGGTCACGCCAGGCCTCAGGCAGCTGGTGATCGTCGACCGCAGCGAGCTCTACAAGGGCAAGCCGGTCAAGACGCTGACCGAGGGCAAGCATTCGCAGGGCGGCCGCAACAATACCGGTCGCATCACCGTGCGCTTCCGCGGCGGCGGCCACAAGCAGACCTATCGCCTCGTCGACTTCAAGCGTCGCAAGGTCGATATGCCCGCCAAGGTCGAGCGCCTCGAGTACGATCCCAACCGCACCGCCTTCATCGCGCTGATCAAGTATGCCGATGGCACGTTGTCCTACATCCTGGCGCCGCAGCGTCTGTCGGTGGGCGACGAGGTCGTGTCCGGCGTTCAGGTCGACGTGAAGCCTGGCAACGCGATGCCTTTGGCGTCCATGCCGGTCGGCACGATCGTCCACAACATCGAGATGAAGATCGGGAAGGGCGGCGCCATGGCGCGCTCGGCCGGCGCCTATGCGCAGATCGTCGGTCGCGACCAGGGTTATGTGTCGGTTCGTCTGAATTCTGGCGAGCAGCGCCTCATTCACGGTCAGTGCTACGCGACGGTTGGCGCCGTTTCGAACCCCGACCACATGAACACGTCGATGGGCAAGGCCGGTCGTCATCGTTGGTTGGGCCAGCGCCCGCATAACCGCGGCGTCGTCATGAACCCGGTCGACCATCCGCACGGCGGCGGCGAAGGCCGCACCTCCGGCGGTCGTCATCCTGTCACGCCGTGGGGCAAGCCCACGAAGGGCAAGAAGACCCGCAGCAACAAGTCGACGGACCGGTTTATTGTGACCTCGCGTCACAAGAGCAAGAAGAAGGGCTGATCCCATGACACGTTCGATCTGGAAAGGCCCGTTCATCGACGGTTATCTGCTGAAGAAGGCGGATACCGCGCGCGCGTCCGGCCGTTCGGAAGTTATCAAGATCTGGAGCCGTCGCTCGACGATCCTGCCGCAATTCGTGGGCTTGACGTTTGGTGTTTACAACGGCCACAAGCACATCCCCGTCGCCGTGACCGAGGACATGATCGGTCACAAGTTCGGCGAGTTCGCGCCGACGCGCACGTTCCACGGCCATGCCGCCGACAAGAAAGCCAAGAGGGGCTGATCATGGGCAAGGCATCAACGCCTCGCGCGCTGAAAGACAACGAAGCCAAGGCGGTTTTGCGGATGGTCCGCATATCCCCGCAGAAGCTTAATCTTCTTGCCCAGCTGATCCGCGGCAAGAAGGTTGATCGCGCGCTCGCGGATCTTCGCTTTTCGCGCAAGCGGATCGCCGTCGAGGTCAAGAAGACCCTCGAAAGCGCCATCGCGAACGCCGAGAACAACCATTCGCTGGACGTCGACGATCTCGTCGTCGCCGAGGCGCATGTCGGTCGCGCCATGGTGATGAAGCGTTTCCACGCCCGCGCCCGCGGTCGCGCGGGTCGCGTCGAGAAGCCCTTCTCGCACCTGACGATCGTCGTTCGCGAAGTGCCGGCCGAAGCGCCGGCCGCCAAGGCCTGAGGAGAACGAGATGGGACAGAAGGTCAATCCGATCGGCCTGCGGCTTGGGATCAACCGCACGTGGGATTCGCGCTGGTACGCCAACAAGGGCGACTACGCCAAGCTGCTGCACGAGGACATGGCGATCCGCGCTTCGCTCATGAAGACGCTGAAGCAGGCCGCCGTGTCGAAAATCGTCATCGAGCGTCCGCACAAGAAGTGCCGCGTCACGATCTATTCGGCGCGTCCCGGCGTCGTCATCGGCAAGAAGGGCGCGGACATCGACAAGATCCGCAAGTCCGTCGCCGGCCTGACGGAGTCCGAGGTCGTCATCAACATCGTCGAGGTGCGCAAGCCCGAGGTCGACGCCACCCTGGTGGCAGACTCAATCGCCCAGCAGCTCGAGCGTCGCGTGGCTTTCCGTCGCGCCATGAAGCGCGCCGTTCAGTCGGCGATGCGTCTGGGCGCGGAGGGCATCCGCATCAACTGCTCCGGCCGCCTCGGCGGCGCGGAAATCGCGCGCCTCGAGTGGTATCGCGAGGGCAGGGTGCCGCTGCACACGCTGCGCGCCGATGTCGACTACGGCGTCGCCACCGCGCACACGGCCTACGGCACCTGCGGCATCAAGGTCTGGATCTTCAAGGGCGAAATCCTTGAGCACGACCCGATGGCCCAGGACAAGAAGATGGCTGAACAAGATCACGGCGGCGGTGGCGGCGAACGCCGTCGACGCGACCGTCCCGCGGCCTGATCGGCCGACGCACGCGAAGAGTTGAACCATGCTGCAACCCAAACGCACCAAGTTCCGCAAGGCCTTCAAGGGCCGTATCCATGGCGTCGCCAAGGGCGGTTTTGAACTGAACTTCGGTCAGTTCGGCCTGAAGGCCGTCGAACCCGAGCGGATCACCGCCCGGCAGATCGAGGCCGCCCGTCGCGCCCTCACGCGTCACATGAAGCGCGCGGGTCGCGTGTGGATCCGCGTGTTCCCCGACGTGCCGGTTTCCAAGAAGCCCGTCGAAGTTCGCATGGGCAAGGGCAAGGGCGCACCCGAATACTGGGCGTGCCGCGTCAAGCCCGGCCGCATCATGTTCGAATGCGACGGCGTGCCGGCGCAGATCGCCAAGGAAGCGATGGCTCTCGCCGCCGCCAAGCTGCCGATCAAGACGCGCTTCATCCAGCGCATCGCCGAATAAGGAGCGGACCCATGAAATCCAAGCAACGCTTCGGCGATCTCAAGGTCCTGTCCGATGACCAGCTCACGGACGAGCTTCTGAAGCTCAAGAAGGAACAGTTCAACCTGCGATTCCAGCGCGCCACCGGACAGCTCGAGAACACCTCGCGCGTTCGCGTTGTTCGCCGCGACATCGCCCGCATCAAGACGATCGCCGCGCATAAGCGCGCCGCGGCCAGCAAGTAAGGGCACGAACATGCCGAAACGAATTCTCCAGGGCGTCGTCGTCAGCGACAAGCAGGCCAAGACGGTCGTCGTGAAGGTTGAGCGGCGGTTCACGCATCCGCTGCTCAAGAAGACCGTGCGCCGGTCCAAGAACTACCACGCGCACGACGAGAACAAGTCTTTCAAGGTCGGCGACAACGTGCAGATCGAGGAAAGCAAGCCGATCTCGAAGCTCAAGCGCTGGGTGGTCGTCCCATCCGCCGGAACGGATTCCGGGGCGAAGGGCTGAGGTGAATTTAAACCGGGCGCGCGCGCGCGCCC
>CAISJZ010000319.1 GCA_903885755.1 uncultured Hyphomicrobiales bacterium | reverse complement strand
TCGAGGATGCGCTCCTTGACCTTCTCAAGCCCGAAGTGATCGGCGTTGAGCACGGCCTCGGCGGCGGCGATGTCCTTCTTGACCTTGCTCTTCTTGTTCCACGGAATCGACAGCACCCAGTCGAGATAGTTGCGCACGACGGTGGCTTCCGCCGACATGGGCGACATGTTGCGCAGCTTCTTCAGCTCCGCGTTCGCCTTGTCGCGCGCTTCCTTCGACAGCTTTGTGTTCTTAATGCGCTGCTCGAGTTCGGCAAGATCGACCTTGCCGTCCTCGCCGTCGCCAAGCTCCTTCTGAATGGCCTTCATCTGCTCGTTCAGATAGTACTCGCGCTGGGTCTTCTCCATCTGGCGCTTGACGCGCGTGCGGATGCGCTTCTCGACTTGAAGGACCGAAATTTCGCTTTCCATCAGCGACAGGCACTTCTCCAGGCGCTTGGATACCGAAGGCGTCTCGAGAATCGTCTGCTTGTCCGCGATCTTGATGGTCAGGTGCGAGGCGACGGTGTCGGCGAGCTTGGAATAATCCTCGATCTGACCGACGGCGGCGACAACCTCGGGCGAGGCCTTCTTGTTGAGCTTCACATAGCCTTCGAATTCGTTGACGACGGAGCGCGCGAGCGCCTCGACTTCCACGCGCTCGCCAGCATCGTCCGCGATCACCTCGGCGTTGGCCTCGTAATATTCATCGGTCCGGGTATAGCCATGCACCTTGGCCCGCGCCGCGCCCTCGACCAGCACCTTGACGGTGCCATCGGGCAGCTTGAGCAACTGGAGCACGGAAGCGAGCGTGCCGGTCTGGTAGATCGCGTCGGTCGCCGGATCATCATCGGCCGCGTTCATCTGCGTCGCGAGGAGAATGTGGCGCTCGCCCTTCATCACTTCCTCGAGCGCGCGAATCGACTTCTCGCGACCAACGAAGAGCGGAACGATCATGTGGGGGAAAACGACGATGTCGCGCAGCGGCAGAACGGGGTAGCTTTCGACCGCGCCGGGGCTTGCAAGCACACGCTTCTGAGTAGTCATTCCATTCGTCCTCATGCCTGACGCCTCGCGAACCCTCTGACGAGCGGTCCGTACTGGCAAGACAACGAAACCGGCGGTTCCGTCATCTCCGCCGCAAGGCCCCTTCGGGCGCCTCCGGCGCTGAAAAATGCAACCATGGCGGCTTCGACAACCTCCGCCCCACAATCACGCTCGTACACAAGATGGCGATGATTGAACGGGGTTTCAAGCGGAGAATAGCGAGGACCAGTCACACCTCACGCACGCGACAATTACCGTGGCCGACGCGCTCGCCAGGTGCGGGCGCGTCGATGCTGGCGGCGCGACTTCAGGCGCTCGCGCCGGTCTTTTCGGCCCGCTCGGAATAGATATAGAGCGGACGGGCCTTGCCCTCGATCACCTCGGGACCGATAACCACCTGCTCGACGCCCTCAAGGCCCGGCAGATCGTACATCGTGTCGAGCAACGTCGCTTCCATGATGGAGCGCAGGCCGCGCGCGCCGGTGCGGCGCTCGATGGCCTTCTTGGCGACGACGTTGAGCGCCTCGTCCTGGAAGGTGAGATCGACGTTCTCCATCTCGAACAGGCGGGCGTACTGCTTGACCAGGGCGTTCTTCGGCTCGGTCAGAATGCGCTTCAGCGCTTCCTCGTCGAGATCCTCGAGGGTCGCGATAACCGGCAAGCGACCGACGAACTCGGGGATCAGGCCGAAGCGCAGCAGATCCTCCGGCTCGACCTTGCGGAAGATTTCACCCGTCCGGCGTTCGTCCGGCGAATCAACATGCGCGCCAAAGCCGATCGACGTGCCCCGACCGCGCGCCGAGATGATCTTCTCGAGGCCCGAGAAGGCGCCGCCGCAGATGAACAGGATGTTGGTGGTGTCGACCTGCAGGAATTCCTGCTGGGGATGCTTGCG
>CAISJZ010000318.1 GCA_903885755.1 uncultured Hyphomicrobiales bacterium | reverse complement strand
CCATGGATATTCAGGACCTGCTGGGCTCGGACATCCAGATGCAGTTCGACGAATGCGTGAAACTGCCGTGTTCGGACGCGGAAGCCGAGCGAGCCATGCGACTGTCGCTTCGCTGGGCCGAGCGATCGCGCAAGGCCTTTGGCGGCAAGCCGGGCAGGGCGGCCTTCGGCATCGTACAGGGCGGCGCCAGCGAGGCGCTGCGGGTGGAGAGCGCGCGGGCGCTCGCCGACATGGACTTTCATGGTCTCGCCATCGGCGGTCTCGCGGTCGGCGAACCGCAGGACGTCATGCTGGCGATGATCGACGTGGTCGCGCCGCACCTGCCCGCGGGCAAGCCGCGCTACCTCATGGGCGTCGGCACGCCCGACGACATCATGCAAAGCGTCGCGCGCGGCGTCGACAAGTTCGATTGCGTCATGCCAACCCGCGCGGGGCGGCATGGCCTCGCCTATACGCGCTTTGGCAAGATCAATCTGCGCAACGCGCGCCATGCCGCCGATTCACGACCGCTCGACCCCGAATCCTCATGCCCGGCGGCGCGCGATTATTCCCGCGCCTATCTGCATCACCTCGTTAAATCCGGCGAGATTCTCGGCATGATGCTGCTGACATGGGTCAACCTCGCCTACTATCAGGAGCTGATGTCGGGCTTGCGGGCGGCGATCGCAGCGGGCCGTCTCGCGGACTTCATGGCGGCGACCTCCACCGGATGGATGGCGGGCGACTGAGCCCCCGAAACGGACGCCTGAAAAACAAAAGCAGGGCCAGATCTCAAGGGATCCGCCCTGCCTGTAAAGTCATCCCCGTCTCGACCAATCCCAATTTCGCAATGTCATCAGAGAGTTGGCCTTTTGGCTCGGTTCTTCTGACGCCTGCTGGGACCGGGTTCCTCCCGCGACTTGGATATGAGCGCATGAGCGACCAGAGCGGTCGTTCGCGGCCTCCTTTCGGATAGCGTACTGACGATAGCGGAGGTTTTTGCCCTTGTCACTATCCCGTGAGCGATTTTGAAACGCCATTTCGCAAAATTTTTGCCGCAGGGGGAGGAAGCTTCCCCAGGCGCCGCAAAAGTAGGCGCCGCCAGCCTGCGGCTTGCGTTTTTCGCCGCGGCGCCATTGTTACGACAGATCGCGGGACGCACACTCCCGCCATATGATTCCCGAAGACCTGCTTCCCCAAAGATCCGGACCCGAAATGCGCCTGTCCCGTTATTTCCTACCCATCCTGCGCGAAACGCCCAAGGAAGCCGAGATTATGTCCCATCGGCTGATGCTGCGCGCGGGGATGATCCGGCAGGAAGCCGCCGGCATCTACGCATGGCTGCCGCTGGGACTTCGGGTGCTCGACAAGATCAACGGCATCATTCGCGAGGAGCAGAACCGCGCTGGGGCCATCGAAATCCTCATGCCCACCATCCAGTCGGCGGACCTGTGGCGCGAGAGCGGCCGCTACGAGGCCTATGGCAAGGAAATGCTGCGGATCAAGGACCGGCACGAACGTGAAATGCTCTTCGGGCCGACCAACGAGGAGATGGTCACGGCCATCGTCCGCGCCCATGTGAAATCCTACAAGGACCTGCCGCTCAATCTTTATCATATCCAGTGGAAATTCCGGGACGAGGTGCGCCCGCGCTTCGGCGTCATGCGTTCGCGCGAGTTCCTGATGTAGGACGCCTATTCCTTCGACCTCGACGCGGAGGGCGCGCGGCACTCCTACAACAGGATGTTCACCGCCTATCTCAGAACCTTCGCCCGCATGGGCCTGAAGGCGATCCCCATGCGCGCCGACACTGGCCCGATCGGCGGCAATCTCAGCCATGAATTCATCATTCTGGCTTCGACCGGCGAGAGCGAAGTCTTCTGCCACAAGGAATTTCTCGATCAGGCGACGCCGCCCGCCGATATCGCCTTCGACGATCGCGCCGCCATGAATGGCGTGTTCGACGCCTGGACCTCGCGCTATGCCGCGACCTCCGAAATGCATGACGCCGCGGCCTTCGAGGCCATCCCCGAGGCCGAGCGGGTATCGGCCCGCGGCATCGAGGTCGGCCACATTTTCTATTTCGGCACGAAATATTCCGAAGCCATGAAAGCCGTGGTCAATGGCCCGGATGGCAAGGAAACGCCGTTGCAGATGGGTTCCTACGGGATCGGCCCGTCACGGCTTGTCGCCGCCCTTATCGAGGCGAACCACGACGAGAATGGCATCAAGTGGCCGGAGAGCGTCGCGCCCTTCAAGGTCGGTCTCGTCAATCTCAAGGTTGGCGCCGCGGACGTGGACGCCGCCTGTCTCGACCTTTACGCCAAGCTCGAAAAGGCTGGCGTTGACGTGCTCTATGATGATCGCGACGACCGGCCCGGCGCCAAGTTCGCGACCATGGATCTCATCGGTCTGCCCTGGCAGCTG
>CAISJZ010000317.1 GCA_903885755.1 uncultured Hyphomicrobiales bacterium | reverse complement strand
CGTGTGCTCTTCCGATCTGATCCACATCACGCCGCTCATGATGTGCAGGACGCGCATGAAGAACGTCCACCAGTTCATTCCGCCCAGATTGATCCATTGACCGGTTGCCAGACCGGCCAGAATGATGATCGCGACCAGCAGGCAAACGCCCGCGGCCAGCGTCTTGTTGAGCGATGAGAAAAATTGCGCCATTTATCAGCCCCCCCGATGCCAGATGAATTCCGGATACGCCCATGCTGCCACTTGGCGGACGAAGGCGCAATAAAGGAATTTTAAACCAATATTCGTCGCCGGCCGAGGCGCCGGCGGCCGAAGGAACTTGTGGCGCTGGCGGCGGTTTATTCCGCGACATGGCGGCGACTGGACATAGATGCGACATGTTGCGGTGCAAACACGTTTTGCGCTACCAACCGCGGCCCTGACGTCAGGGCCGCCTGAATCGAATGGAGAGTGTTTTGGACCTGATCCTGCCCGATCTGCCCTATGCGCACGACGCGCTGCAGCCGTATATGTCGCGTGAGACGCTTGAGTATCACCACGACAAGCATCACATGGCCTATGTCACCAACGGCAACAACCTGCTCAAGGACTCCGACCTGAAGGGCAAGAGCCTGGAAGAGATCGTCACCGGCTCGTTCGGCAAGAACGCCGGCCTCTTCAACAACGCGGCCCAGCATTACAATCACATGCTGTTCTGGAAGTGGATGAAGCCGAACGGCGGCGGCAAGATCCCGGGCAAGCTCGAGAAGGCGCTGATCGACGCCTTCGGCTCGCTCGACAAGATGAAGGAAGACTTCATTCAGGCCGGCGTCACCCAGTTTGGCTCGGGATGGCACTGGCTCGCGGTCAAGGATGGCAAGATCGTCATCATGAAGACCCCGAACGGCGAGAACCCGCTAGTCCATGGCGCCAGGCCGATCCTCGGCAATGACGTGTGGGAACACAGCTATTACATCGACTATCGCAACCGCCGTCCCGATTACTGCAAGGCTTTCATTGAAAACCTCGTAAACTGGGAGTTTGTCGCGGAACTCTACGACGCCGCCGCCAAATAATCCCGCCGGCGCGGGCGCCGTGCCCGCGCCGCCTTCCCGCTGGCCAACCCGCCCGCTCCGGCGTTATGGAAGAAGTTCGCCACTGGCGAGCGAACCGGATAGAAAGCGCGGAACCCCGAGATGTCCAAGTCTATCGCCATCGCCATGGGCGTCATTCTGCTTCTCGGCGGGCTGGTCTCGATCTGGCAGGGTTATGACATCATTCAGGTCGAGCGCGGCTGGACCGAGGTGATCGCAGGCGCGACGGCCGTTGCCGGAGGCGTCATCACCATCGCCATCGGATTGCTGATTGGAGTCGTCGCGCGTTTCGGCAGGGATGCGCTGGCGTCGCGGACGGAAGTGGCGCCGGAGGTCGCGGTTGAGCCGGCGCCGGCGTTCGCCGACGAGGGAATGGTCGAGCCCGTCGAGGCGGCAGCCGCCCCCGAGCCGCCGCGCCCCGAGGAATTGATCGCGAAAATCAACGAACCCGTCGCGGGAGCGGCGCGGTCTCCCCTGTTCAAGTCGCGCTTCGCCGCCGCGCCGCCGCCCCCGCCACCACCCGCGCCCGAGTTGTCGCTTCCTGATCCGCCCGACCCGGTCGACCAGCCATTCGTGGTCGCCGGCGCGCGCATTGATGAGGCGCTGGCGGAAAAGCCCGTCGCCTCGATCGAAGGAGGCGTTCAGCGCTCCGCTGAAGTTGGAGTGGCGGAGAGCCTGAAGGAATTCGCGGCGATTGCCCCCGCGCCGCCCGCGCCTTCGACGCTCGTCGTGGGTCGATATACATTCGGCGGCTCGAACTACGTGCTGTTCGACGATGGTTCGATCGAGTCCGAGACCGAGGAAGGAGTCAGACGGTTTGCGTCGCTCGCCGAACTGCGCAAGCACATGGGCGTTGAAGCGCAAAACGGTTCTTAGGCGTCTTCATACGCGGGCTTTTCATCGAGGCCCGCGCAGGCCAGCGCGAAGGCGAATTCGAGCGCGGTATCGTTGAGCGAATCAAAACGGCCAGACGCGCCGCCATGGCCGGCCGCCATGTTGGTTTTCAGCAGAATCGGCCCGCCGCCGGTCATGGTCGCGCGCAGCCGCGCCACCCACTTGGCCGGCTCCCAATAGGTGACGCGCGGATCGGTCAGCCCCGCCAGCGCCAGGATCGCGGGATACGGTTGGGCCGCGACGTTGTCGTAGGGCGAATAGGACAACATCGTCGCGAACGCCTTTGGATCCTCGATCGGGTTTCCCCATTCGAGCCATTCGGGCGGCGTCAGTGGCAAGTCGATATCCATCATCGTGTTGACCACGTCGACGAAGGGCACGTCGGCGATGATTCCAGCGAAAAGCTCGGGCGCGAGATTGGCGATCGCGCCCATCAGCATGCCCCCGGCGCTGCCGCCGCTCGCCACGATCCTGCCACGCGAGGTGATGTTTCGCGCGATGAGATCACGCGCCGCGGCGATGAAATCGCCAAATGTGTTGGGCTTCCTGTCGAGCTTGCCGTCGGTGTACCAGCGCCAGCCCTTGTCGGTTCCTCCGCGCACGTGGGCGATGGCGAATATGAATCCACGATCGACAAGCGAAAGGCGCCTCGTGCTGAATGACGCGGGCGAGGCGTGGCCATACGCGCCATAGCCCGTCAGGAACAGCGGCTCGCTTCCATCGAGCTTCGCATCGCGCCGGTGCAGGAGCGACACGGGCACCAGTTCGCCGTCCGGCGCCCTGGCCAGAACACGGCGCGTGACGTATTTTTCGGGATCGTGGCCCGATGGCACCTCCTGGCGCTTGCGCAGGACGCGTTGGCGCGAAACCATGTCGTAGTCGAAGACCTCGCGCGGCGTTGTCATCGAGGAATAGGCGAAGCGCAGCAGCGTCGAGTCGAACTCCAGCGTCGTCTCGAGCGACAGCGAATAGGCCTCCTCGGCGAATGCGATGGCGTGTTCCTCGCCGCTCGCCAGATCGCGGATGATGATTTGCGGCAGGCTGTTCTCGCGTTCGAGCCGGACGAGATGCCCCGCGAAAACCGCCATGCCGACAATCATGCGGCCCTGCCGATGCGGCACGAGATCGCGCCAATGTTCGCGGTCCGGCGACGCCAGCGGCGCTTCGACGATCTTGAAATCCTCCGCGCCGTCGGCGTTTGTCAGGATCAGCAAACGATCGCCATGCGGCTCGACCTCGTAGCGCACGCCGCGCTCGCGCGCCGCCACCAGTCGCGGACGGCCCGAGGCGTCGGCGAGATCGATCAGCCAAGCCTCGGCGGAATCGTGATCGTTGACGTCGATGATCGCGAAACGCCGCGAGGCGCCCCGGCTGACGTTAATGAACCAGCCGGGGTCCTTCTCCTCGTAAACCGGTTCGTCCGCCGCGGGGTCGGCGCCGAGGCGATGGCGGTAGACATGGGTCGGGCGGTGGTTCGCGTCGAGCCGCACATAATAGAAAGCGCGGGAATCGGCGGTCCAGACGGCCTCGCCCTCGGTATCGCCAATTGTGTCGGGCAAATCCTGTCCGCTCGCCAGATCCCGCACGCGCAACGCGTAATATTCCGACCCCTTGTCATCGACGCTCCACGCCAGCAGCCTGTGATCCGGCGAGATCTGAGCGTCGCCGATCTCGAAAAAATCCTTGCCCTTCGCCAGCGCGTCGCCATCGAGCATCAGTTCCTCGGCGCCGCCTTCGCTTGGCTTGCGGCAGACGAGTTCATGCTCGCCGCCGTCGCGGTAGCGGTCGTAATATTCAAACGGACCATCGCGGCGCGGCACGTCGGAATCGTCTTCCTTGACCCGCCCGCGCATTTCCTTGACCAGCGCGCGCCGCAGGGCCTTCGTCGGGGCGAGCACGGCGTCGGCGAACGTGTTTTCCGCCTCCAGCACGGCGCGGATATCGTCCGGCAGCGCGGACGGCGTCTTCAGCACCTCGCGCCAGTTGTCGGCGCGCAACCAGGCCCAGTCGTCGTGAAAGTCGACCCCATGAGCGTGACGCGTCAGCGGTCGGCGTTCGGCCGGCGGCGGCGCCGGAAGGGCACTGTCGATGCGTGCGGTGGCCATGGCGTGCTCCGGGAGCGGGAATCGGCAAGCGACAATGTCGCCGGGCGATCTATATCAGTCGGGTCGATAAACGTGGAGCGAAGAAATAGAGCGAACGACCTACAATCAGCAATGTCCAAATAAACGGGGAGCTTGCCGCGTCGCGGTATACACGTTTTCAGTTCCGGATGATGAAATTCCATTCGTCGTGAGCCGATGCGATCCATTTCTAGACTTGAAAGAATCATGAGTGGGCCGAATTTTGTGGAAATTTATAGATTTCGTGGGAACAACTGCTTGCGATCTATATTGAGATGTCTATATTGCGACATATCTTGCTTTGTCGAATGATCGATTTCGTCCAGGGGACACGGCGAGACATATTGAAGGAAGCAAACACAATGAGCGATATGAACAGCACGACTAGCTTTATTGATTTGGCGGCCGACATTGTTTCAGCTTACGTCAGCAACAATTCCGTTCCCGCCAGCGATTTGCCGGGTCTCATCAGCGAAGTTCACGCGGCTCTGGTGCGCGTGACCAGCGGTATCGCGATTCCGGTCGCCGAGGCGCTCAAGCCGGCCGTTCCCGCCAAGAAATCCGTCACCAACGAGCATATCATCTGCCTCGAGGACGGAAAAAAGTTCAAATCTCTCAAGCGGCATCTGCGCACCCAGTACAACATGTCGCCCGAGGAATACCGCGAGAAGTGGGGCCTGCCGGCGGATTATCCTATGGTCGCGCCGAACTACGCCCAGGCGCGTTCGCAACTCGCCAAGCAGATGGGCCTGGGTCAGCAGCGCCGCAAGGGCAAGCGCTGAAGCTGGCGCGTTCCGCCAATACAGGGCCAACCCCCTTGGGTTGGCTCTATTTTTTTGCCCGGCTGGTCTCGGCCGCCAGCCGCGCGCGCTCGGCCGAAAGGGCCTGAAGCAACCCAAGGTGGCGATTGAGATCATAGGTCCAGTGCCCGGCGCGGGCCCGCTCGCTCCGCAGCGCCGAGGCCAGCCTTTTGAGGACCGTTCGCGTCGCCTCCGGTCCGGCGGCGAGCGCGCCGACGTCGATCGGGATGAGCCTCGACAGCCGGGATCGATCGTAGAGTTCGGAGCCCTTGGCGACCGTCATGCGAATGGCGTGGATGGCGGCTTGTTTGCGTCGGAAATTGCGGTTCATGTTCGCCTTCCTGCGGAGGGGAAAGCGGGAGCATGAGGCCAAAATCGCGATCGGGGATAAAATCCGTTATAGGAAAATAATACTTGATCAGGCGTTCAAAAATCGTCTAGCCTTAATCCCGTCGATTATTGTCAGACGGGGTGTTCCATGTTTCCGCGTAACCAGCCTTCTGGCGCGACCAGCGCCGCGAATGAATTGTTCCTGTGCCGATTGATGAAATCGGCCGCCGCCAATGGCTCGGGAATAGACCCGCGCCGGTTGAACGCGCCCGGTCGCGCGCCGGCGCCGGTCGCCCGCGCGCGTCAGGTCGCGATGTATCTGGCGCATGTGGGTTTCGGCCTTGGCTTCGCCGCGGTCGGGCGGGGGTTCGACCGCGACCCCACGACGGTTCGGCACGCCTGCGCTCGCATCGAGTCCCTGCGCGGACAACGCCGCTTCGACCGCGCCCTGACGGCGCTGGAGATGAGCGCGCGGGCCCTCGCCTTGGCGCTGGTCGGAGGCGCCGGCGCCCGCCCCTTTTGTCTCGGCGGGGGAGTTTGACATGGAACAGAAAAGGGGAAAAAATTCCGGATCATCCCACATCGGCGCCGAACTCCCGCGCGAGGCGCGGGCCCTTCTGGAGGCTCTTGCACATGATGGCGCCTATGGCTGGGAGGGCGAGGAAAATAGCCGCGTCCGGCTGATCGTCGTCGCGCCCCGCCGGGGCGTGTCGGTCCGGGTCGCGAGTTTCGCGCTCCCGCCGGCCAACGAACTCTGTTCGGCGGGCCTGTCCCGCTGGGAGACCGGCGCCGCCTCCGGGCGGCGGCGGCTGGAACTGACCGATGAGGGTCGGGCCCGCCTCACCCGTTCGGCGCCGCTGGAGGGCGGGGACCCTTTTCTGGCGCAGCATCGACCGCTGGCGCGGCGCAAGCCCGCCGCGGGCGATCTGGAAGCTTCGGTCCTTGTTGACGAGGCGGAAAGCCCGATCGCCTGGCTCGCCACTCGCAAAGGCGCCGATGGCAAGCCGATGATCGATGCCGCGGGCCTTGAAGCCGGCGAGCGCCTGCGGCGCGACCTGACCTTCGCCCGCATGTTGCCGCGGGTGACGGCCAACTGGTCGGCGGCGGTCGCCAGCGGGTTGGTTCGGCGCTTGATTTCGTCGGCGCTGATTTCGCGGGCTTGCTGATCGATGTCTGCGGGTTCCTGAAGGGGCTTGAGACCATCGAGCAGGAGCGCCGCTGGCCGCGTCGCTCGGCCAAGCTGGTGCTGTCGCTCGCGCTCTCCCAACTGGCGCGCCACTACGGGATCAGAACCGAGGCCCGCGGGCCCCATCGGTCGCTGGGACTGCGCCACTGGGGCGTCGAGGATTTCAGGCCGGCGATTTCAACGCCCGAGCCCGAGGGGTGATCAGGCCGCCCGCATCGCGCCGCGCGCGTCACTCTTGATGCGATCAACCATGGAGCGCACGCCGTTGGAGCGTTGCGGCGTGAGATGCGCCGTCAGACCCAGTTTCTGGAACAGATCGAGCGCGTCGGTGGCGAGAATCTCCGGCGCGCTCTTGCCGGAATAGAGCGTCAGCACGAGATGCACGAGGCCGCGCACGATGTGGGCGTCGCTGTCGCCGCGGAACGTCAGCGTGGGCGGGCCGTCGACGTCGGGCTCGACCTTCGTTTCAAGCCAGACCTGACTGGCGCAGCCGCGCACCTTGTTGGTTTCATTGTGGGCGGCGTCGGGCAGGGGCTCCAGCTCGCGGCCAAGCTCGATGAGATAGCGGTAGCGATCCTCCCAATCGTCGAGAAGCTCGAAATCCTCGATGATCGTATCAATGCTGGCCATGATCCCCGAACCGTTCGCTCGGGCTCTATATGGGGAAGGCGGCGGACGCGCGCCACCAAAAAATGAGACTCAGACCGCTCCGCGCGATTTGCGCGGCGGCGCGACGATCTGGATGGCCTCGCGCGGCGCTTCAATCGGCGGCGGCGCGAGCGTCAAACTCATCGCCTGACGCGCGGCGCGCGCGCAGGGTACGGGATGTTCGGCGCACAGAGACGCGACGCCAGCCGCGGCGGCGCTCGCGATGGCGCCTGAGTCCGGCGGAACCGGCGTGTCGGCCGGCCAGTCGATCTTGGCGAAGACGAGGCCCAGCCAGAACGCCGAGCGAATGAGGAACCACATGCGCCAATCCTTCCGGACAGGGATGCCCGAATGACCTCACCCTACGCCGGATCATTCAAATGCGCGTGAAACTATCCCGACGAATTCGAGGCGCGATTTTGACGCCGGATTAACCATGACGGGCTTTCCGGACCCCATATCGGAAACAGGTTCTAAACCATGGCGCGGAAAAGAGGCCCCGCCGGCGCCTTCCAGCGACCGGCGGAGGCGTTTGGAGCGGTCCGGTTAGCGTTCACTTAAGAGGCGCTTGCGAAGGTGACGAACGTTGGTTGGGCGAGAATCGTCCGCGTCGGAGTCGAGTTGAGTGTCCTATACGGCCCATATACGCGACCGAGTGGCCGGATGGGTGCATGAGAGCGCTCGCGCCAATCCGGTCGAGGCGGCCCGCCATCAGGCGTTCATGCTGGTCCGGCTTCTGATCACCTTTCTCGCGATCATTCTCATCCCGCCCTACATGGCCTTTCGCGGCGGGCTGGCCGGCTGGGAAGCCATCGTGGCGTTTTGCGCGCTGACGCCGCTTCTGGCGATCTTCGTTCTGTCGCGTGGCGGCAACTTCGTCCATGCGCAGATGATCGCCGTGGTCTCCTACGTCATCGCCTGCTTCGCGCTGGCGTTCGGCACGGGCGGACTGTCGGCGCCGGCGCTGGTCTGGTTGATTCTGGCGCCGGTCGAAACGCTGTTCTCCTTCTCGACCCGACTTGTGGTTATCATGACAAGTCTGGCGATCGCGACCCTGTTCGCCATCGTCGGCGCGCTGGGCATGGGCTGGATCGCGCCGGAAACGCAACTGTCCGCGGCGATGAGCCTCTTCATCATCGCGCCAGCTTTTGTCTACGCGGCCCTGCTGTCGCTGTCGGCCATGAAAATGAACGCCATGCGCGGTCGCCTCGAACGCATTGGCGCGGCGCGCTACCAGACGCTGGCGGGCGTGATGGGCGATCTAGTGCTTCGCCATGATTACGGCGGCGCGGTTCTGTTCGCCAGCCGCGAAAGCGAACCCCTGTTCGGTCTGCAGCCACGCGATCTGATGGGCCGCGGTCTGTTCGAGCGCCTTCTGGTGCAGGATCGCCCGCTTTTCCTCAAGACCATCGCCGACGCCTACAAGGGCGACGCGACGATCAGTTGCGATCTTCGCCTGCGCACGGGAACGACGCCGAGCGGTCATGGCGATTTCGACGAGCCGGTCTTTACCTGGGTTGAAATGCGCGCTCGTCGCATGGTCGTGGAGGGCGGCGAGCCGGTCTCCAAGGACGATGGCGGCGTCATGACCGCCATTCGCGACATCAGCCGCGCCAAGCGTCATGAGCAGGAGCTGGAGTCCGCGCGCGCGGAAGCCGAGCGCGCCAACGCGTGGAAGGATCGCTTCCTCGCCAACATGAGCCACGAATTGCGCACGCCGCTCAACGCGATCATTGGTTTCTCGGAAATTCTCGGCAATCCGGACCTGATGCCGGCCGAGGCGGAAAAGCGCAAGGAATACGCCGATATCATTCATGGCTCGGGTCAGCACCTTCTGGAGGTCGTCAACTCGGTTCTCGATATTTCGAAGATGGAGGCGGGCCGCTTCGCGATCACGCCCGAGGCCTTCGAGGTCAGGCCGCTGATCGACGCCTGCTGCGACATGATCAGCCTCAAGGCGACGCAGGCCGGAGTCTCCATCCAGAGAGTCCATGCGGACAACATGGACGAGCTCGTGGCCGACAAGCGCGCTTGCAAGCAGGTGCTCATCAATCTGCTTGGCAATGCGCTCAAGTTCACGCCACGCGATGGCCGCGTCACCGTCGGCGCGCGCCAGGACGGCGCCTACATCTCCATATTCGTGTCCGACACCGGATGCGGAATGTCGCCGTATGATCTGCCGAGGCTTGGCGGCGCGTTTTTCCAGGCCGGCGGGGCGAGCGATCGCACCTATGAAGGCACGGGTCTTGGTTTGTCGGTAGTTCGCGGCCTGGTTGGCCTGCACGGCGGCGAAATTTCCGTCGAGAGTGGTCCGGGGGCCGGCACCTGCGTGACCGTGCGCCTGCCCGTCGATTGTCGCGGCGCCGGAGTCAAGCCGGCCTCGGCGCGGATCATTGTCATCCCGCGCGACAACCCGTCCGAGATGTCTTTTGAACGTCCCCCCGTTTCTTCCGACGCTGTGAGGAAAAGTGCCTGAAGTTCTCGCCCGTTTCGACGAAGACTACGTGACCGATGCGCCGCGTCCCCGCGCGCGCGCGCCAGGCCGCAAGGCGGCAAGGCCGGCGTCCGCTTCCAATGGCCTTCTGGCCAGGGTTCGCCGTCATCCCGTTCGTTCGCTGACCGGCGGTGTGTTCATCGCCCTGCTCTGCGGGATCGTGGTCAACGCGACGCTGATGCAAAGCGGTCATCATCCCGCGCCGCTGTTCGCTGGCGTCGCGCCGGCTCCCGCCGCCGCGATCATGCCGCCACCAGCTGCCGCTCCGTCGCCCGTCGTCATGGCGGCGCCCTCGCCGGCGCCACGCCCCAATGACATCACGACCTTCCTGCAGACCGGATTGCCGCGCGCCGCTGCGCCAGCTCCCGCCGCGCATGTCGCGCCGCCGGCGCGCGAACACTCCGACGCCGCCGTCGCCCACAAGGACGCCATCGCCGCACTCCTCAAGGCGGACATGAAGACGGAAACCCCGACCGAAAAGCCGGCCCGTGTCGCCGCTGTCCAGCGCGCCTTGCAGAAGGTGGGTTTCGTGGTCAAGCCGGACGGCAACTTTGGCGCGACAACGCGTCAGGCGCTCGAGCGCTTCGAGCGCGACCGCGGATTGACGGTGACGGGCGAACTGTCGCCGCGTACGGTGCGCGAGTTGGCCGCGCAATCGGGCGTCGCCATTCCCTGAGTTTCCGATGCGCCTGCGCGCCGACATCTGGGTGTCCGCCTATATCAGGCGTTGCGCGGTCGAAAACGCCGTGGCTGTCCTGCGCCGTCGCGGGGCCGCGGAAGCGGGCGCGATCTTTGTGAAAGTCGATCGCCTTGATGGCCGCGCCGCGCTGTTTGGGCCGGCGCCGCAGACCGAGACCGCTGAACACGGTATCGAGCGTCTGTGGACACGCCTGCATCGCGAGGCCTGGATCGACCCGGCGGCGGCCGAGGAGCGGTTGCGCAAGGAAATCGCTTTCGACTCCGACCTGTGGATCGTCGAGGTCGAGGATCGCGAGGGTCGGAATTTTCTCGATCTGGCGCCCTGAGGCGAGCGGTCAGGCCCGTCCGCGCATCAGGAACAGGCCCCTGCGGCGTGGTTGGGCAACCTCACGCGCGGTGTTCGCGGGCCGGCTCGGAATTGCCGCCGCGGTCGGATCGCTGACCGATGCATGGGCCGGACGTCGCCGCGGCTCGGGCTTTTCGATCATCGCGATGATCAGTCGCTCGGCGACGGCGGGCGGCACATGCACGACGAGTTCGCCCAGCGCCCGCACCCGATCATGCGAATGAGAGATCGCCGGATCGAGGCACATGAAAATTCGGATCGCCGCGTCGACCGGCACGCGAAGCGCCGCCAGCGCCAGCGCCAGCGGTTCGCCCCGCGGATCGTCGATGATCTCGTTCGCTTCCGAAAGGCTCGCGCCAAGCGCTTGCGCGAGCAGCGCGGAAAACAGTGGACGATCGCCGCCGACGGCGGCGCGTTCGATTTCCGCGTGGTGTAGCTGTTCGGTGAAATTGCGCGGCGAACGGCCCGGATTGAGCAGATCGGCGCGCCGTGTCGCCGATATGATCTGGGTTCGCTGGGCGCCCGAGGCGTGCAGGAACAGCGGCGCGATCAAATCGGGGTCCGAATAGCGCCGGCACAAGATCTGGCCGAGCGCGCGATCGTGACGGCCTCGTGTCACCAGACGCCGCGCGACATCGTCGGAAATCGGTGCGACGAGATTGTTGACGAGCGCCCTTGTCACCTCGATTTCGGAACGCCCGGCGAGCGCGCGCGTAATTTCATGATCGAGATCGGGGCGTCCTGCGACGGCGATCGCCATCGCGGCTTCGCCGTCGATCGCCGCGGCGAGCAGGCGCCGCCGGGTCACGAGGCTTGAATGGCGCAGGAATTCAATCGCCGCTTCCCCACCCATATCCATCAGCTTTTCGACGAGCAAGGGTGGCGTCGCGCCAAAACGGGCGAGCTTGCCCGCGATGATCGCGCGGGTCGCCTCGTCGGTCTTGTCGATGAGACCGAGGGCGATGGCTTCATATTGTCTGATTTCGTCGCGGGGATGACTGTCGCGAGAGACGAAAAGGTCGGTCAGGACACGCAGCAGCACCGGCCGCATCTCGAGATCCTCGCGTTGACCAAGCGTCACAAGGCCCTGCAGGACGTCGGGAAGTCGGCTTGATTGAGACATTTTCGCAACGCGATCCGGTCGTCTGGAGCTCTTTGGCGGGTTCGATCACATTAAAGTGGGTTCGTTGAGGAAACATTAACCTTCGCCGACGCGTAATGGTTCGGCGATCCAATTTATTGTGTCTGGGACCGCGGACCGGAGGACTGGAGGTCGCATTATGGGGGAGCTAGTTCCATTCAGGAAACGCCCGGGCGCCGTTGAGCGCATGGCCGAAGTTGGCCCCGGCGGAGCCGAAATTCTGTTTTTTCTGGGCGTACGTTACGAGCCATACATCGAGCCTCGGCAAAGCGGCGAGACCAATGGACCTAAAACCCGCGGCAATGGCGCGGGCAAGACATCTGGCCGCGGGCGCGGCGCGATGTCGGCTTTCCCGGAAAAGCCGGACCTAGTGCCCCGATTCACTGGAACTGCGGGTAAAGCTGTTTGAGCTTAACGCGGGCGTCTGCGGTTGTGAATTGCCAGTCGGCTTTGGCATGGTGTTT
>CAISJZ010000316.1 GCA_903885755.1 uncultured Hyphomicrobiales bacterium | reverse complement strand
CTTCCCGTGTCTCCGCCTTCGATCAGAATTCCGTCGAGCCTTTCTCCGGGCTCGAAGGGCTCCGCGTCGGCGCTGAACAGAGCAGAGAAAGGCAAATCATGGCTCTTTACGAGCACGTCTATCTTGCCCGGCAGGACGTCACGGCCCAACAGGTCGAGGCGATGACCGAGCAATTCAAGGGCATTATCGAGCAGCGCGGCGGCAAGATCGCGAAGGTCGAATCCTGGGGCGTCAAGTCCCTGGCCTACCGCATCAAGAAGAACCGCAAGGCGCACTTCACGCTTCTCAACATCGACGCGCCTCCGGCGGCCGTCGCGGAAGTTGAGCGCCTTCAGGGCCTGAACGAAGACATCCTGCGTTTCATCACCATTCGCGTCGACGCGCACGAAGATGGCCCCTCGGCCATGATGCGCAAGCGCGAGGACGGCGATCGTGATCGCGACGACCGCGGCGAACGCCGCGGACCGCGCCCCGATCGTGGGGATCGCGGAGACCGTGGCGATCGTGATCGCGCGCCGCGTCGTCCGCGTGAGGACAACGCCATGGGAGGAGCATTCTGATGACCACCGCCGCCCCCGCCCGTCGCCCCTTCTTCCGCCGTCGCAAGACTTGCCCCTTCTCCGGCCCCGGCGCGCCGAAGATCGACTACAAGGACACGCGTCTGCTGTCGCGCTACATCTCCGAGCGCGGCAAGATCGTGCCCTCGCGCATCACGGCGGTTTCCGCCAAGAAGCAGCGCGAGCTCGCCCAGGCGATCAAGCGCGCTCGCTTCCTCGGCCTGCTGCCCTACCTCATCGGCTAGGGCTTTCATCATCCGGCCCGTTCGCGGGCCGGATCAACGTCGGCCGCCCCGGATTTTCCCGGGTCGGCTTGGTTGGGCCCGGCCTTGGCCGTTTTGCCCTAACCGCTCGAAAGGCGGGACAGCTCGGCGATGTGGCAACAGATTCTCATGGCGCTTGGCGCCGGCCTGGCTTCGGCCGTTCTCTTCGTCGTTCCGGCGAAGGGTTTCGCGCTGGCTATCGCTGTCGGCGTCATCGCCCCGCTGCCGCTGCTGATCGTCGCGCTCGGGCTCGGCGAATTATTTGCCGCGGCCGCCGCCGCCGCGGGCGCCGTCCTGATCGGCATTCTCATCGATCCCATGGCCGCCGGCGTCTTTCTGCTGTCGGTCGCGGCTCCGTCGCTGGTTCTCGGCTTCATGGGGCGCCGGCCCGCGCTGGGCGAGCCGGGGCTGTTGCTGCTGACCATCGCCGTGTGCGCGATTCTCGCGGCCTGGGTGACCGTCGGCTTTCTCGCGCTCAAATATTCCTCGCTCGACGCGGCCCTCGAGGACATGGTCACCCAGCTTCTGCCGCTGGCCAAATCCATGATCGAGGCGACGGATATTCTTTCCAACGGCGTCGATGCGCGCGATTTTACTCGCTGGGTCGTGCTCGCCATGACGCCCGCCGCCGCCGGCTGGGGTGTCGCGGCGCTCTGCCTCAATCTTTACCTCGCTGGCCGGGTGTCGAGCATTTCCGGACTGCTTCCACGCCCCTGGCCGGATATTCCCGCGACCCTGCGGCTGCCGCGGATGACGTTCGCGTTGATGGGCGTGGCGCTCGCGGCCTGTCTCATTCCTGGCGTGGCGCGGCTGCTCGCGGCGACGGCGCTCGCCGCGCTGCTCATCGCCTTCGCCGTCCAGGGGCTCGCGACGTTGCACGCGGTCACGCGCGGACGCCCGTCGAGGCCGGCGGTGCTCATTGGCTTCTACATGCTCAGTTTCGCCCTGTTTCCCTGGCCGATCGTTCTGGCGGCCGGCCTGGGCCTCACCGACGTCGCGCGTCCCCTTCGCCGGGGCGCGGCCGTTTCAAACCACCCCCTCAACAAGATCTGACACAGGAGACCATCATGGAAGTCATTTTGCTGGAACGTATCGCCCGCCTCGGCCAGATGGGCGAAGTCGTGCGCGTCAAGGACGGGTTCGCCCGCAATTTCCTGCTGCCGCGCGGCAAGGCCCTTCGCGCCAACGAGAACAACAAGAAGCGCTTTGAATCCCAGCGCGCCCAGCTCGAGGCCCGCAATCTCGAACTCAAGAACGAGGCCGCCAAGGTCGCCGAGGCGCTCGACGGCAAGAGCTTCATCATCATCCGTCAGGCTGGCGAGACTGGTCAGCTCTACGGGTCGGTGTCGACGCGCGACATCGCCGAGGTCATCACTGCGGGCGGCGTTTCGGTCAACCGCAATCAGGTGCATCTGACCACGCCGATCAAGACCCTTGGCCTGCATCCGATCCCGGTGCGCCTGCATCCGGAAGTGGAAGCCTCGATCACGCTGAATGTCGCGCGTTCGCCCGAGGAAGCCGAACGTCAGGCCAAGGGCGAGGAGCTCACGGCGCGCGTCGAGACATCGATGGACGACCTTGGCCTCGACATCGGCGCCGCGCTGGCGGAAGCCGGCGGCGACATGGGCGACCGCTAGGCTTTTCGCCACGACTGGTTCGCGCCCGGAGGCTTTGCCTCCGGGCAATTTTGTTTTGATTGACGTCTTTGACGGATTACCGCCGCGCAACCCGCGCTTGCGCGGATTTAAAGAACGGCAGCGACGTGCGCTGGATTTTCAGCAGGAACGCATCGCTGAACGCGCCGAGGGGCTCGATCACGCGATCCAGATAAAAAGATCGTTCGAAGATATCGCGATTATGTTCCGAGACGATGATCCAGCCGCGCTTGTGCGTTCGCAATCCAATCCGCCTTAGCTCCATCTCAGGGATTTCAAGCGCCGTCTGGTCGCCCGCGGGATGTTGGCTGGTGATGGGCAGGAGGTAGAGATAGGTGAGATCGTCGCGTTGCAGGCTGATGGCCAGACAGGCCGGGCGGTCCTTGCGACCTGCGTCCTCGCCCTGTTCGCTTTCGCGCCGCCAGAGATATGGATATCGGATCACAACACCCGGCTTCAGCGGCAAGATCGACAAGAGGATTATTCCGCGCGCCGGGCTTCAAGGTCGGCGATGGATCGCTCCAGTTCGGCGACGATCGCCGCGGCTTCGGCGGCCGGCAATTCGCCGGGACCGAACGCCCGGCGCGGATCATTTTCCCGCCGCATGGTCTCGTATTTTTCCATCGACATCATCACAAACCTCGGTTTGCGATGCTGGGTGATCGCCACCGGTTCCTGGCTGGCAGCGTGGGTCACGTCGCCGATATGTTTGACAAGTTCGGCGGTCGAAAACTGGCGCATGGGAGCCCCTATGTATATTCGTATAATATATGAATGTTTAGAGACTTTCAACCGCACTGTTTCCTTCGCCTCCTCGATCGCGGCGTCAAGGGGTTTGCATCGAGGCTCAACTGTATTTTCGGCCCGCTGTTGATAACGGGATGACTGGTTCCGGGTCTCTCGCGCCCCTCGGCGCGCCATGCCATGGTCGTGGCGCATTCCCCGCCGATTTGTTAGTCACGCGGGGCGTCACCGTCCCTTTTCACGAATCATCGCGAGACCATGGCATTCGTCGAATCTCTGACGGGCCGGACCGGCTTTCCGCCGGCCGCCCAAATGGACGCTCCCGCGTTTCGCGTCGCGCCGCATAACGTCGAGGCGGAACAGGCGCTGCTGGGCGCCATTCTCGTCAACAACGACGCCTATGACCGCGTCTCGGACTTTCTGAAATCGGAGCATTTCTCGGAAGAACTGCATCGGCGCGTCTATGAGGTCGCTTCGCAGCTTATCCGCGCGGGAAAACACGCCAGCCCCGCCACCATGCGGACCTTTCTGGGCGAGCACGACCTTGGCGGCATCACCGTGCCGCAATATCTCGCGCGGCTCGCCGCCGAGGCGACGGCGGTCATCAACGCCAAGGATTATGGCCGGCTGGTCTATGATCTCGCCATCCGGCGCACGCTGATCAACATCGGCGAGGAGGTGGTCAACACCGCTTATGACGCGCCGGTGGAACTGTCGCCGCGGGACCAGATTGAGGAGGCCGAACGCCGACTTTACGAAGTGGCGGAGCAGGGGCTCACGAACGGCGGTTTCCAGTCGTTCTCGCAGGCTTTGACCACCGCCATCGACATGGCCGCCAAGGCGTTTGAACGCGATGGCGGATTATCGGGTATCGCGACGGGACTGTCCGATCTCGACAAGAAAATGGGTGGATTGCAATCGTCCGATCTGATCATCGTCGCGGGCCGTCCCGGCATGGGCAAGACGGCGCTCGCCACCAACATCGCTTTCAATGTTGCGCGCGCCTATGAATTCGAACTAGCGCCCGACGGGACGCACAAGACCAAGAACGGCGGAATCGTCGGCTTCTTCTCGCTGGAAATGTCGGCGGAGCAATTGGCGACGCGTATCCTGTCGGAGCAATCGGGCGTGCAGTCCTCGGCCATTCGCCGCGGCGGAATTTCCGAGCTCGAATTCCAGCGCATCACGGCGGTCAGCCGTGAGATGAACACGATCCCCTTCTACATCGATCAGACCGGCGGCATCTCGATCGCGCAGCTCACCGCGCGCGCGCGGCGGCTCAAGCGTCAGAAGGGGCTTGATCTGCTCGTCATCGATTATCTTCAACTGCTCTCCGGCTCGAAATCGAAAGAGGGCAACCGTGTGCAGGAACTGACCGAGATCACCACCGGTCTGAAGGCGCTGGCCAAGGAACTCGCGGTTCCCGTCATCGCGCTGTCGCAGCTCTCGCGTCAGGTTGAATCGCGCGAGGACAAGCGTCCGCAACTTTCCGACCTGCGCGAATCCGGCTCCATCGAGCAGGACGCCGACGTGGTCATGTTCGTCTATCGCGAGGAATATTACCTCGCCAATCGCGAGCCCAAGCCCGGCAGCGAGGAACACATCAAGTGGATGGCCGACATGCATCAGGCCCATGGCAAGGCCGAGGTCATCATCGGCAAGCAGCGCCACGGCCCCACCGGCGCGGTGGAACTGTCGTTCGAGGCGGAACTGACCCGCTTCTCCGATCTCGCGCGCGAGGATCACCTCCCGGAGCGCATGTGAGGTGGCCGGCGCGCCGATCATTCCACGCGAAGCGGCTCAGGCGGTTCTGACCATCGATCTCGACGCGCTCGCGTCGAACTGGCGCCTTTTGCGCGACCGTGTCGCGCCAGCCGAATGCGCCGCCGTCGTGAAGGCCGATGGTTACGGCATTGGTCTCGAACAGGCCGTCGCGGCCCTGGGCAAGGCGGGTTGCCGTACGTTCTTTGTCGCGCACGCCAGCGAAGGCGCGCGCGCGCGGCGGGTCATCGGTTTCGACGATCCCGATTATAAAATCTACGTTTTGAATGGCTGGGCGTGGCTGAACCAGCATGGCGAAATTTTCACGCAAAATGGGTTGCGCCCGGTGCTGTCGTCGATCGCCGATCTCAAGGCGTGGCTCGGATGTTCAAGGTCGGCTGGCGTTGGATTGCCGGCGGCCCTGCATGTCGATACCGGCATGCACCGCCTCGGCATTCCCATGGATGCGATCGGCGAGGCCAGAAGCCTGATCGCGGACGAACCTTTCGAACCGGGCGCGGAAAATCCGCGCGGCCGCGGGACCGCTCCGCTTGCTGTCGCGACCGCTCCCGCCACGGCGGTCGCCGCGCGCCGCAAGCAGGCGGAGGGCGACATCGAACCCATGCCGCCGGGCGTTTATATCGATCTCGTCATGAGCCATTTCGCCTCGTCCGAGGTTGCCGACGACGCCCTGAACTGGCGGCAGATGACCGCGTTTCGCAAGATCGCACACGAGTTTCCCGGCGTTGCCGCGAGTCTGGCGAATTCCTCCGGCATCTTTTTGCCGCAGCATCCCGTCCACGATCTCGTGCGTCCGGGCTATGCGCTCTATGGCGGCAATCCGACGCCCGGCCAGCCAAACCCCATGCGGCCCGTTGTGAGGTTGCAAGCCCCGATCCTGCAATTGCGCGAGATCGCTGCGGGCGAAACCGTTGGCTACAACGCGCAATGGACCGCCCGGCGCCCGACGCGGCTCGCGACGATCGGCGTCGGCTACGCCGATGGCCTGCCGCGCGCGCTGATGGCGACCGACGCGCGCGTCGGCGGCGAGGCGATGGTCCTGGGCCAGCGCTGTCCCTTCGCCGGGCGTGTTTCCATGGATCTGACGGTGATCGATGTGACTGACGTCCCGCACGAACAACTCGCGCCGGGCCTGATGGTTGAACTGCTCGGCGAGCACATCGGCATCGACGACATGGGGGCGCGCGCTGGCACCATCGGCTACGAAATCCTGACGTCGCTCGGCCGTCGGTATCACAGGGAGTATGTCGGAGGCTGACGGCGGAGCGCCGGCTATCACACGCTTTTTTGGATCGAAGCGGCGATGTCGTGGATTGAACGAAAAAGCGTCAGCGGATCGTCTTTCGTCGGAATAAATCCACGCCGTCGCCAGAACGCCGCCGCCTCGGCATGGAGCGCCTTGACGATCAGCGCGCGCCCGCCGATCAGTCCCGCCGCCGCGACACAGCGCTGGAGCGCGTGTTTCAGGAGACCGGTTCCAACGCCCTGGCCGCGCCAGGCAAGATCGGTCGCGAGTTGGCCGAGGAGCAGGCAGGGAACTGGATCTGGCGGTTGGCCCGTGCGTATCGAGCGTGGCAGCGCGCCCGGGATCACGGCCGTGGGCGCGAGGCCGTAAAACCCGGCGATGCGCATGTTGTCATGGGTCACGAGGACGGCGGTGAAGCCGCGTTGCTGGTTCGACAGCGCACGCGTCTTCAACCAGTTGTCGAGGGCTGGCTCGCCGCTGGAAAAGCCGGCGTCATCGTGGGCGGTGGACAGTGGCTCAGGCGAGGATAGCGGCACGACTAAGCGCCGGATTTATTCGCCTTCGCCTCCCAGGGCGCGGCGCGGCGCAAGACCTTGACCATTTCGGGGACCGGCGTCGCGGGCCCCGACAGGGCCGCCAGAAAGGCGTCATAGGCGTCCGGCGACAGACGCGTCGCGACATGGTCCATGAGCGCGTCTTCGGCGGCGCGAACGGCGGCCTCGCGCACGAAATCGGTGCGTGAACGCCCCTTGATGGAGGCCGCGCGATCGATCATGTCGATGTCGGCCACCGGAAACCGCATCGACAACGGATGTTCCTTTTTGCCGCCAATGCTCGCCATTTCGAATTCCTGACGCCGAATATCGCCAATCTAGCGTGATGTAGCGCAAATTGCAATACGGACTGTTTCCAACAATTCGTCGACCCGGGCTTCCCGAATCGAAAATGTTCCTGTAATGTTCTTTTCGTCACCGAGTGAGGACGTAGCCATGTCGTATTCCAGCGCAACCGCCATTCCGACCGCCCCGGCGAGCCGCCTGCCGCCACCCAAATCCTTCGCCGAGGCCAGCGCCCTGGTCGAGGCCGCCCTCGGCGAGCTTCGCGCGGCGGAAGTCGCTCTCGAGCGCCAGTTGAGCGATTTGCGCGGCTACATGCGCAAGAACGTGTCGGCGGGCCGCGCCACGACGATCGTGCAGTAGGGCGCCCGAATGGCCAAATCGCGCGTCAATTTCGTCTGCCAGAACTGCGGCGCCGTCGCCCAGCGCTGGCAGGGCCGTTGCGAGGCCTGCTCGGAATGGAATTCCATGATCGAGGAGGGCGGCGCCACCGGCATCGGCGCGCAGGCCGCCCGGAGCGCCCGCAAGGGACGGATTTTCACCCTTGAGGGGCTGGCCGGCGAGTCCGAATCCCCGCCGCGCGTCTGCACGGGCATCGCCGAACTTGATCGGGTTACCGGCGGCGGCTTCGTTCCCGGTTCGGTGCTGCTGATCGGCGGCGAGCCGGGCATCGGCAAGTCGACCCTGCTGATTCAGGCCTGCGCGCGGCTGGCGACCGGCAATCGCCGCGTTGCGTATATCTCGGGCGAGGAGGCGGTGGCGCAGGTGCGCCTGCGCGCCCAGCGGCTCGGTCTCGCAGGGGCGCCCGTGGAGCTCGCCGCCGAAACCAGCGTGGAGGATATTATCGCCACCCTGGGGCAGGGCCGCGCGCCAGCGCTGGTCGTCATCGACTCCATCCAGACCATGTGGACCGACAGGGTGGAATCGACGCCCGGCACGGTGACGCAGGTGCGCGCCAGCGCGCAGGCGCTCATCCGCTACGCCAAGACCACCGGCGCGATCGTGATCCTCGTCGGCCACGTCACCAAGGACGGGCAACTCGCGGGGCCGCGGGTGATCGAGCACATGGTCGACGCGGTCATGTCCTTCGAGGGCGAGGGCGGCCATCATTTCCGCATTCTGCGCTCGCTGAAGAACCGTTTTGGTCCGACCGACGAGATCGGGGTTTTCGAGATGACTGGGCTCGGGCTCGGCGAGGTCGCCAATCCCTCCGCCATGTTTCTGTCCGGACGCGACGCCTCCGCGCCGGGCGCCGCGGTGCTCGCGGGCATGGAAGGCTCGCGGCCTGTTCTGGTCGAGGTCCAGGCGCTGGTCGCGCCGACTTCGCTCGGCACGCCGCGGCGCTCGGTGGTCGGCTGGGACCCCGCGCGCCTCTCCATGGTCCTGGCGGTGCTTGAGGCCCATGGCGGCCTACGGCTCGGCCAGCACGATGTGTATCTGAATGTCGCCGGAGGCCTGCGGGTCAGCGAGCCCGCCGCCGATCTCGCCGCGGCCGCGGCGCTCGTGTCGTCGCTGACGGGCGCGGTCCTGCCGCGCAAGACGGTTTATTTCGGCGAGATCGGATTGTCCGGCGCGGTGCGTCCGGTGGTTCACGCCAATCTTCGGCTGAAGGAATCCGCCAAGCTCGGCTTCGAGGCGGCGATCGCGCCGCTCGCCGCGCGCGAGGATGGCGAAACATCGCCGGTGCCGGTCGCCCATTGCGAGCATATCTCGAAGCTGATCGCGGATATCGCCGCGTCGGGCGCGCAGGCGAGGAGCGCGCGCGAGCTCAGGCGGGCGTGAGCGGTTCTATTTTTCCGCCAACAATCCCTTGACGAATTCGGTGATGGCCCCCTGCGCGCGCGCGCGCCTGTGGCGCTCGGCCTCGAGGATCGCG
>CAISJZ010000315.1 GCA_903885755.1 uncultured Hyphomicrobiales bacterium | reverse complement strand
CGCGGCGACCGTCTTCGAAAGCATCGGCGTCGAAACGCCGCGCGAAAGTCTCGAACGTCTGCGCCAGCGCTTCCGTTTCGAGGAAGCCTGACCCCGCCAACGGGGTTCCCGAGGCGGCTGCACATGCTATGAGGACCCCGCTTTAACGGGAATCCCATGCCGTCGTTTCGCGTCACCCGCCGGGTCGCCCATTCCGCCCAGAACATGTTCGCGCTGGTCGCGGACGTCGAGGCCTATCCGAAATTCCTGCCGCTTTGCCAGGGGCTGCGCGTTCGCCGCCGCACCACCATGCCCGACGGGCGCGAGGTCATCGTGGCCGACATGGACGTTGGCTACAAGAACATCCGCGAGACCTTCACCAGCCGCGTGACGCTGGACCACGCGGCGCGAAAAATCCTCGTCGAATACGTGGATGGGCCTTTTCGCCGTCTCGAAAACACCTGGACGTTTCGGGATGAAACTCGGGCGGACGGAAAGTCTGGCTGCGTCGTCGAATTCTTCATCGACTACGAATTCCGCAGCCGCATGCTCGGGCTGCTGATGGGCTCCATGTTCGATACCGCCTTCCGCAAGTTCGCCGAGGCTTTCGAGGCGCGCGCCGACGTTGTTTACGGCCGGACCGGCGTGATCGCGACGGGATCGTGACGCGCTTTGTTCTGGCGGCGTTGATGGCGGTGGCGATGACCGCGATCGCCGCCGCAGCCGAATTGACCCTGCTTGTCGGATTTCCGCCGGGTCAGGGCGCGGATGTCGAATCCAGCCCCGACGCGACAACCGAGGCGGGACGCCGCCTGACAACGGAGCCGACCTACGAGGACGCCGGCCGGTTCTATGCCGAACGTCTCGGCGCTTTTCTGCCGGGCGCGCCAAAAATAACGACAAAATCGGCGCCGGGCGCCTCCAGCCTGCTGGCCGCGCGCCGACTGCTGGCGGACGCCTCCGGCGATGGCCTGACGCTGGCGCTGCTTGGCCCGCGCGCCGTGCTGGAGCCGCTGGTGTCGCCGCAAAACGCGCCCTGGCCGCCCGACGGCTTCGCCTGGCTTGGCGCCATGCGGCGCGACGACGATATCTGCGTCGCGCGCGCCGACGCGCCCGCGCACGAGATCGGCGATCTCAGGACAGTGGAGATGTTCGCCGCCGCGCTGGCGCCGGGGTCGCGTGGATTTATTTACGCCCGCGCTCTGAACGAACTTGGCGGCGCGCGGCTGAAAATCGTGTCCGGCTATGGAAGCGAATTCGAGATCATCCGCGCGCTCGTGCAATTCACGATGACCCCGGCGGGGCAGGGCCTGTCGATCCCGCGCGCCAGCGATTTTCCCCTGGATGAAATCGATCGCGAGGCCATGCGCGCGGTGGAAAGCCAGACTCGTTTCGGGGCCTTCGCGCTCGCCGCCTCGCCCGCGACACGCCCGCAACGCGTCGCCGAATTGCGAGCCGCGCTGATCGCGATGGCCAATGACCCCGAGACACGGGCGATTGCCGCGTCGCGGGGCTTCGATCTCGATCCCGTGCCGGGCGAGGAATTGCAGGGGCTGGCGACATCGCTCAAATCAATGTCGCCAACAGCGCGCGAGCGTTTGCGCAAGGTTCTGCGCGAGCGTTAATTTCCGCGATTACCGGCAGCCCAACAGCTTCGACGCCGGATTGACGGTGGGCGCCGGTCCAAGCTGCTTGTTTGCGTAGTCGATATATTCGGACGTGAATATCTTGTCGGCGGGTTGCGCCTTCGGCACCAAGCCGCCCTTCACGTAAAAATCCTGCTGGTCGAGAATGCTCGGCATCGCGACATTCCCGTCCATGCTGCGCCCGGTCCACGGATTTTTCTCGATGGCCTCGACGCTGCGATCGAGCCCGTTCTTGAAGGCGATCTGGATAACCTCCGCGCGATTGGGGCCGCCGTGATAGGCAAGGCAATAGTCCCGCGTCGCGCGCTGGTAGGCGACGTAAAAGGCGCGCAGGACGTCCTTGTTTTTCGCCGCCCAGTCTGTGTTGACGAAGGCCGCCGCGATTGTCATGGGCGAGGGCTCGACGAGATCGTCAACTTCCGCGATGGGAAAGCCGACGCCCTGTTCGCGAATGTCGGCGGCGAAGGGCGGGATGTTGAGCGTCGCGTCGAGCGCCCCATTGCGCAGGGCGGGCGACATCTGCTCGAAGCCAAGGGTCTTGAGCTCGATGTCCTGCAAGGTCAGGCCGGATTTCGCCAGCACCTTGCCCAGCTCGTAGGTCGTCACCGCGCCGACCGAGTTGCTGCCGACGTTCTTGCCCTTGAGATCGGCGACCGAATTGATCTTGCCCTTGAGTTCCGTGCGTACCAGCAATTCGTGATGGATCGGCGTCGAGACGCGATCGGAGGTCATGATGACCGGCAGGGCCTTTTCAAGCGCGTTGAAATAGCCGACGGACACGCCGCCCTCGACGATCTGCAACTGGTTGGTCGCCAGCAGGGAAACCATGTTGGCGGCGGAATTCATGAAGCTGACGTCGACGTCAAGGCCGACTTCCTTGAAGTAGCCCTTGTCCCGCGCGATGTAGGTCGCGATGGCGCCGATCGACTGGACCGTGCCAAGCATGATCTTTGTCTCGGCGAGGGCGGGGCTCGCGAGCGCGAGCGCGGCGAGGGGCGCGGCCCATTTGAGCGGACGGCTGAATACGCGGGCGAACATGCTTCCCCTCCTCGGAGACTGGATTTCCATAATACAGGCGTCCGAACGGGCGATCCTCATCGTCCTTTGGCGCGGCGGCAATCTGACGGGTTTCGAGAGTGGCGGCAAGCTCGGGCGCCCGAACTAGAGATGACGTTCCCAGTCGCTGCGTCCATGCAGCACTCGCACTATCAGAATGTCGTCGCTTTCGATGACATAGACGACAACATGCGCGCCGAAGGGATGAATCCGCACTGGCGGCCGGAATTCAGCCCGCTCCCTCGCGGCGAGCGGATTGGCCGCGAGAAATTCGAAAAGGACCTCGAGTTCGCCGTGATAGGCTTCGGCCTGTCGCGCGCCGAATTCCACTACGCCCCGGACATAGATATCAACGACATCCGTCGCGGCGCGGCGGGTGAGGCGGAACGTCATCCGCGCCTGGCCGCTGCGGCGCGGGCGAGCTTCCGCAGATCGGCCATGGACTGATCGCTGACGCCGCTCTCAAGCCCCTCGGAAATGAGGTGCTGGAACTCGTTCAGCCTGTTGGCGCGCTCCTGATCGCGGCGGATGAGATCGCGCACATAATCGCTGGCGTTGCTGTAGCGTCCAGTCTGGGCTTGTTCCTCAACCCAGAGTTTCATCGGGTCGGGAAGGGAGACATTCATCGTGGCCATGGTCGCGATCCTCTGTTCTCAGGATGGCGAAAATGGCAAACTTTGTCAAAACTCGGGACCTGCCCGCGGCGTTCGGCGTCGCCGACGCCCCTTGACGCTTCGCCCCTTTCCTTGATCCATGCGCGGGAAATGATTTCCGGGAAACGCCGATGACCACCCACGCCGCCACGCAGACGCCGGAGCTTCAGGCGTTCTCGAAAGATATCCGCTCGCTCGAACTCTCGCCGCTGTGGGAGCGCACTGTGTCGCAAAAACCCGGCACCCCCTGCGTGCCGCACCACTGGCGCTGGTCGGAGCTGGAGCCGCTGCTGCTCAAATCGTGCGAGCTGATCGGCAAGAAGGACGCCGAGCGCCGGGTGCTGATGCTGGAAAATCCCACCCTGCGCGGCCAGAGTTTCATCGCCCAGACGCTGTTCACGGGATTGCAGATCATCCTGCCCGGCGAGGTCGCGACCGCCCATCGCCACACGCCCAACGCCATGCGCTTCGTCATGAAGGGGCAGGGCGCCTATACCTCCGTCGGCGGCGAACGATCGATGATGCTGCCCGGCGATTTCATCGTCACGCCGAACTGGTCGTGGCACGACCACGGCAATATCGGAACCGAGCCGGTAATCTGGATGGACGGGCTCGACAGCGCCTTCACCAAATTCTTCGGCGCGACCTTCCGCGAGGATTACCCCACGGAGACACAGCCGCTTTATCGCGCTGAGGGAACATCGGCGGCGTCGTATGGCGCGGCGCTCCTGCCAGTGGATTTCAGGCCAGAGGACGGGCCATCGCCGCTGCTCCGCTACCCCTACGAGCGCACGCGCGAGGCGCTGGAGACCCTCGTCCGCAACCAACCCCTGCACAGGGCGCATGGCGCGAAGCTGCGATACGCCAATCCCGCCACGGGCAAGCATCCCTTCCCGACCATGGCGGCCTTCATGCAGCTTTTGCCCCGGCGCTTTTCGGGTTCGGCCTATCGCACCACGGAAAACACCGTGTTCAACGTCGCCGAAGGCAGCGGTCGCGTGGTCATCTCGGGCCAGACATTCGACTTCGGCCCGCACGATATTTTTGTCGCGCCGTCATGGTGCGATTACGCCCTGTCGGCGCACGAGGATTGCGTGATCTTCACCTACACCGACCGGCCCGCGCAGGAGGCGACCGGATTTTTGCGGGAAGAGGAGCTTTAGTCAGCCTGCCCGCGCCGCCAGCAATTCCAGCGCCTGCAAAATCGCCGCGCGCCGCACCGCTGGGCGCCCCAAATCGCCAAAACGCTTCTCGACGTTGACGGTCTCGCCGCCACGGCGGGCGCAGGCGAAATGCACGAGGCCGACAGGCTTGTCCTGCGTCCCGCCGCCCGGCCCGGCGACGCCGGTGATCGCGACAGTGACACCGGCGCGGGAGCGGGCAAGGGCGCCTTCCGCCATGGCGCGAGCGACAGGCGCGCTGACCGCGCCATTGGCTAGGATCAACTCGCGCGGCACGCCGACAAGATCGGTTTTGGCCTCGTTGGAATAGGTGACAAAACCGCGGTCAACGACCGCCGATGACCCGGCCACCTCGGTCAGCAGCCCCGCGACGAGGCCGCCGGTGCAGGATTCCACCGTCGCGATCATTTTGCCGCGCGCGGCGTAATCGGCGATGAGTTTGGTGGCGCGATCGAGCAATTCCGCGTCGAAGGGCGAGCCGGTCATGGCGCGGCCTTCCCGCCAGGGGGCAGGCGGATCGTGGCTGTCGCCATGGCGGCGATCCCCTCGCGGCGGCCAGTAAAGCCGAGCTTTTCCGACGTCGTCGCCTTGACCGCCACGCGACCGATATCAATGGACAGGATGTCCGCCAGCCGGGCCCGGATGGCGTCGCGATGCGGCCCGACCTTGGGCGCCTCGCAAATGACCGTGCCGTCGACATGGGCGATCAGGCCGCCGCGCGCGCGCACAAGCCCCGCCGCGTGACGCAGGAAGATATCGGAGGCCGCGCCCTTCCATCTGGCGTCGGACGGCGGGAAATGCGAGCCGATGTCGCCATCCGCCAGTGCGCCCAGAATGGCGTCGGTGATCGCGTGCATCAGCACATCGGCGTCAGAGTGGCCCTCGAGCCCCCGGTCATGGGGGATGCGCAGGCCTCCCAGCCAGATATGGTCGCCGGGACAAAAGGCGTGGACATCGTAGCCCTGGCCGACGCGCATGTCCGGGCAATCGGCGATCAGCCGCGCCTCGGCGCGGGCGAAATCCTCCGGCGTGGTGACCTTCATGTTGCCCGGGTCTCCCTCGAAGACGTGAACCTTGGCGCCCGCCCATTCCGCCACCGCGGCGTCGTCGGTCAGATCCGAGACGCCCGCGGCCGCCGCCCTGGCGTGCGCCTCATGGATCAGGTGGAAGTTGAACGCCTGCGGAGTCTGGACCGCGCGCAGGTTGGCGCGCGGTGGCGTCGCCACGACCAGGTCCTCGGCGTCGACCTGCTTGATCGTGTCGCTGACCATGGTTCCCGGTACTGCAGCGCCGTATTTTCGCGCGGCGGACACCGCCCGGGAAATTAAACTTTTTTCTACGAATGGTCGCGCGGCATCATGAATTAAAACGATAATATGACGCCCATCCGAAGTAGCGACATGATCGAGGCCCGCCTTCGCGCTGGCCTGCCGCGTGGCGCCGCCCAAGGCCGGGGCGACCACGGATTTCCGGATTTCCGACGGCAGGGCCGCTACGGCGGCGTCATGAAGCTCCCGGTCATCGGGGTGGATCACGGCGTGGAGCGTCGCGCCCGGAGCGGCTCTCGCCAGATTGCCAAGGGTCAGCGTCAGCAGATTGACGCCGCCGACCGAACGGTACTGTTTGGGGAGCCCCTCGCCGGCGCGTACGCCCCGGCCCGCCGCAACGACGATGATGGCGACATCCGAGAAGTCATCCGTGCCGATGGGTCCGGCCATGCGTTTCCAATCCCGCGAAGCCTTTTCGTCGCCGATTTGCACAGCAAGGTCAAATCCCGCTTCGATTTGGGGATTGCTCCGGACAGCAAATTGGCTATGATGTGGGCATGTTTACAGTTGCACAACAAATGAGCGATCAGGTATTTCGGGTCGGTTCTCTGGCGTTGGACGGTCGCTCGTTCCTCGCGCCCATGTCCGGCGTCACCGATCACGCGATGCGTCGGATCGCCCGCCGCTTCGGCGCCAGCCTCGTGGTGTCTGAAATGGTGGCGTCGGATTCCTACGTGAAGGGCGACGCCGAAAGCCGCTTGCGCGCGGAGGGCGAGGGCGTTTTTCCGCATGTTGTCCAGATCGCGGGGCGCGATCCCTACTGGATGGGCGAGGCTGCGCGGCTCGCCGAGGCCTCCGGCGCCTCGATCATCGATATCAACATGGGCTGTCCCGCCAAGCGCGTCACCGGCGGCTATGCCGGCTCGGCCCTCATGCGAACGCCCGATCTGGCGCACGATCTCATCGCGGCCACGATCGCGGCCGTCAAAATCCCCGTCACGCTGAAGATGCGTCTCGGATGGGACGACGCCTGCCTGAACGCGGCGACCCTCGCGCGACGGGCGGAAGAGGCCGGGATCGCCATGGTGACGATCCACGGCCGCACCCGGGCGCAGTTCTATACCGGCCAAGCCAACTGGGCCGCGATCCGCCAGATCAAGGACGCGATCAAAATCCCCGTCGCCGCCAATGGCGACTGCGGCTCGCCCGAAGACGCCGCCGCGATGCTGGCCGCCTCTGGCGCCGACGCGGCGATGATCGGTCGCGCGGCGGTCGGCCGTCCCTGGCTCGTCGGCCAGATTGCCGCCGCGATCGAAGGACGCATAGCGACCGGACCAACCGCGGCGGAAAAGCGCGATGCCGCTCTCGAGCATTTCGACGGGCTGCTTGGTCAACTCGGGGTGCGCGCCGGCATCCGCCATGCGCGCAAGCATCTGG
>CAISJZ010000314.1 GCA_903885755.1 uncultured Hyphomicrobiales bacterium | reverse complement strand
TCTGGGAGGGATTCATGGGCCGCGCCCTTACGCGTCTTCTTGGCGTCGCCGCTTGCGCGTTTTTATTCGCGGCGGCGGCGAGCGCGCAGACCTGGCCAACGCGGCCGATCACGATGGTCGTGCCCTTCGCGCCGGGCGGCCCCGCCGACGTGCTGGCGCGCGTTGTCGCGCAAAAGCTCGGCGACGACCTCGGTCAGCAGGTGATTGTCGACAACCGGCCGGGGGCCAACACCATTCTCGGCGCCCAGATCGTCGCCAAGGCGAAACCGGATGGCTACACGATATTGATGGCGATCGACGGCACGCTGGTGATGAACCAGTTTCTCTACAGCAAACTCCCCTACGATCCCTTGAAGGATTTCGCGCCCGTCGCGCTGATCGCGCTCGTGCCCTCGGCCATTGTCGCCAACAACAACGTGCCGGCCAACACCCTCAAGGAGGTCGTCGATATCGAAAAGGCCAAGCCCGGCACATTTCAGATTGGCGTCAGCACGCCGACATCGCAGGTCGCCGCCGGCTTGATGAACATGCTCGCCGGCGTCAACATGGACATGGTCCCCTACGCGGGAGGCACCACGCAGATAACGGCGGAAATGGCCGGCGACGTGGCGATTGGCCATGAAAGCCTCAACGTCGCGCTGCCCCTCTACAAGGACCATCGAATCAAGATCCTGGCTCTGACAACGAACACCAGGTCCGCCCTCGCTCCGGAAATTCCGCTCGTCGTCGAGACGTTTCCCGGCTTCGACCTCGGTATCTGGCAAAGCGTTGTCGCGCCGGCTGGCACGCCAAAACCTGTGATCGACAAGCTTTTCGCCGCCCTCGCCAAGACAATGGGCTCCGCCGATGTGCGGGACAAGCTGGTGGCCGCCGGCATCGAGCCGACAATCAGCAAAAGTCCGGAGGAATTCAGGGGCTTTATCCACGCTCAGGCCGAAACGCGCGAGAAGGTCATACGCGCGCTCGGCATGAAGCTCGATTGAGCGTCGCCCGCGGGAGGAAACCGGCCATGAGGAAACGCGCGCTCGCGCTGGCCGCCCTATGTGTGGGAATTCAGACCTGCCGCGCGCAGAACGTGGACGAACCGCCATCGACCATCCGCGTCGTCGTGCCCAATCCGCCCGGCGGCGCGATGGACTCCCTCGTTCGCGTGCTCGGCGAGCGCGTCAAGGCGGCTCACGGCGCAACCATCGTGGTGGACAACCGGCCCGGAGCCTCCACGATCATCGGCAGCGATATCGTCGCGCGCGCGCCGCCCGACGGCGGCACCCTGCTTATGGCGGCCAGTTCGTTTCTGGTGAATCCACACATCCGGACCCTCCCATACGATCCGCTGACAAGTTTCGCGGGCGTCTGCGAACTCGTCGAAATCCCGCAAGTGATCGCGGTCAACGCGCGATCGCCGTGGAACACTCTCGCCGATCTTGTGGACGCGGCGAAGAAAAACCCCGGCAAAATGACGATCGGCAGCAATGGGCCCGCGACCGCGCAACACATCGTGACGGAGGTGTTCCGGCGAACCGCCGGCATCGACATGGTTTATGTGCCCTATCCCGGCGGCGTGCCGGCGGTGAACGCGCTGATGGGCCAGCAGATCGATTCCATGACGACGGCTTTTTCCGACTTGCACGCGCAGTGGGAGACCGGCGCGCTGCGCGTGCTCGCCATGTCGCTCGCCCAACGCAGCCCGCTCGCGCCGGATGTGCCGACTTTCCACGAATCTGGTTTCGCGTTCGATTTGCCAAGCTGGCTTGGCCTTCACGCCCCCGCCAAAACACCGGCTTCCGTGCGCGCGAAACTCGAACAATGGTTTTCGGAAGCTCTCGCCGCGCCCGAAGTGAAGCCCTTGCT
>CAISJZ010000313.1 GCA_903885755.1 uncultured Hyphomicrobiales bacterium | reverse complement strand
CGTGTGCTCTTCCGATCTGCAGCTTCGACTTGTCGGACATGGCCGAGATTGGCGTGTCGGTGCCCATGGAGCCCGTGGCTTCCTCGCCCGTGACGGCCATCGGCGCCATCAGGATCGCGAGGTCTTCCTGGGTATAGCCGAAGGCCTGCTGACGATCGAGCAGGGAAACGTCGCCGCGCGCGCCGCGCGCCTCGACGGGCTTCAGGTCCTCAAGCACGATCTGCGTGCGCTTCAGCCAGTCGCGATAGGGATTGGCGGTCGACAGCGTCTTCTTGATCTCCTCGTCGGAGACGATGCGATGTTCCTCGAGATCGACGAGCAGCATCTTGCCGGGCTGCAGGCGCCACTTGCGGATGATCTTTTCCTCGGGGATCGGCAGCACGCCGACTTCGGAGGCCATCACCACGAGGCCATCCTCGGTGACGATGTAACGCGCCGGGCGCAGGCCGTTGCGATCGAGGGTCGCGCCAATCTGGCGCCCGTCGGTAAAGGCCATGGCGGCGGGGCCGTCCCACGGCTCCATCAGCGCTGCGTGGTATTCGTAGAAACCGCGACGCTCCTCGTCCATGAGCGGATTGCCGGCCCATGCCTCGGGAATGAGCATCATCATGGCGTGGCACATCGAGTACCCGCCTTGAATCAGAAATTCGAGTGCGTTGTCGAAACAGGCGGTGTCCGACTGGCCTTCATAGGAAATAGGCCAGAGCTTGGAGATGTCGTTTCCGAATTTCTCGCTCGCCACGGACGCCTGTCGCGCCGCCATCCAGTTGACGTTGCCGCGCAGGGTGTTGATCTCGCCGTTGTGGGCGACCATGCGGTAGGGATGGGCGAGCCGCCAGGACGGGAAGGTGTTGGTGGCGAAGCGCTGATGCACCAGCGCCAGCGCGCTCTCGAAGCGCGGATCGCCAAGATCCCTGTAGTAACCCTTGAGCTGGCCGACGAGCACCATGCCCTTGTAGACGATGGTGCGGCAGGACATGGAGACCGGATAGAACTCCGCCATCTCGCGACGCGCCAGCGCATAGATCGCGTTCGACACGCATTTGCGCGCGACATAGAGCCGGCGCTCGAAATCGTCCTCGTCGGTCACGCCGGGGCCGCGGCCGATGAAGGCCTGACGCATGAACGGCTCGACCGCCTTGACGGCGTCGCCGAGGTCGGAATTGTCGACGGGCACATCGCGCCAGCCGAGCAGGGTCAAACCTTCCTGAGCGATCAGGCGGTCGATGATGCCCTTGGCCTCCTCGCGGGCGGCGGCGTCGCGCGGCATGAAGAACTGGCCGATGCCGTAATGGCGGCTCTCCGGCAGCTTGAAGCCGAGCTTGCCGCATTCCTCGGAGAAGAAGCCATGCGGAATCTGCGTGAGGATGCCGCAACCGTCGCCAAGATTGGGGTCGGCGCCGACCGCGCCGCGATGGTCGAGATTGAGCAGGATTTGCAGCCCCTGCTCGACAATCGCGTGGGTCTGGCGGTTGTGAATGTCGGCGATGAAGCCAACGCCGCAGGAATCCTTTTCGAGCAAGGGGTCGAAGAGGCCTTCGGCCTGGGGAAGGGAGGGATCGTAAATCCGGGTGGTCATGGCGGCGGGTTCCAATGAATGAAGCGGGGAGGCGGTGGTCGACGAGACGCCGCGTTTGGGCCCGCCGCGTTTGCCGCCGGCGTCCCGTCGCTTCTCCTGTCCGGAGGTTTCAACCCCACCCATGACTCGCTCCGCCCGGCCCCGCGCCGGCTTTGACGCCTGCAAAGATCGCGCCCACTTTCCCCACGCCGCGAAAATCCCGGGGATTTTCGCCTCGCGCGCTGCCGCTGGCGGCCTCGCGCCCTCACATATCAGGGGAAAAAGACCCTCGCTCCAAATGGTCAGTAACCCTGTCCTATTTGGGGCGCGCGAACATGGCAGATTTACCCCTTGGGCACAAGCAGGGGAAGCAGCGAAATCTTATTGGAAACGGGCCCCGCGCCCAAAGACCATTGCCCGGAAACGGAGGACCAGCCAAATAGGGTTTGCGGAATGGACCTCCAAATAATGGCGCGCGCATGAACTTCGCCAGTGACAACGCCTCCGGCGCCTCGCCCAAAGTTCTGGCGGCGCTTCTCGCGGCCAACGAGGGCTCGGCCATGCCCTACGGCGCCGACCCCTGGACGGCGCGGGCCGAGGCGGCGCTGTCGGCGGTCTTCGAGCGCGATTGCGCGGCGTTTCTCGTGCCGACGGGCACGGCGGCCAACGCGCTGGCCATCGCCGCCCTGTGCCCGCCCTGGGGTGGCGTGTTCTGCCATCACGACGCGCATGTCATGGATGACGAATGCGGCGCGCCGGAATTTTTCAGCGGCGGCGCCAAGCTGATCGGCCTGCCCGGCGTACGTGGAAAAATTTCGGCGGCGACCTTCGGCGAGGCCCTGCGCGCCTATCCGCCTGGCCTCGTCAAGCAGGTCCAGCCGAGCGTGCTCACCCTGACGCAGGCAACCGAGAGCGGCACTCTCTATGGGCTCGAGGAGATCGCCGAACTTGCCACGCTCGCGCATGGCGCGGGCGTGAAGGTCCACATGGATGGCGCGCGCTTCGCCAACGCACTGGTCGCGCTCGACGTGTCGCCCGCGCGCATGAGCTGGACGGCGGGCGTCGACGTCCTGTCCTTCGGCGCCACGAAAAACGGCACGCTTTGCTGCGAGGCGGTGGTGTTTTTCGACCGGGCGAGTGCCGCCGATTTCGCTTACCGGCGCAAGCGCGGCGGGCATACCCTGTCCAAGGGCCGTCTGCTCGGCGCCCAGATGATCGCCTATCTCGAGGATGGCCACTGGCTCGATCTCGCGCGCCACTCCAACGCGATGGCCATGCGCCTCGCCGCTGGGCTGGCGGCGACGCCGGGCGTCAGGGTTCCGCTGGGCTGCGAGGCCAACGAGGTTTTCGTCATCGTGACGCGCGCCATGGACGCGGCGCTGCGGGCCGCCGGCGCGCGTTACTATGACTGGGGCGCGCGCGGGCTGGACGAGGTCGATGGCCTGGCGGCGGATGAAATCCAGTTGCGGCTGGTGACGGCGTTCACCACGACCGAGGATGAGGTCGACCAGTTCATCGCAATTGCCCGCGCCGCGGGTTAGGATCGCCGTCTCAACCTCGCCGCAATCGGCGATGTAAGATCGAATGATCGAGAGACCCGCCGCTGGCGGGCGGTTCGGGAGTGGGCCATGAGTTTGTCGGGATCGCGCCGTCTGGGGCTTGTCGCCCTCGCGACGTTTGCCGGGTTGGCGTGGAGCGCGCCGGCGCGCGCGCAATTCTTCGATTTCGGGTTCCACACGTTTCGCGAGGCGCAACCCGCGCCGCCGCCGCGCATGGTCGAGCGCGGGCTGACGCGTCAGGGCTATCGCCTGCTTGGTCCATTGCGGCTGAACGGCGATGTGGTTATCGCCGACGCCATGAGCCCTGATCGGCGACGCATGCGGCTCGTGATTGATCCCTACACTGGCTCCGTCCTGCAGCGCTTCGTGACCGCCGAGCCGGAACATCAGCGCTTCGCCACGCGGTCGGATGGATTTGGCGAGCCGAATGTCATTCAGGGTCCGAGCACCGGGTTTTTCGGCAATGGCGCGGTTGCTCCACCGCCGCCGGCCCAACCACAGGCGCGAACCAGTCCGCCGCGACAAAAGCCGAGAACGGTCGCCCGCGCCGTTCCATCCGCCAGGTCGCCTGCCGAGAGCCCCGCCGCTCCCGCGGCCTCGGTGTCAGCGCCCGCCAGCCCAAGCGCCTCTTCGGCGCCCGCCAGGGTTGACCAGCCCGTAGTCGCCGCGACCCCGGCGGAGGCGCCAAAGTCCGCCGCGCCGGTTGCCGCGGCTCCCAAGTCGGCGCCGACGGCTCCTAAAGCCGGCTACGCCAATGGCGTACCAATCAATCCGCTAGATTGATTCTGGAATTCCGGCGACGAAAAGGGCGTCCTGACGGACGCCCTTTCCGATTCATTCAGGCTTGAATTACGCGGCCTGACGTGTCGTCGCCTCGACGACGCGCGGTGCGCCGATCTCGATGCGACGCGGCTTTTGCGCCTCGGGAATTTCCCGGACGAGATCAACGTGCAGCAGACCGTTGCGCAGGCTCGCGCCGGTGACTTGTACGTGGTCGGCGAGCTGGAAGCGGCGTTCGAACGCGCGTGCGGCGATGCCCTGATACAGAACCTCGTTCTTCGGCGTCGCGCTGGCGTCCTTCGACTCGCGCAGGCCCTTGATCAGGAGCGCGTTCTCCTTCGTCTCGATCGTCAGTTCGGATTCGTCGAATCCGGCGACGGCGAGGGTGATGCGATAGGCGTTCTCGCCCGTGCGCTCGATGTTGTATGGGGGATAAGTCGGCGCGGCGTCGGCGCCGGCGACCTGATCAAAAAGCGAAAACAGCCGGTCAAATCCGACGGTCGAACGGTAAAGGGGAGAGAGATCGTAAGTACGCATGGTATGTCCTCCTGAGAAGCGACACGACGCCCGGCCCCATGGCTGGGCGCCGCCAAAAGCGCGTCCGGTTTGGCCCGCGCAGGAGGTAGGTGGGAACCGGCCGCGCGCCTTGCAAGGGGTCTCCATTCCAAATTCAGAATGGTCGCGGCTTTCGGCGGGGCGATCAGCGAGGCGGACGAGAAGGTCATCGCCGATTACCTCGCCACGAATTACGGGGGCTGATGTTTCCGTTGGTCCACCGCTCGTGTTAGAGCCGTGTTCGCGGAGCGGCGACACCCATGGACCTCATTGTTACGCCAGACAATCCGGTTCCGCCCGGCGGCGTCACGACGACGCTGCGGGCGGTCGATGGCATGCGCCTGCGCGTCTCGCGCTGGCATCCCGAGGCGGACGCGCTGGGCACGGTTCTGATCTGCACTGGCCGGGCCGAGTTCATCGAGAAATATTTTGAAACCGTTGGCGAGTTGCTGTCCCGGCGGCTTGCGGTCGTCGTCTTCGACTGGCGCGGGCAGGGCCTGTCGGGCCGGGAACTCGATAATTCCCGCAAGGGTCATATCGACGACTTTTCCCTCTATGAGCGGGATCTCGACGCCATCGTGGAACAGGCGCTTGATCCGTTCTGCCCAAGGCCCTGGTTTTCCCTTGGTCATTCCATGGGAGCGTCCGTGCTTCTCGCGCAAGCGCGCGCGGGCCGATCGCCCTTCGAGCGGCTGGCGCTCATCGCGCCACTTGTTGACGTGCATGGATTGAAATTTCCGCGCGCATCGCGACTGCTGGCCGAGACGCTGGATACAATCGGTTTCGGCGGCGCGTATGTGCCCGGCGGCGGCGGAACGTCCGCGCTGACGCGCCCGTTCGAAGGCAACCGCCTGACGTCGGACGAAGGGCGTTTCCGTCGCAACGCCAACATCGTCGCGGCGGCGCCAAGTCTCGCGATCGGCGACCCCACAATCGGCTGGCTCAACGCGGCCTTCCGCCTCATGGCGCAATTCGCCGACCCCGAATATCCGCGCCGCATCCTGACTCCGGCGCTGGTTTTCGCCGCGGGCGATGATCGGGTCGTGGACGCCCGCGCGGTCGAAATGTTCTCGACCCGGCTGAAGGCCGGTCGGCACCTCGTCATTCCCTATGCGCGGCATGAAATCCTGATGGAGCGCGATGCATTCCGCCAACAGTTCTGGAGCGCCTTCGACGCCTATATTCCCGGCGCACGGGACGAACTGTCCGCGCTTGTGACCGCGCAGGACTGGGTCGAAAAAGCGCGCCGCAAGCGCGCGCTCTGGTGACGCGGCGCTATTCGCCGCGCAGCAGCTTCTTCATCCGCGCTATCATCGCCGCGGGCGGATTGGCGTTTTTCCGAACAATCTCCTGAACCTCACCGCCGCTGGCCGGCTGGAATTCGGCCCTGGCCCTTTCGACCTCGGCGCGAAACTCCGGGTCGGCCATCGTGGCGTCGAACGCCGAGCGAAGCATGGTGACGCGGTCGGCGGGCACGCCGGGCGGTGCGATGAAGGAGCGACCAATATCGGCGGTCGAGGCGTAGAGTTGCAGCATGGCGCGATCTTCGCTCGAATTGCCGAGTTCGCCGACGGCGGGGGTATCCGGCAATTCCCTTGTGCGCGCGACCGTGCCCTGCACGAGCAGATTGACGGATTTTGAGTCGATCCAGTCCTGATGATAGGCCCGCAGGGAGCCGTAGGACGTATAGCCCGCGTCAACCTCGCCCTTTTCCATGGCGAGCAGGACCTCGGCGGAGGCGGGGTAGCCCGCGACGATGCGGAATTTCGTGCCGGCGCCGGCGTTGAGAAGCTTGGGATAGCCTTCCGACGGAGAACCCGGTCCGGTTCCGCCGATCAGAACTTCATGATCGATTGCGTCCGCGATGGTTTTCGCGCGCGCATTCCGCAGGGTCATCATGATCTCGATGACGGAAGTGGCGCGACCGATCCAGTTAAAATCGGAGGCGTGGTATTGGATGCCCGGCGAGCCCAGCGCCTCCTCGAGGCCGATCGCCTGCGAAACGATCCCGATCGCCGTGCCGTCCCGTGGCGCGAGCGATGTTAGCCAGTTCGCGAGCTTGAAGCTGCCGGCTCCAGGCATGGTTTGCGCAACCACATTCGGGTTTCCCGGCATGTGCTTGCCCATGTGGCGGGCGATCAAATGGCCGTAGAAGTCATAGGAGCCGCCACCGCCAAAACCGATGTAGATCGACACGGTCTTGCCGCGAAAAAATGCGTCCGGCGCCTGAGCCGACGCGCTTGTGGCGGCGAACGTCGCGCCGATGATGAAAGCGGCGCGGACAGTCCGGCCAAGGATCATGTTCTTCCCCCCGAATTGAGCGCTCGCAGACTATCCCGCGCGGAGGCCGGCGCACAATGGCGCGCTGCCGCGCGGCATTGACAGCGCAAGGGCGTCGCTTCACCCTTGCACCGAAAATCATCTCGGGAGGAAACCTTGGGCTTCTTGGCCAATTTCGTGTCGCCCATGGTGGCGGAAGTCACGGGTCTTGATTGCGGAAAGCCAACCCCGCCGGAGGATCTCGCGCGGTTGAAGCAACTGTTTCTTGAACATCCCGTGGTCTGCATTCGCGATCAGATCCTGGGCGCGCGCGAGCAGGGCGCCTTCGCGCGGCAATGGGGCCTACTCGAGGCGCAGGATCGCAGCGCCTTTTGCCATCCCGATGACACCGACGTTCTGATCCTCTCGAATGATCGGCGTCCGGATGGATCGCAGATCGGCATCGTCGACGCCGGCGATTTCTGGCACTCGGATTCTTCCCATCTGAGCGAACCGTGCCGGATCACCATGCTGCATTCGGTCAAGAACCCAGCCAAGGGCGGCGACACGCATTTCATCGACATGCGGGCGGTATATGACGCCATGCCAGAGGACCTGAAAAAGCGCGTCGCGGGGCTCAACGCCATCCACCACGTCTCCAAGACTCTTAATCCGCGCGTCGCGGTCTCGACCGAGCGCGCGGGCGCCGCGGAATATTACAAACAGCGCGAAAAGGAGACCAAACCGGTCGCCCAGCCGATGGTGCGCACGCAACCGGAAACGGGCCGGCAGGCGCTCTATATCTCGCCGCGCTTTACAATCGGGATCGAGGGAATGGATGACGCGCAAGCGCAGCCACTGCTCGACGAACTGTTCCGTTTCATGTTTTCGAATCCCATCTGGCAATACACGCACAAGTGGCGGGATGGCGATCTGGTGTTCTGGGATAATTCCTGCCTCAACCACATGGCGGGCGGCGGATATGAATATCCGGATGTCCGGCGCATGCATCGCTCGACGATCGCGGGCGACAGGCCATTTTACCGTGCCGCCTGATCTGGATCAGCCGCGGGACGACAGGCGCCCCGTGGGTGTGGGCGAGAGGGCCTGTTCGAGCTGAGGCAGCGCGCGCCGCGCCGTCTTGCGCGCGCCGACCAATCGGTAAAGCTGCTTGGTCGCCTCAATGACATGGACGCCGCCGCCGGGCAGGGCGAACCTTCCGCCGATGCGCTCGAACGCGGCGGCCGCCCGCAGGAACAGGGGCCGCTCGAACGGCGGCACGTAAAGCGCCTCGGCCTCGAACGTGGGTGAGAACAGGGCCTCGCGCAGGAGATCGCGCAATTGTCCGCGCGAATAGGGTTGGCCCTGGCCAAAGGGCGTCGATTCCCGCCGCGACCACAGGCCGCGGCGATTGGGCGCGACGAGAAGCATTCGCCCGCCCGGGGTCAGGATGCGCCAGACCTCGGCAAGCAATTCGCTTGGCGCCTGGCAGACTTCCAATGCGTGAATGATGATGACCCGATCAATGCAGCCGTCGGGCAAGGGCATCATCGTGGCGTCGACGAGCGCGGACGAGGAGACATCCTGCTCGGGCCAGTTCACGACGCCCTGTTCCGCGGGCATGAAGGCAAGCACACGCACCGCCTCGTCGCGAAACCAGCCGAGATAGGGCGTCGCGTAGCCGATGCCAAGGATGGAAAATCCCGCGCATGACGGCCATCGGTCACGCACCATCCGCCCGACGAAGCGGCGGGCGACCCGGCCGAGCGGCGTGGCGTAGAAGGAGCGGAGATCAACGACATCGAGCGCCATAAGTGGAGTGTGACATGAAGGCTCGCGCGCGCAAAGCGCGATCGTTCACATCGCCCGTTTGGAATCGCCGGACTTTTGGCTAAGTTGCGGGACACATCAAACGGATTCGAAAAAGGGGAAACATGAAAGCGGGATTGTTCGACCATATTGGCCGCGCCGACGGGCCGCTGTCGCGTCTGTTCGACGAGCGGCTGGAATTCTATTCAGCCGCTGAAGAGGCGGGCTTCTGGGGCGTCCATATCGCCGAGCATCACGCCTCGCCGGTCAATATGGCGCCCTCGCCGAGCCTGTTTCTCGCCGCGCTGGCGCGCCAGACAAAGACCATTCGGCTCGGGCCGCTGTGCTATCTCCTGACGCTCTATTCGCCGCTGCGGATGATGGAGGAGATCGCCATGCTCGATCATCTCAGCCATGGCCGCCTCGAGGTTGGCGTGGGTCGTGGCGTCTCGCCATTCGAGCTCGGTTATCACAACGTCGATCACTCGAAATCGCGCGACATGTTCATTGACGCCTACAAGTGCATCCGCGCGGGCATGACCGCGGATACGCTGAATTACGAGGGCCCCTATTACACCTATCGTGATGTGCCGGTGGAACTGCATCCCGCGCAAAAGCCGTGGCCGGCCTTCTGGTATGGCTCGTCCAACACGATCGGCGCGACCTGGGCCGGCGAACAGGGCATGCATTTCACCGCCAACGGGCCGACGGATTTCGCCAGGGGCAACATCGAGGCCTTCAAGGCGGCGCTCGCCAGACGCGGCGGCGCGGAACAGCCGAAGGCCGAGTTTTCCGGCGGCGCGGCAATCGGCGCGTTGCGCAACATCGTTCTGGCCGACACGGACGCCGACGCCATGCGGATCGCGCGGCCGGCGGCCGCGCATCATCTGACCGCGCTCAATCACTTGCGGACTAAGCACGGGCAGACCGAATTCGCTTCGCGTTTGAATGTCCCCCGCGCGGCGACGCTCGAAGGCATGATCGAGGAGGGCACCTACATCGTGGGAACGCCCGAGACCGCGCTCAAGGCCCTGCGCTCGCAGGCCGATGTACTCGGCACGAATTACATCCTCGCCTACATGATGTTCGGCAACCTCTCGCTCTCGGACGGACTACGATCCCTGCGGCTGTTCCAGACCGAGATCATGCCGGTGATTTCGCGCTGGTAGGCCCCAGCGCGTCTCAGGAGCCCACCAGTCCCGAGGCGATGTTGATCGTCAGGGCCACGATGATGGTGTTGAAGACGAACGACAGCAGCGAATGGACCAGCGACACCCGGCGCATGGGCCGCGAGGAGATTTCTATATCGGCGGTCTGGGAGGCGACGCCGATGATGAAGGAAAAATAGAGAAAATCGAAGAAATCGGGCTTCTGCCCGCCGGGAAAGCGCAGTCCGCCGCGGTATTCCTCGGCGAGATCCTTTTCGGAGACGCGTTCGATGAAAAATTCGTGCGCGTAGTGTTGCGCGAACATGATGTGCGTGAAGGTCCAGGCGCTGACGACAGTGACCGCGGCGAGCGCGAGATGGCCGGCGCGCAGCAGACCATGCGCGTCCTTCACGACGGCCAGTTGCATGAAGATCGCCGCGAAGGAGGCCGTGGCCGCGAGACAGGCGAGGATCAGAACCACGAAGCGCCCCTCGTCGGTCAATATCGCCGTCTGGCGAATTGTATGGGCGGTCGAACGCGCCATCATCACGAGAGAGGCGGCGATGTAGATCACCGCGCCGACATTCCAGGCAATCAGAAGTCGCGTGGTGAAATGCCAGGCCGGGGGCATGGCCGCCAGTATCAGGAGGCCAATGGCCGCGCAGATGAACAAACGTGGCCGAGCGATCACATTGCGGATCATGGTATGCCGGTGAAAGGCGCGGGGCGGCTGCATGAGATAGTCCTGGCGCGGAAAAGGGGGTGGGAGAAGCGAGATCCCGGGAAAGCGGGCAAGTCTTTCCCGCTTGCCTCACGCCGGAGGTCCGGTCAAGACAGCGTCCGATCGAGATTCGCCACTGGCCTTTGCCGCGGTTTCGGTGTATCTGCCCAGCTTCGATTTAGCCGGCAGCCCGATCCGTGGGCACGTCCGCCCCCGATCTGGAGAAGAGACATGGCAGTTCCGAGACGCAAGACTTCGCCCAGCCGCCGCGGCATGCGCCGTTCGGCCGACGCGCTGAAGGCCCCGACCTACGTGGAAGACAAGGATTCCGGCGAATTGCGCCGTCCCCACCACGTCGATCTGAAGACCGGCATGTACAAGGGCCGGCAGGTCCTGAAGATCAAATCCGCCGAGGACTGAGCGGTTTTGGCCGTTCGGCGACGACAGGGCCGGCTCGCGCCGGCCTTTTGTTTGGCTATCGATCCTCGCCGATCGCGAAGCGCCAGACATTCGTGCGCTTGATTTCCATGTCCTCCAGCGAGCGGTTCACGGCGATCCGGTATTCCGCGACGGTCACGAGCCTGTCGCGGGCAAGGTAGCTCCGGCCGGGATCGCCGATCAGCACGAACGCGCCGCGCCGGGCGAGGACTTCCAGCCAGTTGGTCATGGCTGCGGCCATGTCGCGCTCATAGGACACGTCGCCGGCGAAAACAACGTCCCAACCCTCGTCGCGCCCGATCAGGTTTTCCGCGCGAGCAACGATCCCGACGCCATTTGTTTCCGCGTTTAGGCCGATGGCCGCTATGGCGTAATTGTCGATCTCGCTGGCCTCGACGCTCGCGGCGCCAGCCTTTGAAGCCGCGATGGCGACAAGGCCGGAGCCCGAGGCGACGTCGAGCACGCGTTTGCCGCGAACGATTTCGGGATGATCGAGGATATAGCGCGCCAGCGCCTGACCGCCCGCCCAGGCGAAGGCCCAGAAGGGCGGCGGCAGGCCCATCTCGCCAAGTTCCTCCTCCGTCTTGCTCCACAATGCAGTCGCCTCGTCGGCGACATGCAGGCGAATTTCCGGGGCGTGCGGGACGGCCACGAGCCGGGTGTTCGCGCGGATGAAGTCGGCTGGCCGGTCGATGCCGGTCATGACTTCCGCGATGGCGCCAGCCACGGCATGGCCCATCCGAGCCCGTCCAGGGTTTTTCCGCGTGGGTTGTATTCGGCTCCCACAAACCGGCCCCAGCCGCGTTCGGCCAGTTCGGCGAGAATGGCGGGATAGGCCACCTCGCCCTCGTCGGGCTCCCGGCGGTTCGGCACGGAGGCGATCTGCACGTGGCCAATGATTGGCCAATGCTTTTCCATGCGGCGGAGGATGTCGCCTTCCATGATCTGGATATGGTAGATATCAAACAGAAGCTTGACATTGGGCTCGTCAAGGTCGCGCAGCAGGTTGGCGACACCGTCCGAGCGCGAGACGAAATATCCCGGCCTGTCCCGACCGTTCAGTGGCTCGATAACGAGATCGACGCCCGTGGTGCGGGCAATCAGCGCGGCCCATTGCATATTGTCGAGGAAGGTTTGCCGGGCGGCTGTTCTGGCCTCGGGCGCCGGAACCCCCGACATGCAATGAATCGTCGCGACCTTCAGCCGGGTGGCGTAATCCATCGCCCTGTCAAAACCGGCTCGGAACTCGGACCGCCGCTTGGGAAGGGCGGCGAAGCCGAATTCGCCCGCGGAGACATCGCCGAGCGGCGTATTGATCGAATTCATGACGAGGCCGCGGGCTGCGAGGCGATCGGCGATCTCGTCGGCGGCAACCGCATAGGGGAACTGGCATTCGACCGCCGAAAAGCCGGCGTCGGCCGCCGCGTCGATGCGATCGAGAAAGGGGAGGTCCACGAACAGCATGGAGATGTTGGCGGATAGTTTGAATGGGCTGGTCATACCCCAGCCTATATCACGTCAAACTGGCGCGTCGCCCCGGGAAGTCAGGCGGCGCGCTCGCTATCCACGCGCGTCTCGGCCGCGGTCATCGCGGCCTCAAGCTTCTGGGTCAGTTCCATAACCCGCAGCCGAAGCGCGTTGTTTTCGGTTTCGAGCTGGGCGACGCGCAGCTTGTGATCGGCTTCGGCGTTCGCCTCGGTCGCGTCCAGCACGAACTCGATCCCGGCGCTGTCCTCGTCGCGCCAGCACAGACGGGCGCGGTAGGTTTTGCCCTTTTGCGGAACGTCGATATCGAATTCCTCGGGCAGCGTGACCGAGCTGCTCAGGACCAGCTTGGCTCCGACCCGCGAAATATTGCGAATCTGGCAATCGATGGTCGAATTACGGTTGTTGAAGATGATATGCGCGCCGAGAATCGCTCGGGCGCGCTCGACCTTGCGGGTTTCGCGCATGTCTGGTTCCCCTTGCGTCGACGCCTGCCGACGAACAGTCCTTTTCAATACAAGGAACAGTTTTACGAATTGCAAAGGCGCGATCGTTCAGGCTGTCGCCTTGTTCGTCCGGAGCGCGCGCGGGACTTGCTTGGGTATATGGTAAACGGAAGTATAATAGGGCTCTGGATTCCCGCGCGGGAATCAACCGACTCGCTCACAATCGCTTGAACGGGGAAAGCAGGGCCGATTCATGGCGCGCCTCACGATCGGAGTTCCAGTCCATAACGAAGCGGAATTTCTAGCCGGCTCACTCGAGGAATTGCGGACCCAGCCCTTCGCGGATATCGAGGTGCTTGTCTTCGACAATGCGTCGACCGACGCGACTGCTGACGTGGCCCGTGATTTTGTCGCTCGGGATTCGCGGTTTCATTATTTCCGCCAACCCGAAAACAAGGGCGCCCTGCGCAATTTTCAGGATGTTCTGGCCGCCGCCAAATCTCCCTATTTCATGTGGAAGGCCTGCGACGACCGCAGCGATCCCGACTTCATTTTGAAGCTCGTCGCGCTTCTCGACCAGACTCCGGACGCGGATCTCGCCGTCGGGAGAGTTGTTTCAAGCAGAATCGGGCGCGATCGAACCCGCGAAACCCGTTTCAACGCCTTTCCCCGGCCAATCGGCGGATTCGAAAGACTGCGCCTTTTGTTTCACGCCCATGCAAGCTGGATATACGGCTTATTCAGGCGCGAACAGCTGTTGGCTCGTATGAGGGAAGTCGAACCCGCCTACGCCAACGAGTGGGCTTGGGATCATGTCATGCTCTTCGCGTTTCTTTTTGATGGTCGAGTCGTGGGCACGAACGAGACGGCCTTTCGGCAAATCATCAAACCGACTCGCCCCAGGATCAGTCGCGCCCGGCGGGCGGCTGATCTCGACAAGCTGGCCGACCTCAGGCGGCTGTTTTTCACAAGAATTCGCGCGGATGTGGCCGTCCGCGCACCGGGCATCATCGCCCGGGCGCCGTGGAATTGCATACTGTGGCTTCTCGTGGGCAAACGAGTTTACCGGTGGCGCAAGCTGACGCGATCAAGGATCAAGCTTGCGTTGGGCGTCAGCGGGCATCGATAGGCTTGGATGGGCGCATCGGCGTTGATTGGACCGGTTTCGATCGTTGGACGGCATTGGAATATTCGCGGTTTGCGCCGTCAACCTTTTGTCCCCGCGCGCTTGCGAGAAGTCGCCGGTTGGGGCAGGTTCCAAGGCGAAATGCATCCATCAAGGGATGTTGAACCAATAGCTTATTGTAGCGATGGCGGAGCCATGATTCAGATTGATAGCACCGCCCGTATCTCGGAATTGGCGGACATTGAGGATTCGGTTCGGGGCTCGCGTATCATCGTGGGGGCTGGCTCGACCATCGATAGTTTTGTCAAAATCAAGCCAGCGGGCGGCGTGGGCGACGTGTGCATTGGAAACAACGTCGCCATCAACTCCGGCTGCGTGTTTTACACAGGCCATGGCATTCTGATCGGCGACAACGTCGCCATCGCCGCCAATTGCACATTCGCGCCGGCCAACCACGCCTACCACGACCGTTCCCGCCTTATCCGCGAACAGGGATTTCTCCCCAGCCGGGGTGGAATCGTCGTGGAGGATGACGTGTGGATCGGCGCGAATTGCGTGTTTCTGGACGGAGCTATTCTTCGCAAGGGATGCGTGATCGGAGCCGGGTCGGTCGTGCGCGGAGAGATTCCCGCCTACACCGTGTGGGCGGGCCAACCGCCGCGGCAATTGGGTACACGGACATGACCGTTTGCACGGTAATGGGCGGCGGCGGGTATGTCGGTCGGAACCTCGTCAAGCATCTGGCGCGGCACGGCTGGGATTGTCGCGTTCCCGGCCGTGGAGACAAGACGTATCTGAAAGACGATCTGGGAGTCGTTTTTTATTGCGTCGGTTTAACGGCGGACTTCCGGACACGGCCGTACGAGACGGTTGAGGCACACGTCGGATTGCTGACAGATGTTCTACGAAATGGACGATTCAGCCGACTTATCTATCTATCCAGCACGCGAGTTTATCTGGGAGCGGCCGACACATTTGAAGATCAGGAATTGTGTGTCCAGCCAGGCAAGGGCGACGATCTTTACAAGCTATCGAAACTGATGGGCGAGAGCCTCGCGTTGCAGAGCGGTCACCCCTGCGCGGTCGCCCGGCTGTCCAATGTGGTTGGCGGGGAGAATGGCAATCCCGACAGTTTCGTTTACAGTCTTCTCGATGACGCGCGTCGCGGCCGGATTGTCTTGCGAAGCGATCCACGGTCCGCCAAGGACTATATTCACGTTTCGGATGTCGTCCAGCTACTTCACCAACTGGCCCTGGGAAGTCGGCATAAGATCTACAATCTTGCCAGAGGCGTCCAGATCACACACCAACAATGGACCGAGTTGCTTGCATCCGTCGTCGGTTGCGACTGGACGGTTCAGGAAGGCGCCGAGTTCCAGCCACAATTGCCGATTCACGTGGAACGGATTACAAGGGAGTTTCAAATGCCGTCTTGTGACGTGCTTCAATCATGCCGTGAAGAGTTTGCATCGCGAACCGCGTCGACGGCTGCGAGCCCAGATGCCGACTCCTAGGTTCTGGCGCAATGACCGAGGCGATGACGAAGTAGTTGAGGCGGCTTCAATTCTGGCCGGAATTTTTGGATCCCCATCATGCATCCCGTTGAACAGTTCAATATGGAACGCCATGACCGCGTCGCCACATATGCCGAGGACGCCGCGTTCGTGGAGTTGTCCCGCGACTGGTTGCGGGCATCGATGCAGCGAAAATACGTTTACAATTTTGACTGGATGGGTCGCCCAATCATTCAGTATCCGCAAGACATGGTCGCCATGCAGGAACTTATCATGCAGGTCCGCCCCGACGTGGTGATCGAGACCGGTGTCGCGCATGGTGGTTCGTTGGTGCTCTCGGCGTCGATTTTGGCCCTTTTGGACATGAGCGATGCAATCGAGGCCGGCCAGTTACTCGACCCCAAGAGGTCGGCGCGCCGCGTCATCGGAATTGATATCGATATCCGGGCGCATAATCGCGCGGCAATTGAAGCGCATCCGATGGCAAGCCGAATTCGCCTGGTACAGGGCTCGTCGATAGACCCGCTCGTAATAAAACAGGTGCGGGATTTGGCGGAAAGCGCCAAAACGGTTTTGGTCTTTCTGGACTCAATGCATACCCACGATCACGTGATGGCCGAATTGGACGCGTACGCGCCGATGGTGACGCCGGGCAGCTATTGCGTTGTTTTCGATACGTTCGTCGAGGACATGCCGCGCGATTTTTTCAGCGACAGGCCTTGGAATGTGGGAAACAATCCGAAAACCGCGGTGCGTCAATGGTTGGCGAGCCACGTCGACTTTGAGCCAGATCTCGCCATGCAACACAAGTTGATGGTAACCGTGGCGCCTGAAGGCTTTTTACGCCGGCGAGCTTAACGAAAGGACTGGCGATGCGCGCGGTTGATCAGTCATTTGAAGAGGATGGATACATTATCCTTCGCGACTTCTGGAATAATGGCGAACTCGATGGCTTGCAGGCCCAGATTGACGCCCTGGGAAAGCTGATCGTTGGTCCCGAGTTTTCTTCCACGGATTATGAAAAGTATTCACTTTCCCCCGCGAAGCAATCTCTTCTTTACGATCGGCTCAAGTATTTGCCCGGCCTGGCGCGCATGTCGGGCAGTCCGGATGTACTGCGGCTTTGCCAGAGGTTGGGCATCCAGCATCCCTCGCTCATGGGCTGTTGCAATATGCGTCTTGATAAACCGCATGACGCGCGTCACTTGTTTGCCTGGCATCAAGACACCGTCTATCTGCTGGGCTCGGCGAACGCCGTTACTGTCTGGGTTCCATTTCAGGATGTCGACTTGCGGCATGGCACCATTGAAGTGGCGCCCGGTAGCCATCATCGTGGCCTTTATCCGTTCAAACGAACGAGCAAGAAAATCATCGAGCCTTACGTACCCATGTTACAACGTGATATCAGTCTGGATTGGAATGGCGACTTGAAACCCGTGGCTGTTGAGGCCCGACGTGGCGATGTGGTGGTATTCAAACAGATGCTTCTGCATCGGAGCACGCCCAACCTATCTAACCAGATTCGATGGTCCGCCCAATTGAGAATCACCGATCTCAGCGATCCAGACCACAGGCGCCAAGGCTTTCCGACCGGCGATCGCACAAATGTTTTTTATGTCGACTACCCCGGCCATGACGCGGCATCGAGACGCGAAGCTGAAGTCGCGGGGCAGGAAAGATGACCATGGATAAGGACCCCTCCCGGTTTCGACAGGCTGGCCGCAGCACGGCATCCGAGATTGGATCGCGCGCCGCGCTCGATGATTTTTTTTCCCACGCCGGTGGATCATGGGTGGAAAAGCTGGAGAACTTCGCGTCCTATGTCCCACGCCAGTCACTGACCCGATTTTTATGCCTGAGCGATATTTTTCGGCTGGCGCTCAACGTCCAGGGAGACGTAATCGAATGTGGCGTCAACTGGGGCGGGGGGGTGATGACCTTCGCGCAATTGAGTTGGCGGTCTCAAATTTGAAGCGCAACACCCGGCCTCTGG
>CAISJZ010000312.1 GCA_903885755.1 uncultured Hyphomicrobiales bacterium | reverse complement strand
TTACATTCTGGCGAATTTCGTGGGCAAATAGGCGGCGCCCGCCGTCATTTCATCACGATCTCGAAGCGCACAAGGCTCTCGAACTGGTTGACCGTGGTCTTGCCGCTGCGCGGATCCACCCGCGCCTGCCCGGCCTTGCGCAGATGGCGCACGAGCATGGTCGCGGTTTTGCCGTCGTCCAGATCCTTGGCGCACCGCTGCTTGATGAAGAGACCATCGACGGCCGTCTCGCCTTCATCGGGCGGCAGATCCTGGCAGATCCAGTTCTCCCGGCCAAAGCGCGCCGACAGGAAATTCTTGAGGAGATAGGCCTCGTCACGGTTTGCGTCGTAGCGCGGGTCGCTGACGATGCGCAGGCCTCGCAGAACGCCATCCTCGGCTATGAGCGCCGACGTGACGATCGGAAATCCATAGGTCTTGGTGCCGCCGTAGCGGTCGATTTCTCCCGGCAGGTTGTTGGCGCGCGCCCAATATTCGAGTTCGTCGTCGTAGCGGAAATAGACTTCGCGCAGGCCGGACGCCTCGGGCTTGCAGCGCTTGAAGTCCGCCCAGCCGCCGAGCGGGAGCGACGGCGGACCACCGCCGTTGCCGCAAGCGAAGTCGACGAAATCCGTCGGTTGTGTGTCCATGTTCGCGCCGAGCGCTAGGTCCCAGATTTCCGTCCGCGCCACCGGCAAATTCGTCTGGGCCATCGCGAGGGTCGCTGGGCCGGCTAGTCCAAGCGCGAATGCGATCAGTCGCCACATGATGCTTCCTCCCCCCGGTAACAGCCTAGCCGATCGCTATTACGCTCTCAATCACGGACCATGCTTGCGCGATCGGCGCGATCGACTAGGCTTGCGGCGGGGAAAACGCCGTGTCCAACCGGACTGTCATTTTTGCGATCATGGCCGCTTTGGGGCCCGGCGCCGGATTCGCGCGCGCTGACCCGGTCGCCGACTTTATTGCTGGAGCGAAAAACTGCCCGAATTGCCAACTCGCGGACAGGCGCTTCAAGGGTCGAAATCTCGCGGGCGCCGATCTTTCTGGCGCGGATCTCCACGCGGTGGTGTTTCATCGCGCGAAACTGGCGGGCGCGAGGTTCAGCGGCGCGAACCTGACCGGTGCCAATCTCAACAAGACAGATCTCAAAAACACGATTCTCACCGGCGCCACGGCACATGACGCCATGTTCTACGAGGCTGACCTTGGTCTTGCCGATTTGACCGGCGCTGATCTGACGGGAGCCAAAATGGGCAAGGCGCGACTTGTTCGCGCCTGGCTCGACCGTGTCAGAGCCGCGGACGCCGTGCTGAATGACGCGCGCCTTGATGATGCGAGCGCGCGCGGGGCTGACTTCTCCAACGTCAACCTCAACGGAGCGTCATTGCGGCGCGGCGATTTCACTGGCGCGGATTTTCACGACAGCGGCCTTGTCGCGGCGCAATTGCGCGAGGCGAAATGCGCCGGGGCGAAATTCAACGACGCCGATCTCTACGACGCCGACCTCGGCGGCGCCGATCTGACCGGCGCGGATTTTTCGGGCGCGCGGCTGACGCGGGTCAACCTGGATGGCGCGAAGCTCGAAGGCGCGATCTTCAAGGGCGCGCTCATGCCCGATGGAACCGAGCACGAATAATTCGACGCGCTATCCCGCGGCCGCCGCGGGGCCGCGGGCGCGCCGGATCATGCCGCTCTGGGGGTCGTAGCCGAACGTCGCGGCGACGAAGAACACGATCGTGCAACCGACGACAACCGCCGCCCCGACCCAGTCGAACATGCCATAAAGCGCGAAGCGGCAGAGTTCGACCGCGTGGGTGAACGGGTTGATGACGGCCGCGAGATAAACGAGTTCCGCGCCGCCCTCGCGCAGTTTCCACAGGGGATAGAGCGCGGACGAGGTGAAGAACATCGGGAAAATCACGAAATTCATTGCGCCGGCGAAATTCTCGAGCTGGCGAATATAGACCGACAGAAGCAGGCCCATGGAGCCCAGCATCAGGCCGGCCGCGACCAGCGCCGGGAAGACCGTGAGGTAGCCAGTCCACTCGAAGCTCACGTCGAAGAGCGCCGCGATGCCGAGAAAGACATACGACTGGATGACCGAGAGCGCCGTGCCGGCGACCAGCTTGCAGGCAAGCAGAATCCAGCGGGGCAGGGGGGCTGTCAGCAGCAGGCGCATGACGCCCATCTCGCGGTCATAGACCATCGAAAGCGACGACAGCATGCCGTTGAACAGCAGCACGATGCCGAGCAGGCCGGGCACGATATAGGTCTGATAGGTGATGTAGGTCTTGTAGGGCGGAATGATCGACACGCCGAAGACGTTCTGAAATCCCGCCGCGAATACAACAAGCCAGAACAGCGGTCGCACGATGCCCGACAGAAGCCGTCCTCGCTGCTGCGCGAATTTCACGACCTCCCTCGTTGTGACGGCGCGCAGCGCGCGCCAGACGTGCATCGGCTTCATCATTCTACCTGTTGAGATGGCATGGCGTTTCCGGTTCGTCGTCGCCCAGCGTGTCGAGAACGTCGCGCTGGTGCAGAAACCCCTCCATCGGCGCGTTGGCGACGATGGAGAAGGGACTGGCCAGCAGAACGCCCTGCCGCAATTGATGATCCCACGGGCGAACGCTCATCGCCTCGCCCTTGTCGCCATCAAAGGAGCCAGGGCCAAGAATGAAATCGCGACGCGTTCTGAAGTCGATCGACTTCGTCCGCAGGGCAGACTGGGCGATCATTTTGACCGCCATCCACGCCGCGAAATCCGGACTGTCCATGTGGCGACCGCCGGAAAGCCTGGCGAAGCGCGTGTTGACCTGCGGCGCGCCATTGTGATCCCACGTCCAGTGCCAGGCGACGGGTTCAAGGTCGATAGCGCCAACCACCGGTCGCGGTCGCACGGTGCGATAGGAAACCTCGCGGGTAAAATCGAAATCCGCATCGGCGACGAATGTCACGTCCCAGTCGCGATTGAGCGCGCTGAGCAGCGCCGGATTGTTTTTCTCGCGTTCGCGCGGGTCCGTGCCCGGCGTGAAATCCCGGGTGGCGACAATGCGAGCGCCGAATTTTTTCGCGGATCGTTCGAAGGCCGCGACCGTTTCGATATCCTCGGGTCGGGGCCCGCGGAAAACGAGATAATCCCGCCATTTTTTCGACACAAGGAATTGCGCGAGCCCGTCCATCAGTTGCGCCCGGCTGGGCATCGCATGCACGATTTCCGCGGCGCAGAGATCTCGGCGCAGCCAGTCCTCGGGCGCGCTGACATTGAACAGCAGGAGATCGCGCCCCTTGATCGCCCCTGCGATGGCCTTGAACGCGTCGGCGGGCGCGTCGATCAGAAAATAGTTCGTTCCACCGTCGTTTGCTTTCACGATGGCGCCAGCGATTTCATCGGCGGATTTCACGGTGACGCGCTCAAGCTGATGATCCGCTCCCATGGCGCGCGAAAGGGCTCGCGCGTCATCGATGCCGACCTGGGCGCCGGCGTAGGGATGGTCGCGCGTTTTAAGGACATAACGGCCGTAGGCGCGAATGGGCTCATAGCGCGCGTCGCCATCGAGCTCGACAAAAGCTATGGGCACGCGCGGCAATGTAGCTGTCGTCGTCTGCGCGCGGGCGAGTGGAAGCGACGCCATGAAGCCGAGGATGGCGAGCGCGATCCTATTCATCGATCACGACGCCCCAGGGAATGCGCCCGACCGGCACGGATTGTGTCGCCCTTCTGCTCGCGACATCGACGAGAGTTATGTCGTCGCCGAGGCCATTGGCCACATACAGCGTCTTCTCGTCCTTCGACAGGGTGACGCCCCAGGCCCGTTTGCCGACAAGCACATAGGCGAGAATCTTGCGGGTCGCGACATCGACGAAGGCGATATGGCCGGCGTGGCCGAGCGTGACAAAGGCGGTCTTGCCGTCCCGCGTCATGGCGATGCCGACCGGCGTGACGTCGGTTTTGCGCATGCCGGGCGGCAGGAACTCGATCTTGCCAGCGGCGGTGAAGCTGGCGCGATCGATGATCCAGACCTCTCCCGACATTTCCGTCGTGACCCACAATTCCTTGCCATTCGGGGTCGCCGCGAAACGTCGTGGACGCGTGCCCACCACAACATCGTTGACGACCGCGCCGGCCTCGGGATCGATGAGATGCACGAGGTCGCCAACTTCCGAGGTGGCGTAGAGGTTCTTGCCGGTTTCATCGACGAAAACGCCTTCCGGCTCGGCGCCGGTCGGCACTTCATGAATGGTGATGCCCTGCGCGAGATCGATGACGGAGATCGAGGACGCCTCTTCGTTGGAGACGTAGAGGCGATTGCGCGCCTCGTCGAACGCGAAAGTTTCGGGACTTGAGCCCGTCGCAATCTTGCGGATGATGTCCAGCCTGGCGACGTCGATGACATCGATCACATCGTCATCGCCGCAGGCGACATAGAGCAGGGTGTGGTCGGCGTTGAAATGCATGTCTCGCGGTCGACGCGAGACTTTCATGTCCTTGACGATCTTCAGGGTCTTGGGGTCAAGCACAACGATATTGTTGGTCTTTTCATTGCTGACGAAAATCAGGCCGGTGTCTTTCGCGAGCGCCGCGCAGGGCCAGACGGCGACCATTGCCAGCGCGCAAAGAGATCCAGATGCGCGCGCGACCCGTCCCATGCCCGACCGCGTCAACGATCCCTCCCTCTTGCATTTGTTCGCTTGCTTGCGTGGCCGCGAGTGTAGGCCTAACCTTCGATCAGCGGCAAGGGCGCAAGGGGGGAAGATGGTTGACCGGGGCGGCAATCACGCGGAGGCGCCGGCGTTGCGTCTGAGCGATGTTGTGCGCACCTACGGTCCCGTTCGCGCCGTCGATGGCGTGAGTTTCGACGTGGCGGCGGGCGAGTTCGTCGCCCTTCTGGGCCCCAATGGCGCGGGCAAGTCGACGCTCTTTCAGTTGCTGTCGGGATTGTTCACCGCGGACTCCGGCCGCATCGAGGTCATGGGCCACGACATGAGCCGCGATCCCGTGCCGGCGCTCGCCGGTCTCGGCATAGTCTTTCAACAACCGACCCTCGATCTCGAACTGACCGTGGTCGGCAATCTCCAGTTCCACGCGGGCTTGCACGGCATCGCGCGGGGGGAGGCCAACCGGCGCATCGAACGCGAACTCGCCCGCCTTGGCCTGACCGAGGCGGCGCGCAAGAAAGCCGCAACCCTTTCCGGCGGCAATCGAAGGCGCGTCGAACTCGCGCGCGCGCTGCTGCACGAACCCAAAATCCTGTTGATGGACGAGGCAACCGTGGGCCTCGACCCGGCGAGCCGCGTTGATCTGCGCAAGACGCTGCTGGCGCTGCGGCGGGAGCGCGGCGTCGCGGTCCTCTGGTCGACGCACCTATGCGAGGAAGTCGACGACGCCGATCGCGTTATCGTGCTGCATCGGGGAAAAATATTGAAGGATTGTCCGCCGGCGGAACTCATGGCGACGACCGGCAAACGTTCGATCGAGGACGCATTTCTGTCATTGACCGAGCCGAAAATGGCCGCGGCGTAAAAGCTGGGAGGAATTGGCATGGCGCAATTGCCGGCGGTTCGGACATTCGTGGCGGGCGTGCGGGCCATCTACGCGCGCGAACCGGACATGGAAAAACGTTTTGAAATTGTGCGGCCCATGCTGAAGGACATGCTGGCCGACGCCAAGCTCAATCGCCGCTCCCACGACTGGCCATTCCGCAACAACCCCGCGCGCGGCTACGTTGAGAATCTGCTGTTCTACGAGGATCCGGATTTTGGCTTCGTCCTCAACTCCCTGATGAAAAAACCCGGTGAGGTGACGGCGGTTCACGATCACGCGCACACCTGGACGCTCTATGGCGTGCTGCGCGGCGGCGAGCGCGTGACCCGCTATGTCCGCAAGGACGACGGGACGAGCGATGTCAGGGCGGAACTCGACAGGGTTGATGATCGCGTCGTTGAGCCCGGCTATATCGATTTCGTAAGGCCCTATGAGGTCCACGTCGAGGCGACTGGCGCGGAGCCGACCGTGGGCGTCATCTTCCGCAGCCACAGGGTCGGCGATTTCTGGCAGAACTATTATGACGTGACGACCGGCGCGATCCGGAAATCGCGGGGACCGGTGCAAATCCCCTACGAGTTGAGGTGACTGCCTCGCAATTATCGCAACCCGGCCTGCACGACGAGCGGGTAGGTCACGCGCTGGAACTCCTCCATGCCCTCGATATAGCGCGGCCATGACAGCAGCGAACCGTCGAGGCCGATGTCGGACAGGTTCTTCAGCCCATCGACGATTTGCTCCTTCGTGCCGACAAGCGGCACGCCGCCCCAGCCGGCGATGAAGTGCTCCTTCAGCGGCTCGATGGCTTCGGGCGGGAGTGTCTGCGCGTTGAGCCCCAACGTGTCGAGCAGATTGGAGGCGGCGACCCAGTCGCCCTTCTCGTGGACGTAGTATTTGTAGAAGTCGCGCGCCTCCTTCTCTGTTTCCGCCTGCACGCAATAGGCGTAGCTCCAGACCTTGATCTCGCGTCCGTATTCCTCGCGCGCGAGATCGCGATAGGCCGCGACCTGCTTGCGCATCTGGTCGGGGTCGTGAGAGTTGAAGACGACGAAGGCGACGTCGCAATGCTTGGCCGCGTAGTGACGACCGGTTTCCGAGCCACCGGCATTCATGATCGGCGGATATGGTTTGTGGATCGGCTTTGGCTGGCACCAGCCGCCCTTGATCTGGAAGAACTTGCCGTCGTGATCGAATTCCGCGTCTTCGGTCCACAAGCGCTTGACGAGATGCAGCCATTCCTCGGCCATTTTGTAGCGGTCGCCGTGATCGAGTTGGGCGCGACCGAACATTTCGATCTCGGGCTTGAACCAGCCGGTGACGATGTTCATCACGAAGCGACCGTTGGAGACGTGATCGATGGTCGTGCCCATCTTGGCCGCGAAGATCGGGTGAATGGTTGGTACGTGAGTGGTGGCGAAAACGCCGGAGCTCTTCGTCGAGGCGGAGATGGCCGAGGCCCAGGAAAAGCTCTCAAATCCGGCGCCGTTGAAATTGGTCTCGCCGCCAAACCCCTTCCAGCGGCCAACAGGCACCAGGGCCTCGAAGTCCATCTGGTCCGCAAGCTGCGCGAGCCGCAGCGTCGAGGGCCAATCGGCTTTCAATACGCCATCAATTTTGGAAATGGCGCAGCCGCCCGACAGGTTCGTCGAGAACGTGCCGAGTTTCAGCTTGCGATCGTTGAAGAGGGGGTGGCCCGAAACGCTCAGCGCGTCGGAACGCTTGGCGGCACCGCTCATGAAAAATCCTCCCATATTATTATGGGAGGATTGTTTGCACTTCGCGATCTTCTGGCAAGCGGAAATTGATTGCCGCCGCGTCGCCTGTCAAGTCGCGATTTACTTCCGCTCCTCGCGGAAGATGCCAAGCTTTTCCTGCGCGGCGCGGTCGGACATCTGGAAGACCACGGCGTCCTTTGACGCGCGGACTTTCTTCCATGTCCACGCCGGCACCGCGACCACGTCGCTTTCGCCAGCCGTGAAGGTCTTGCCGTCGAGTTCGACCGAAATCTCGCCCTCGATCACGACCATTGCCTGACCGTCCGTCGCGCGGATCGGCTTGGTCTCGAATCCCTTTGGAAATTGCGTCAGCCAGGTGGCGATCGTCGGCATGGCCCAGCCGCCATCCTGCGGGTTGATATAGCGCAGGGCATGGGCGAGATGCGCGTCCGGTTCGCCCGCGCCAGCCACCTGCATCAGGGCGGGGCGGCTTTTGGCGTAGGTGTAGTTGAAGATCGGCGAGGTCTGGCCGAACGGCGTGCGATGCGACATTGGCGCCATGCCAGAGCCGAATTCGCTTTCCGAAAAACCTTCGGGCTTCGAGACAATCTGCGACTTGTCGTTGAAGTGGTCCATGAAGGCCGCTTCGTAAAAGTTGACCATGTGCAGATCGAGGCCATCGACCCAGATCACCGGCTTGTGGTTTTCCTGCCCATGATCATGCCAGGCCATGGCGGGGGTGATGACGAGATCGCCGCGCTTCATTTCCGTGCGCTCGCCCGCGACGGCGGTGTAGCCGCCGTTGCCTTCGAGCACCATGCGCAGCGCCGAAGCGGTGTGGCGGTGGGCCGGGGCGATTTCGCCGGGCATGATGAGCTGATAGCCCGCATACATCGTCGCGGTGATGCGCGAGGCGCCGGGCATCGCGGGGTTCTCGAGCACGAGCACGCGGCGCTCGGCTTCCTCGGCGGTCAGGAGGTCGCCGGCCTCCATGAGCAGCGGACGCGCGTCGGCGAATTTCCAGACGTGGGGGGCGAACTTGCTCTTGGGCTGATCCGGCACGAGGCCCTTGAGCACCTCCCAGAGCGGCGCCATGGCGCGGGGCGACAGGCGATCATAAAATTTCTGGCGCGTGGCTGCGACGTTCTCGGCCGTGGCGGTCTGCATGGCGGTCTCCCTGCCTCACTTCGGAGTGATTATGCGATCTTCCTAGCATTGGAGCGAAGCCACGCAAAGCCGCGACCCCCGCGTCTGGCGCGGAGCCTTATTCGCTCAGGGCTTGGATTCAGGCCCGGACGGGCTCTTCCTTGGGGACGGCGAAGACGAACAGGTTCGCGATGACGATCGTGAAGGCCATGAAATAGAAGGTCGTGAGCAGGCCGTAGTGATCGGCGATGACGCCGCAGATCAGTGGCCCGATCGATTGTCCCACGGCCTGAATGCCAAACAGAACGCCGATGGCGGTGCCGCCCATGCCCTTGGGCGTGGCGTCCAAAGTCCAGGCCTGCAACACCGCGCGGATCGCGAACAGGAAGAAGCCGAGCAACGCGACAAAGAAGACGAACAGCGGCGTCCCGCCCGCGAAAATCATCATCAGAATGACGACGCAGGTCATCGCCATGCTGGTCATCATGATGTTGCGGCGGCCGACCTTGTCGGACATGGAGCCCGCGATGGGGCCAGCGATGAAACCGGCGAGTTGCAACGCCATCATGGCCGCGCCCATGGTGAGCTTGGAATAGCCCATCACGTTCAGCAGGTAGAGCGGGATGAACACGAGAAGCGAGCTTTGCGTCATGGAGCGGAAGGCGGAGCTGACCGACAGCATCATCAGCGTCTTGTTGCGCAGCAGTCCGCCAAAGCCCTTCATGACCTCGCCGAGCGACAGGTTCCTGTCGCCGCCCTTGCCCTTGCCGGACAGCGTCATCTTGCCGAGATACCAGAGGATCGCGACGGCCATGAAGAAGCCGGGGATGACGTTGAAGATCATCACCTGACGCCAGGTGACGCCGGGCAGGTTGATGACTCCGGCGATCACGACGCCATTGAGCAACATGCCGGCCACGAAGGGCGCGACCGCGTCGCCAACATTGCCGCCCATGCCATGGATCGAGACCACGAGGCCCTTGCGTTCGGGAAAGCGGTTGGCGAGGGTCGGGATCGCGGTCGGATGCCAGATCGTGTTGCCGATGCCGATCAGCACGGCGCAGGCCAGCAGCATCCAGTAGGCGTGGGTGGTGGCCATCAGCACGTAGGGGATGCCGATCCACGCCAGCGACAGGGCCATCAGCAGGCCTTTGCGTCCGACGGAATCGACGATGATGCCGCCGGGTACATTGGAAAGCGCGCTCGCGATGGCCTGCGCGGTAATGACCGAGGCGATCTGCGTATAGCTGAGGCCGAGCTCGGCGCCGATGACTGGCGCGAGGACATAGAAGGTCGCGGGATACCAGTGGGTCAGGGCGTGACCAATGGTGATCACCCAGACTTCCATGAATGAACGCTTGGCCTCGCTGGCCCCGGCGGTCGCGACAGCTGTCATCGCGCAAACTCCTCGAAAATTGTTCTTGTTTGATCGTCCGGGGCTTTACCCGGACCGGCCCGATGGCCAGTCCGACTCTCCCGCCCTTTTGTTCCCGGCGACCATAGACGCCCGCGCCCGGGCCCGCAATACGAGGCTGTTCGGGCGATCAGAGCTCCTTGCCGATCGCCCGGTCCAGCGAATACGGACCGCCGCCACGCAACGCGATGGCAAGGCACATGAAACCCCACAGCAGCACGTATTCGTAGCCGCGGTTGAGCCACGAAAATCCGTTGCTCCAGTAGAGCCAGGTCAAAAAGCCCATCTCGATGGCGTTGGCCGCGCCAAAGAACCGCGTGAACAGACCGAGCAGAATGCAGAGCCCGCCGAGCCCCTCCACGAAAACGAGGAGGTAGGCGAGTTCGAGGTTCCAGGCGCCGAAAAACGGCGTCGCCGCCTCAAGCGCCTTGACCTGCGGGGCCATGCCGCGAAGCACCTTGCCGTAGCCATGCACGAGCAGCACCCAGCCAACGCCGAAGCGCACGAAGACCCAGGAAAGCGGGATCATGCGATCGTAGAAACCGCGAAGGCCGGGAAACAGAAGTCTTGGTTCCTCGCCGTGTTGAACGGTCATTGGCGTTCCTCCCTGTTTTATTGCGAATGGCCAATGGACGCGCGACCCACCATTCGCCTCTCCATCAATCGCCAATCGGCGGCGGATCGTAAAGCCAGGCCATCGAGTCAAAGGCCTGTTCCTGCGTGCGCGCGCCAAGCACGGCGTTGCGCAGATCGCGCGTCGCGCCAGAGGCGTGATAGGCCTCGCCATAGAGACGCGCCGTCAGTTGCACGCGGGCGGTGCGCAGATAGCGCTCCTGCTGATAGGCGAGGAAGGCGCTGTTCCAGTCGCCCTTGCAATGGGCGAGTTTGCTCGCGAGACAGACTGAATCCTCGATAGCCATGTTCGCGCCCTGCGCGAGATATTGCAGCATGGGGTGAGCGGCGTCGCCGAGCAGGGTCAGATTGCCCTTGGTCCAGTCGCGGATTGGCGGCCGGTCGCAGAGCACCCACATGCGCCAGCTCTCGATTTTGCCGAGCAGCGTCTTGACCTGCGCGCAGGAGCCCGCGAAACGCTCGTGCAGTTCGGCGGCGTCGCCAAAACTGTCCCAGCCCTCGGCGAACTTGTTGGAATGGAAGGTCGCGACGAGGTTGAACAATTCGCCGCCGCGCACGGGATACTGCACGAGGTGGGTCTTCTCGCCGGCCCAGATGACCATCATCTGCCAGCGCAATTCCTCCGGCACGTCCGATGTCTTCAGCACGGCCCGATAGGTGATGTGGCCGGAGACGTTGGGCTTGCCGTCGCCAACGATTTTCTGCCGCACGCTTGACCACAGGCCATCGGCGCCGACCAGCGCCGCGCCCTCGAAGACATCGCCAGCTTCCGAACGCACGATAACCTTGTCGCCCTTGTCCTCGATGTCGACGGCCTTGCAGCCATTGCGCAACGTGATGTCGGCTGGCAGCTTCTGGCATTCCTCCAGCAGCACGCGATGCAGATCGGCGCGGTGAATGACGCCGTAGGGATATTTGAACCGCGCCAGAAAGGCCTCGTTCAGCGGCAGCGTCGTCACCTCCTCGGAGGTGATGACATCGCGCATCATCAGGCCCTTGGGATAGACCGCGTATTTGTTGATCTCTTCGGTGATGCCGAGCTTCTCGAACATGCGGAACACGTTTGGGCCAAGCTGGAGCCCGGCGCCGATCTCGCCGAATTCCGGCGCCTGTTCCAGCACGACGCTCGAAAACCCCTTACGGGAGAGGGCCAGCGCGCAGGCCAGCCCGCCGATGCCGCCGCCGACGATGATAAAGGGCAGTGTTTTCGTCGCCATCTCGTCCGCTCCCGCTATTGTTTTGTTTGCGATCAGGCCGCGCGCACCTTGACCTGTATGGCGCCGAGCTTGTCGATGCGCGCGTCGATCGTGTCGCCGGGCACGACGGGGCCGACGCCATCGGGCGTGCCGGTCATGAAGAGATCGCCCGGCTGCAACGTATAGTAGGTCGACGCCCACGAGATAAGCTCGCGCACCTTCACGATGAGGTTGGCGGTGTTGTTGTTCTGGCGCGGCTGGCCGTTGACGGTCAACACGAGGTTCAGGCTGTGGGGGTCGCCGATCTCGTCCGCCGTCGTCAGCCAGGGGCCCATGACCGTGTAGGTGTCGATCGACTTGCGCATGGAGCGTTCCTCGGGACCGCGCACGGTCATGTCGAGGCCGATGCAATAGCCCGCGACATAATCGAGCGCGTTCTCGACCGCGACGTTGCGGGCCGGCTTGCCGATGACGGCGACAAGCTCGATCTCGTGATCGTTGCGGCGATCAGGATGGTTGATTACGACCCCGGCGCTTGGGCCCTGAACGGACGACGTCGCCTTGAGGAACAGACCGATGGTCTGGATCTTGACGATCTCCTTGCCGAACCGGATGCCTTCGTCATGTTCGGCTTCGTCGAAATGCGCCTGATAGTTGACCGGCGCGGCGACGACCTTGCCGGGATTGGCGACCGGCGACAGAAGCTTGAGACCCGCGAGCGGAAACCGCGCGCCGCTCTTGGCGGCTTCGAGAATCCTGGGGCGCAGCATCGCGAGGTTTTCGATGAGCTGGTCGGTGTTCGGCAAGGGATAGCGATAGGCCGGCAGCGCGTCGAGCGCTTCGGTCGCGTCGCTGACGTGGTCGCCCTCGACGAGGCCAAGGCGGTTATCGTTGAAACGGCAGAGCTTCATGTTCGGTCCTTTTGCGAAAGGTTCGGTGGTCAGAGCTTGCCTTCGGCGCGCATGCGCCAGAAGTCCCAGGCCCTGTTGATCTGGCTTGAAATGTTGGCGGCCGAGACGCGCGCCTCGCCGGCTGTAAGGAAGGTCGGTTCGCCCAGACGCATGGCCTCTGATTGCAGGCGGGCGTTCACCTCCGTGTAAACCGCGCGATAGACGGCTTCCTTCAGGGTCGGACCCACGACGGTCGAGCCGTGGCCGCGCATCAGCGCGCAATTGCAGCCGCCAAGCGTATGAGCCAGCGCGGCGCCAAGGCGCGAGTTGGTGATCAGGAGATCGCTCTCGTCGCCGGCGTGATCGCGGATTTCGAAGTTTGGAACCTCCTCGCCGAGAAAGCCGCTCATATGGCAGATCGGACGCAGCGGCGACTTCTTGACGACGCTGAAGGGGACGACGGCGGGCGAATGGCTGTGGACGACGGACATGACGTCCGGACGCGCGCGATACAACTCGCCGTGAATGAAGCGCTCGAGATAGACCGTGCGCCCGTTGGCGTTGACCGGATTGCCGTCGAAATCAAATTCGATGATGTCGTCGGGCGTGACCAGCGCGGGCGCCTTGTTGCGCGCGAGCAGAAAGCGGTCGGGCCGCTTGTCGTGGCGCGCGCTGACATGGCCGAAGCCATCGACGACGCCTTCGCGGAACAGAATATGATTGGCGAGCGCGAGTTCCTCGACGAGCGCGCGGCTGGCTGGTTCACCGCGTTCGCCCTTGTCCGCGACCATGGATGTAAAGCTTTTTCCCTCGCCGTGCTGGCCGCTGACCGATGCGTTCATGAGACGCCTTCTCCCGGTATTTCCGTAACTGGCGGTGGCTTTGATAGGGGTCCAATTGACAGGTCGCCAGCGGTCAGTCAACTGTCGGCCATCGTACTGGCCGGCATGGCCCAATCACGAATTCAGGGAGATGACGCATGACCGCCGAAGGTCGTTCAGGACAGGTCGCGCCGTTGGCGCCAGGGGTGGAGGCGCCGCGCGGCGCCTCGCGCGATGGCGCGATCTTTGGGAGCGACGTGATGGCCGAGGCGCTGCGCGCCCTCGACGTGCCCTACATCGCGCTCAACCCCGGGGCGAGCTATCGCGGGTTGCACGACAGCATTGTCAATTATCTCGGCAATGAGAACCCCAAAATGCTGCTCTGCCTGCATGAGGAACACGCGATCGCGATCGCGCAGGGCTACGCCAAGGTCGCGGAAAAGCCCATGGCGGCGGCGGTTCACTCCAACGTCGGCCTGATGCACGCTTCCATGGCGATCTTCAACGCCTGGTGCGATCGCACGCCGGTCGTCATCATGGGCGCGACGGGGTCCGTCGACTCGCAAAAGCGCCGTCCGTGGATCGAATGGATTCACACCTCGCGCGATCAGGCCTCCATGGTGCGTCACTACGTCAAGTGGGACGACCAGCCGGGGTCGGTTGGCGCGGCGCGCGAGTCCATACTGCGCGCGGGCTGGATCGCCAACACCGCGCCCAAGGGCCCGACCTATGTCGTGCTCGACGTGGAGTTGCAGGAGAAAAGCCAGTCCGAGCCGCTGCCGCCGATCGATCCCGCGCGCTACATGCCGCCGGTGACGCACGGCGTCGACGCCGGGCAGGTCAAGACCGCGGTCGACATGCTGCTGGCGGCGAAGAATCCCCTCATCATGATGGGTCGCTTGTCGCGAAGCGAGAAAGACTGGCAAGCGCGGGTGACGCTGGCCGAAAAGCTCGGCGCGCGCGTCATCACCGACACCAAGGTCGGCGCGGCGTTTCCGACGGATCATGGGCTTCACGCTGGCGCGTCTGGTTCGGGCGCGGGCGCCGAGGCCAATGAGGCCATCAAGAACGCCGACGTCATTCTCAGCCTCGACTGGGTGGATCTGGGCGGCGCGTTCAAGACCGCGCTTGGAACCGAGGAGACCAAGGCCAAGGTCATTCAGGTGACGCTCGACTACGTCATCCACAACGGCTGGAGCATGGACTACATGGCGCTGCCGACGGTCGATCTTCTGTTCTCGACCGAGCCGGACCTCGCCGTCGCGGCGATGGTCAAGGCGCTGGAAGGCAAGCCGTCGAAGTTTTCCGGCGGCAAGGGAGCGCCGGAGCTCGATCCGGCCCTCGTCAAGGGGCCGATCTCGGTCAACCAGATGTTCGCGGCGCTGCGCCACACGGTTGGCGACAAGCCGGTGTCGCTGTTGCAGGTGCCGCTGTCCTACAATGCCAAGAGCTGGCATTTCCGCCATCCGCTCGACTACATCGGGTCGGATGGCGGCGGAGGCATCGGCTCGGGGCCGGGCCTGTCTGTTGGCGCCGCGCTGGCGCTAAAGGACTCGGGGCGCCTGGCGATTTCGGTCTTCGGCGACGGCAATTTCCTGATGGGCTGTCAGGCCGTGTGGACCGGTGTCCATTACAAGATTCCGTGCCTGATGGTCATCGCCAACAACCAGTCCTTTTACAACGACGAATTGCATCAGGAGCGTATGGCGCGCATGCGCAATCGCCCGGTCGAGAACAAGTGGATCGGCCAGCGCATGGCGGACCCTGAACTCGATCTGGCGACCATCGCGCGCGGGCAGGGCGCCGTCGGCCTTGGCCCGGTGAAGGACGCGAGCGAACTCGAAGGCGTCTTCAAGGAAGCGCTGAAGGAACTCGAGGCCGGCAAGGTTGTCGTCGTCGACGTGCGCGTGCTGCCGGGCTACGCGCCGTAGGTTCAAGAGCATTGGAACCCTTCGACGATCAAAAAAAGATTTTCGTGGGATGGATGTTCCAAGCACGGCGGCTCCTCCCCATCAGGGGGAGGTGGCGCGCCGAAGGCGCGACGGAGGGGGCCTGTCGCATTTGCATGAGTTGTGCCGACCCCACCCCGCCGCTTTCAGCGGCGACCCTCCCCTGAATGGGAGGGAAATAGCGGTGCCTTCAGGAGCTGAATCATCAATCTCATTCCGGCTGGATGCCGGCGGCCTTCATCTGCCGGCCCCAGTTGTCGAGATCGTCCCGCAGGAACTGGCCGAGACGGGCTGATGGAACATCCATTCGCTCCAGCGTCATGGCGTCGAAAACCTTGCGGGCCTCGGGCGTATCGACCGCGCGCAGGGCCTCGGCCCGGATCTTCTCGATCATGGGCGCGGGCAGGTTGGCGGGCCCGAACAGGCCCCACCATGTTCCCGTGGAAAAACCGGGCGCGCCGGATTCGGCGACGGTCGGCAGGTCCGGGCGAAGGGCGGCTCGCTTGGCGCCCGCCGAGGCGATCATTCGGATCGTTCCGGCCTTGGCGTGTTCCCTCACATTGCCCATGTTGACGATCAGCACCGCGATCTCGCCCTGCAGCAAGGCGGTGACGGCTGGCGCGGAGCCCTTGTAGGGAATATGAAGAATCGGCGCGCCGGCGCGCTGCTTGAAATCCTCCATCGCGACATGGGCGTAGGTTCCATTGCCGAACGAGCCGTAATTGAGTTCGTTGGGCTTGGCCCTGGCCAGCGCGATCAAGTCCTGAACAGTTTGCACCGTCGACGTCGCGGGAACGTTCATCATGGGCGTGATCTGGCCGAGCATCACGATCGGCGTGAGATCCTTCAGGGGATCAAACGGCATCTGCTTGTGCATGTGGGGCGCGGCGGTCACCGCGCCGTTGCTGGTCACGAGCAGCGTGTAGCCGTCGCCAGGGGCTTTCGCGACGGCATTGGCGCCGATCATTTCATCCGCGCCGGGCCGGTTGTCGACAATGACGGATTGATTCCAGGCTTGCCCAACCGCCTGCGCGATGACGCGCGCGAGAATGTCGGTCACGCCGCCGGGCGGGCTCGGAACGACGATGTGAACGGTATGGTCGGGATAGGCTTCTTGCGCGAAGGCGGCGCCGGTCGCGGCAAGGAGAAGGGCGAACGCAAGAATTTTCCGCATGACCCTTCTCCCCATTTTGTGACGTTATTGGCGCGATGTTACTTCACGTAATATTTCAGGAAGTCGTCGAGCTGCTCCTTGGTGAAGGGCGCGTTTATGAATTTGAGGGCGAGCGCGTCCGCCATGGCGTTGTCGAGGCCGGAGACCCGCGCCGGGTTCACATTGTTCTTCGGAAAGAATTCGTCGCGGATGATCTTGGCTTTCTCGACCGTAATGTCCGCGAATTCCGCGTAGGTCTTCAGCGCCGCCGGATCGTCGGAATACATGAAGTTCACGGTCTCGACATAGGCGTCGTTGAAGCGCTTGATGACATCGGCCTTTTTCGTCAGCGTGTCGATCGTCGCGAAATTCATCCGCACGGTCTGGTTCTTGAACGCCTCGAGATCGCTTTCGCGCGCGATGATACGGACGCGTCCAGCCTTCACGTCATCAATGACGAAGGGCGGCGCCGACCAGCCAATGTCGAGTTGCCCCGACATGGTCTGCGTGAAGGTCGCGGGAGGACCGCCAGCGGCGACCGCCTTGATATTGACGCCCGATTCCTTGATCAGCGCCAGCGCGCCGAGGTTCGAGGACGAGCCGTTGGATGAGAAGGCCATGGTCTTGCCGACCGCGTCCTTGAGCGACTTGATCGGCGATGCGGCGGGCACGTACCAGAAGATGTCGTCGGCGCCAGTCATTTCGCTCGAGAACGGCCGCACCGGCGCGCCCTTGGAGAAGGTCGCCATGATGCCGCTGGTGCCCGTTCCCGTGCCGATATCGACGCTGCCGGAGATGACCGCCTGCGTCGTCTCGCCGGCGCCCGCGGTGTAGAGCATCTCCATCTTGATGCCGTGCTTGGCGAAAATGCCGGCCTTCTGGCCAACATCGGGAATGGACGTATCCCACGCGCCGCGTTGTGGCACGGCGAGCTTCAGCATGTCCTCGGCGATGGCCGCGCGGGCCGCCAGCAATGCGATCGCCGAGACAGCGAGCAGTCGGAATACCTTCATTGTCCACGTCCTCCCATTGGCCCGTTGGCCATGTCGATTGAACGGGCTTTCTAGCACGGGGAGGCGGCGTTGTCCGCCTCGGGTCCTCAATCAATATGCAGATCGAGCGCCTTGATTTCCTTGCCCCATTTTTCCTGCTCGGCGAGCACGAACGCCTGAAATGCCGCAAGTTCCATCGGCGCTGGATCAAGGCCCGCGCCCTTGAAGACGCCCATCACCTCGGGCGTCGCCAGAGCCTTGTTGACCTCCCTGTTGAGCAGGGCGACGACATCCGCGGGCACGCCCGCCGGCGCGACGATGGAAAACCATGTCGAGGCTGTCAGGTCGGGATAGCCGAGCTCGGCGACGGTCGGCGCGTCCGGGATGATGGGCGAGCGTTTGGCGCCGGTGATCGCCGGCGCCTTGATGCGGCCCGTCTTGACGAATTCGGCGGCGGCGGGGATGGCCAGCAATCCGAGCTGCACCTGCTGGCCCATGAGCGCGTTGATGATCGGCACGTCGCCGCCATAAGGCACATGGGTCGCCTGAAATCCGAACTTTCGTTTCATGACCTCACCAAGAATATGGCCGATCGAGCCGACTCCATTGGACGAGTAGTTCATGTGGTCCGGATTTTTCCGGGCGTATTCAACAAGCCCGGCGAAATCTTTCGCCGGCAGGTCGGCCGGTGTCGCCATGAGGATCGGCAATTCCGTCAGCATGGCCACGGGTATGAAATCCTTGCGCGGATCATAGAGCGGCGCCCGCGACATCGTCGGATTGAGCACGAGGGTCGAGAGCGTGCCGAGCCCCAGCGTGTAGCCATCGCCAGCGGCATGGGCGACAACGGCGGCGCCGACGCTGCCCGCCACGCCGGCCCGGTTCTCGACGATGACCGACTGGTTGAGGCTTTCGCCCATCTTCTGAGCGAGCGCGCGGGCGAGAAGGTCCGCCGCGCCGCCGGGCGGAAATGGCGCGACAATTTTGATTGTCTGGCGCGGGTAGGTTTGCGCGAAAGCGGGAAGGGTGAGGCAGAGACCAAGGCTGGCGAGTGCGCCGATGGTGGCGAGCAGATGGCGCATGTTTCCCCCGGGCGATTTCGATCGAATTGATGAAAGCATGGGTAAGGCGGCGGGTCCATCGCCAGCCGCCGCCCCATGCTCACAGCGGACTTGTCATGACGTACCTTTATTGATACATTCCGATGGAATGATTGAGAGCCTCAAACCTGTTCCGCTCCGTTTCTGGAGATCATTGACCGGTCGGGAGCCCGTGCGGGAATGGCTGAACGACCTGCCCGTCGAGGATCGGCGCGTCATCGGGCGCGATCTCGCGAAAGTACAGTTTGGCTGGCCTATCGGTTTGCCTGTCTGCCGGTCCTTGAATGGCGGTCTCTGGGAAGTTCGCTCTTCGCTACCGAACAAGCGGGAGGCGCGCGTTCTCTTTGGCTTCCACGACGGCGATCTGATTGCTTTGCACGCCTTCATCAAGAAAACGCGGAGGACAGCGACCGATGATCTGGCGCTGGGACGACAACGTTTGAAAGAGGTCACGACATGAAGAAGAATAATCCCCACGTTGGTTCGACGTTCGAAAGCTGGCTCGACGAACAGCAACTGCGTCAGGAGGCGACGGGCGCGGCCATCAAGGCGGTCATCGCGCTTCAACTGGCGCAGGCCATGAAACAACGCGGGATCACCAAGAGCGCCATGGCGACGCAAATGCGCACCAGCCGGGCTCAGCTCGATCGATTGCTCGATCCCGACAATGGCGGCGTCACGCTCGAAACCCTCCAGCGCGCGGCTAAAATTGTCGGGCGCGAGGTCAGGGTGGAGCTGGTGTGAGCGAAGTGACAATAATTTGGCGTGCGCTTCCTCCCCCCAGCCATGCGTTTCCCGCGGGCGGCTCCTCTGTTGCCTGCATCCCACGCTGGCGCTAGAGAGGGCGCAAGGCTTTCGCAGGCCAGATATGCGTTTGCGCCAGAGGCGGCGGGATCATGCCCGGCATCGTCGAGGAGGGAATATGTCCATCGCAACCGGCAAGTTGAGGGTCATTCTGTTTGGCCTATCCCAGGTGCTCAAGCATA
>CAISJZ010000311.1 GCA_903885755.1 uncultured Hyphomicrobiales bacterium | reverse complement strand
TTCCCATGCGCTTCATCAGCGTTCCGACATGCCGGCGGCCAACCGGGAAGCCCTCACGGTTCAGAAAATCGCGCAACATCCGGGCTCCCGCGAACGGGAATTCCAGATGCAACTCGTCCCTGCGGCGCATCAGCGCGAGATCCGCGACCGATAACTGGTCGGGCATATTGTCGGGCGGAGAGCAGCAGCGACTGGCCTTTGCCCGTGTCGTACTGCAGAAACCGGATATCGTAATCATGGACGAATCGACATCCGCGCTGGACGAACTCAGCCAGAAACGGATGATGGAATTGATGAACGAGCGGTTACCCGGATAGAGATTGCCCGAAGGAGAAGCACCTCATTTTAATTTAAGTTATTGATTTTATTGGTGGGCGGTGAGGGACTCGAACCCCCGACATCCTGCGTGTAAAGCAGGCGCTCTACCAACTGAGCTAACCGCCCGAACGCGGCCACGCCGCGCGGGTGTTCTAGTGGGTTCCAGACCATTGGCGCAAGTGCGCCGACAAGACAAAGGCCACGGCCCCCTGGGGGTCGTGGCCTTGTCAGTTGGGCGGTATCGCCTAGTGGGCGATGACCCCGCCGGCGTCCTCGTCGGCGGCCGCTGCAACCACGGAGGGCTTGGCCGCGATGTCCTCTTCCCACTGGATCGGGATTGGCTGACGCAAGAGGGCATGCTTGAGCACATCCTCCATGCGGGCGACCGGCACGATTTCCAGCGCGTTCTTCACGTTATTCGGAATGTCCGCCAGATCCTTGGCGTTCTCTTCCGGGATCAACACCTTCTTGAGGCCGCCGCGGAGCGCCGCGAGCAGCTTTTCCTTCAGGCCGCCGATCGGCAGCACCCGGCCGCGCAGGGTCACCTCGCCGGTCATGGCGATGTGGCGATGCACGGGAATGCCCGTCAGCACCGAGACGATGGCCGTCGCCATGGCGATGCCGGCGGAAGGGCCATCCTTCGGCGTCGCGCCTTCCGGCACGTGAACGTGGATGTCCCGACGCTCGAACAGCGGCGGCTCGATGCCAAAGTCGATGGCCCGCGAGCGCACATAGGACGCGGCGGCGGAAATCGACTCCTTCATCACATCCTTCAGGTTGCCCGTGACCGTCATGCGGCCCTTGCCCGGCATCATGACGCCTTCGATGGTCAGCAACTCGCCGCCAACCTCGGTCCAGGCGAGGCCAGTGACGGCGCCAACCTGATCCTCGAGCTCCGCTTCGCCATACCTATACTTCGGCACGCCGAGATAATCGGGCACGTTGGCCGCGGTAACGGCGACCTTCTTGACCTTGGTCGTGAGAATTTCCTTCACCGCCTTGCGGGCGAGGTTGGAGATTTCACGCTCTAGGTTACGAACGCCGGCTTCGCGCGTGTAGCGCCGAACGAGCAGGTACAATGCCTCGTCATCGATGGCCCATTCGCCCTTGGCCAGGCCATGCTTGGCGATGGCCGCCGGGATCAAATGCGTCTTGGCGATCTCGACCTTCTCATCCTCGGTGTAACCGGCGATGCGAATGATCTCCATGCGGTCCATCAGCGGCGCCGGGATGTTCAGCGTGTTCGCCGTCGTCACGAACATCACGCTCGACAGGTCGTAGTCGACCTCGAGGTAATGGTCGTTGAAGGACGAGTTCTGCTCGGGGTCGAGAACCTCAAGCAGGGCCGATGACGGGTCCCCGCGGAAATCCATGCCCATCTTGTCGATCTCGTCCAGCAAAAAGAGCGGGTTAGAGCTCTTGGCCTTTCGCATCGACTGGATCACCTTTCCGGGCATCGAGCCGATATACGTGCGACGATGCCCCCGGATCTCCGCTTCGTCGCGCAC
>CAISJZ010000310.1 GCA_903885755.1 uncultured Hyphomicrobiales bacterium | reverse complement strand
TTGAGATCGTCGGGCTTCCCGCCGCGCGCCGCCGCAAGTCCCAGCGGCCGCGCGCCCGCATAGTCTTCCTCGCCCTCGACCTTTGGCAAGGTGGCGGGCAGGCTGGAGGCGAGCGCCGTGACCTCGGCGTCCGACAAGGGCTCGTCGGATTTGGCGTCTATCGTAATGGCGCCGGACTTCACGCCGGCGGAATGGTCGGTATCAATTCCTGCGCCAAGAAGCTTCGCCTGCGGAATCCAGCGCTCGCGTTCGATGCGACCGGGGAACGCGAGGCGTCGTCCGATGCCCGCCGCGGTTTCGTCAGACCAGTCTGCGATCTGGCTGAACCGTTGAACGCCAAGGCTGTTCAAAGCGGCCTCATTCCTGGGCCCAATGCCCTTGATCAGTTTCAGATCGTCGGCGGGACCAGCGGGCGCGGCGGCAATCGCCGTGGCTTCAACCACGGTGGATGGCGACGCGGCGTCTGTTTTTTTCACGGGCGCGAAATCGACGGCGACGTCGGGCGTCGCCGAGGGCGTCGCTTCGTTAGTATAGGCCGCTGAAGCCCCCGCCAAGCCCGCAAGGCGAGCCGCGTTGGCGACCCAGCCTTCGCGCGCGACCCGCCCCGGCATGGACAGATGATGATCCACCCACGCCGCATGGTCGGCATTCCAGTCCGCGACCTGTTCGAGACGATGCACGCCCAGATCGTTCAGCGCTTTCTGGTCGATGGCGCGCACGCCGTCGATCCGCGTGAGATCGTCCGCGCCGAGACTCGCGGCGGCGAAGGCGCCGCGGAAATCGCCACCGTTTGGTCAACCGACGTTGCGGATTTCAGCCAGCCGCCGACAAAGCAGCCGACGACATAGACGAAGCTCATCAGCAGCGCGAGTTCCAGCCAAAGACCCGAACGCCCTGGCAGAAGCTTGAGGACCGCGGCGATCACGCCGATCGCGAAGACAACTACAGCCCATCGCGTCCATCCCGCGAACAGGGCGCCGAGCTGCGCGTTGGAAAAGGTCATCCAACCCGTGATCGCGCCGACAAGAAAGGCGCCGAGCAACCATCCCGGGATATTGGCGATGTCGTAAAACATGGATTTTTCGCCCTACTTCACGAGAAATTCAATGCGACGATTTTGGGCGCGGCCTTCTTCGGTGTCGTTGCTGGCGACCGGCCGTGTATCGCCGTAGCCCGCGGTCGACACCCGCGAAGTGTTGATCCCCGCCGCCGCGAAATAGCGGAGCACCGCTCGCGCGCGTCGGAGCGAAAGTCCCATGTGCCTGTCCGCATGCCCGGAGGAATCCGTGTGCCCGGAAACCTCGATGTCGGCGTTGCGGCACTTCTGAACGAGATCGACGAGTCGATCGAGGATCGCGGCGGACTCCGTGCTGATGCTGGCGCTGGCCGTATCGAACAGAACGTGCCCCCTGCCCAGAACCGTATCGAATTGCGACTGGCAATGTCCCGGCTCGATGGGCGCGCCCGGCGGCGCCGTGGCGATCGTCGTCTGCGTGTATTTGAAACCAGCCGGCAAGACGTCGCCAAACAACGCTCTGATCCGCGCCGCGG
>CAISJZ010000309.1 GCA_903885755.1 uncultured Hyphomicrobiales bacterium | reverse complement strand
TCGCCCGTTTCCTGCCAAGGCACATTCCCGGTAATTCGTCGGTCGTCGTGTCCAACATGCCTGGCGCCGGTAGCAATCTGGCGGCGCTGCACATCTACAATTCCGCGCCAAAGGATGGAACCTGGATCGGCGCGATCTTCGCTGGCGCAATCCTCGAGCCGATCATCGGCACGACGCAGGTTCATCACGATCCCGACCGGTTCCAGTATCTCGGCAGCGCCAATGACGATGTCTATGTCTGCCTCGCGCGCAAGGACGCGGCGGTTCAGAGGATCGAGGACGCCTTTACAACGGAATTGATCGTCGGCGGCGGCATTGGCGCGTCGAGCGCGGACTTCGCCACCATTCTAAACCACGCGATTCATACCAAGTTTCGAGAAGTTCTCGGCTACGCTGGTTCGCGGCCGATCATGCTGGCGATGGAAAAGGGAGAGGTGCAGGGCGCCTGCGGCTTCGCCTGGCCGTCGATTTCCGTGACCAATCCGAACTGGTTCGGTCCAACCGGGAATATGCGCGTGCTCGTGCAGACACATGTCAAGGGCTATCCCGGTTTGAATGCACAGGGGATTCCGCTGGCGCGCGACTTCGCTAGGACCGACGACGAACGCGCCATCATGGACCTCTACTTCAGCCACACAACCTTCGGTCGGCCTTACCTCGTCGCGCCAGAGGTTCCGAAGGATCGTGTCGCTGCCCTGCGCAAGGCTTTTATGGAGACGATGTCCGATCCGGATTTCGTCACGGAAGCGAAAAAAGCCGGGCTGGACATCGACGCGGTCGATGGCGAGGAAGTCCAGCGACTCATTGCCCGGATTTACGCGGCGTCACCCGAACTCATCGCCAGGGTCAAGATGGCGTTGCAGCCCGATCCCTGAGGCCGACCCCAACCGATGTGCGTTTTCGCACAGCAATTCCCGCCAGCTTCGCCATGGTGGCCTCCCGTAATGCCTGGAGGCGTCCATGAAGCTGGCGAATGGGTGTCTGGCCGGCGTGGTGGCGATGGGTCTTGCCGCCCCGGCGATCGCGCAACAGGCGGCGGCGACACTCGCGACCGCCTATACCGATATTTCCCGCAAGCTATGCGACAGTGACCACAAGCCTGGCGCGCGGCTCGGCCCGGATGAGATGGTTTCATTTTCCTGCAAGGGCGTGGCGGGCCTTCGGATTGACGTCGCCTACGCGGGGACATCCCTGCGCGTGACCCTGCGCGACGGCGGCGACTCGAACGCGCAGCCGCAACTGGGCGCGAGCCACGACATTGGCGACCGGATTGAATGGCGGGGCCACCATGGCGTCAGAGGCTTCGCGCCCGAGGCCGCGATCCTGCGCCTGACCAGCTATGACGATGATGCGCCGGCCCGCCGCCTTGGCTCGGTCCTCGCGGTCTTGCGGATCGCGGGCAAATCGATCTGCCCCGCGGCGTTCATCGATGTGGCGGGCACGCCGCAGCCCAACGAAGTAGCCCGTCGCATCGCAGACGAAGCGGCCGCGAGCTTCCAGTGCGGCGTTGATCATCCGCGTGTCATTGGCCCGGAAACGACCCTCGTGAAGGAAGCCCGCGCGCGCTCGGGTTGACAAGTCGCCGCATCGCAAGGCGATTGGCGGACGCGTGGATAGCGACTAGATTGCCTCCGGTGATCCGGCCCGGCGATTTCCAGGGCTCGGGTGTTCGGGAGGAATGCGCATGCTGGCTTCACGTTTGTCCCGCGCCATTATGCTCGCCGCGGGCGTTGTTGGTCTGTCGGCAATTGGCGCATTCGCGCAGGAAAATTACCCGGATCGCCCCATTCACGTTGTCATCGGTTTCGCCGCTGGCGCGGGCGCGGACATTCTGACCCGCTATATCGGACACAAGCTCGAGGAACTCAGCGGCCAGCCTGTCATTATCGACAACAAGCCAGGCGCCAGCGGCAACATCGCCATTCGCTTTGCGTCGTCCGCCCCTGCGGACGGCTACACGCTGATGTTCAACGCCAACTCGGGCATGGTCGGATCGAAATTCCTGTTCAAGGATCTGCCGTTCGACACGATCAAGGATTTCAAGCCGATCGCGACTTTCGCGCAAATTGGTTTCATGCTCGTGGTCTCGCCGACTTCGTCCCTGAACTCGGTCTCCGACCTCACCGCCTATCTCAAGAAGAAGCAGGACAATATTTTCGGCTATACGAACCCGACCGGTCTCATGTCGGCGGAACTCTACAAGCAGTTAACCGGCGCTCCGGCCAAATCGGTGTCCTACAAGACCACCGCCGACGCCATGCGCGATCTGCAGGCTGGCCAACTGGATTTCATGTTCATGGATGGCACATTCGCAGCCGGTCAGGTGAGGCAAGGCGCGCTCAAGGCGCTCGCCGTCATCACGGGCAAACGGCTTGCCAGCGTTCCAGATGTGCCCACCATGCAGGAAGCCGGCCTCGCCTTTGACTTCGCGCCGTGGTGGGCGGCATGGGCGCCAAGCGGCACGCCGCAACCCATTCTTGACAAGCTCGAGAAATGGATACTCGCGATCGACAATATGCCGGACACGCCGAAGTTTCTGGAAACGATCGGCTCGGTGTCGCAGCATGACGATCAGAAATCCGTGACGAAGCGTTTCATCGCCGATTTCGACAAATGGCCGCCGCTGGTCAAGGCGGCTGGAATCGTGCCGGAATAGGCTTCACTTTGGCAGGAAACTCAAATCGACAAATCCCGCCTTCGCGGGGTCTTTCGTCTTGACGACGCCATTGTCGACGAACGCCTTCAGCACGTTGTTGAAGTCGGCGTCGGGCACGGTCAGTCCCTTGCTGAATGGTTTCAACTCTTCGACGTAATATTGATATGTCTTTTCGACGACGCCGCGCTCCTGTTTGGTTTCCCGCATGAGGATTTCGATCGCCTTGTTCTTGTTGGCGGGATCATAGAGCCAGTCGACGCCTTTCGAGACCGCGCGCAGATAGGCGCGCGCCGCGTCGCCATTTTTCGCGAGCCAGTCCCGCCGCGATGTGACGCCGATGAAGCCATAGCCCTTCACATAGGAGCCAAAGTCGATCAGCCTGTGATAGCCCGCGCCGATCGCGGTGAAGTCGAGTGGTGAATTGATAGCGGCGCCGGCGACCGCGCCCGCCACGAGCGCCGCGTAGCGGTTCGTCGACGAGCCGTCATAGACCCGGTCCACGTCGCCGTCCTTCAGACCATTCGCGTTCGCCCACATCGTGAAGAAATTGTCGATGTCGTTCCTCTTGACCGGCAGGATGACGGATTTGCCCTTGAGATCGGCAGCGGTCGTCATATTGGCTGGAGCCATGAGCGAGTAGGGATATTTGATTGTCGTCGAACCGATGATCGAGATCGGCGCGCCAGCGTCGATCGCGGTGACAGCCATTTCGAACGTGGTGTCGCCGAGATCGAGCGAGCCGGCGGTGACCTGTTGCGCCACCGCGGCGACGCCGCCGACGTAGATCACATCGATGACGATGTTCTCTGTCTTGAAGAAGCCCATGTCCTCGGCGACATATTCCGGCCAGTTGGGCGCGCTGCGCGACACAAGGCCAACCGTGATTTTCGTCTGCGCGAACACTGGCGCCGCGGCGATGCAGGTCGCGAGAGTGAATGCCGCGCCAAGCGCAACGCGCCGCGTCCGCGAAAGTCTCATGGCGTCCTCCCCTTTGTTGTTCCGTGACTTAAACATCGCCGGCGGCGGGGCGCAACATCCAGCCCAACAGCATATTGCATTGCCCCCTCGGGGAACGTCGGTTAGCCTTCAGGAACAAGGGGACGCGCCCGCCGACAGGCGGGTGACGAGCGCCGGCACGGGAGGGTTTCATGCTGACACGTCGTTACGGGCTTGTTCTGGCCGTTTCATTTGGCGCGATAGGATCGTCGCGCGCCATCGCCGCCGATGACCTCGTCAGGGTCGCGGTTCCTCAACGCGGCGGTTGGGAAACCGGCGTGCCCGACATCGGCCAGCGCGCCGGCATTTTCGCCAAACACGGGATCAAACTGGAGGTGCTTTACACGTCGGGCGGCGGCGAAACCATGCAGGCGCTGATTTCCGGCAGCGTTGATGTGGCCATCGCGACGGGAACGACGGCTGTCATGGCCGCATACGCCAAGGGCGCGCCAGCGCGGCCGATCGCGGCGTCGGTGACGGGGCCGTCGGACATCTACTGGTATGTTCCCGCCAATTCGCCCATCAAGTCGCTCAAGGACGCCGCGGGCAAGACAATGGCCTTTTCGGCGATCGGTTCGTCGTCCAATCTGGCGACCCTGAAACTCATCAGTCTGTCCGGCGTTGATATCAAGCCTGTCGCGACGGGCACACCGTTGCCGACCTACACGCAGGTCATGTCCGGCCAGATCGATATCGGCTGGGGAACGCCGCCCTACGGTCTGGATGAAATCAGGGATGGCAAGATCAGGATCATCGCCAAATACACTGACATTCCCGAATATCGCGACATGACCGCGCGCATGCATGTCGCCAACCTGAACTTCATCACCGGCAAGCCGGATGTGCTGAAGCGCTTCCTCGATGGGTATCAGGAAACAATTGATTTCATGTATGACGGTGATGCGGCGTTCAAGCTTTTCGCCGAGGCCTATGACGCCAAGCCGGAGCAGGCGAAGGCCACGCGCGATGGCTTTTATCCCGACCGGAAGATGCTTGGACTGAAACGGATGGGTGGCATCGATCAGGCGATGAAGGATGCGCTTGCGCTCAAGTTCATCGCGAAACCGCTGACACAGGCCGAACTGGACGACATGTTCAAATACTATGCGAAATAGCAGCCCGATCGCGACGGCGGCGGCGTCTTGATGGAAAGATGGACATATGCTATTTATAGCATATGTCGGATACCGATTTGATCGAAAGCCAGAAGTTTACGCTGGATGATGGTGGCATCGTCCAGATCAGAATCTGGCGATTGCCGGAACCAACAGCGGAGCGTCCGCTTGGTCTGAAGTACTCGCTGTTTTACGGACGCGATGGGCGGCGGATCGTTGGGTACGACAACGAATCCGGAAAGGGCGATCACCGCCATTATCGGCGCCGGGAAGAGCGGTATGCCTTCACCACCTTCGAGGCGCTTGTTACCGACTTCTGGCGGGACGTGAGGAAGGAGATCGAGAATGAAGGAAATTAAGATTCACATCGAGACGCTCGACGATTTCCAGCGTCGTTCCATGGATATGGCGCATCGTCTGGATCGGGGCGCGCGAAAGCTGACGAAGGGCCATCTCGCGTTCGAAAGCATGGACGGCCTTCTGAAAGTGCTGACGCCCAATCGCTGGAGATTGTTGCGAGCGTTGCGCCATCAAGGCCCGCTGTCGGTGCGCGCCCTGTCTCGCGCGCTTGATCGCGACTATCGTGGCGCGCACGCCGATGTCGCCGCTCTGGCCGACGCCGGCTTGATTGAACGAAATGAACAGGGAGCGGTCTTCGTACCTTTGACGCGCATCACGGCGGAAATGGCGCTCGACGCCGCCGCGTAAAAATTCGTCACGCCTCCGTCATGGCCCAAAAGCGCCCCTCCGCGTTTATCACGAGAAGGGGCGCGTCACGAACGTTCATCACTTCCTGAAATGCGGCATCACCTCGGACGCGAACATATCCATGTTGCGCTTGGTGAGTTCGTCCGACAGCGTGCCAAACTGCAGCATCGTGACCAGGCTGTTGACGCCGGTGCGATCGACCATCTCGCTGATCTTGCGCCGCACGGTCGCTGGACTGCCAATCAGCGCGGTGCCATTGTCGATGAGCTGGTCCGCGGTCGGCCGCACCTTGCCGAGCGACGAGCGCAGCTTCATCGTCTGCTTCATTGATGACATCGACGTATAGCCTGGCGGCAGCAGCATTTCCCACGGGTTCGGCAGATAGTCGCCGAACAGGGCCTCGATGGCGCGTCCGGCCTCGGCCTTCGCCTTTTCGTCGGTGTCCGCGACATAGACGGGCAGCGCCCAGCCCAACTGATCGCCGGAGCATTCGTAGCCGAATTCCTTGCACTGCGCGCGATACGTCGTGAGATAGCGCGTCACAAGTTCCGCCGACGAAAAAGTCACGAGGAACTGGTATTTTCGGCTGGGGTCGGCCGCCCATTTCACGGTTTCCGACGAGCCCTGCGAGGGAATCCAGATTGGCGGACGCGGCTGCTGATAGGGACGCGGCCAGCAGTTCACATATTTGAAATTGTAGTGCTCGCCCTCGAACTCGAACGGGCCAGGGCGCGTCCAGGCTTGCACCACAAGATCATGCGCTTCATGAAATCGTTCGTGCGAAAATACGGGATTGACGCCAGTCGCATGATACTCGGTGCCGATGCCGCGCACGAATCCCGCGATCAGACGCCCGCGCGACAGATTGTCGAGCATGGCGAACTCCTCCGCGATGAACAGCGGATTGTTCGTTAGCGGTAGCGCGCGGCCGAGCACGGCGATCTTGACGCGCTTGGTGCGCTGGATGAGCGCGCTCGCGATCAGGTTCGGCGCGGGCATCATGCCGTAGGCGGTCTGGTGATGCTCGTTGACGCCGATGGCGTCAAAGCCCAGTTCCTCGGCGTAAGCGAGTTGATTCATGTAGGATTCGTATTCGTCGGCGCCCTTGACGGGATCATAGAGACTGTTCGGCAACACGACCCAGGCCGAGCGTTCCTTGTGCCGCGCCTCCATGTCGAGGGGGCGATAGGGCATCAGGGTGAAACAGGTGAAATGCATGGTCTTACCTCCCGGCGAGGAATGAGAGGATCGTGGCGGCGCAGGCGTCGCCCTTGTCGGCGGTCACGGCATGGCCGCACTCCGGGATGATCTCAACCTTCGCGCCGGCGATGCCCGCC
>CAISJZ010000308.1 GCA_903885755.1 uncultured Hyphomicrobiales bacterium | reverse complement strand
CGGCCTGGGCCTGGGCAAAGGCGCCGCAGGCGAGGAACAGCGCGGCGATGGCGGGAAGGAAAAATCTTTTCGTCATGGCGTAAGCCTAGCGGATTCGCTCGCCCCGGTAAAACGCCCTCACGCCACCTTGCGCGGCACGAGGCGCTCGCTGCGCAGGGCCTCCTGCTCGCCGGAGGTTCCGGCCTCGTGATACTCGGCGTCCTCGTTGACGTCCCAGATGTCGTAATGCTCCTCGCCCGACAGGATGTTGCGCACCGTCAGCATGGCGGTCATCATCGCGTGGTCCTGATTGTTGTACTTGTGCATGCCGTTGCGGCCGACAAGATGCAGGTTGGGGAAGTTCAGCGCGAGATCGCGGCGCACGGTGTCGACGTTGTCGCGATAGGAATCGTCATAGACGGGATAGGCCTTGGCCTGCCGCACGACGCAGGCGTCGACGACCTCGTCGGCGCTGATCAGGCCGATCTGGTCGATTTCCTTTTTGGCGAGTTCGACGAGTTCCGCGTCCGGCGCGTTCCACAGGCCGTCGCCCTCGAAGCAGAAATATTCGAGGCCAAGGCAGGTCATGCCCTCCTGTGGCACGAGATCCGGCGACCACGAACGGAAGTTCTGCACGCGGCCGACCTTCACCGAGGGGTCGTGGATGTAAACCCAGTTGTCGGGAAAATCCTTCTTGGATCTGGCGATGAGCGCGACGGTGAGGAAGTCGCGATACTTGAGCGCGCGGGCGTTGAACAGGCTGATCGGCGTCGGCTTGATGGCGCCCATGAGCTCGACGATCGGCGCCGAGGAAATCACATGCCGCGCGGTGTGGGTTTCCTCGCTTCCGTTGGCGTCGATCGAGGTGACGCTCCAGAGGCCGCCGTTTGCCTCCCGCGAAAGGCGCGCCAGCCTGCGGCCCATGCGGATTTCGCCGCCCTGCGCGACGACCTTGCGGGCGCAGGCCTCCCACAACATGCCAGGCCTCTTGCGGGGGTAGCGGAAGGATTCGATCAGCGTCTTGATGACGGGGCCGCCCGCCCTGGGCTTGCCGCGGAACGACCGGGTCAATGCGTGATAGACCGCCGAGCCGAGGCTCAATCCCTTGATGCGCTGGGCCGCCCAATCGGCGGAAATCTCGTCGCAGGACATGCCCCAGACCTTCTCGGTATAGGTCTTGAAGAAAATCGAGAACAGCCGCTCGCCAAACTGGTTGCGCACCCACTGGTGAAAGGTTTTCGCGTCGCGAATGGGGCGCAGCTTGGCGTAGCCGTAGGAGAGCATGCACAGCGCGCTTTCGAACAGGCCGAGATTGCGCAGCGCCTCGAAACCGTTCAAGGGATAGGAGTAGAACTTGTCGCCGTAGAAGATGCGCGACAGGCGCGGACGCTCGATGAAATCGTCGGGCAGGATTTCATCCCAGAGATCGACGACTTCCTTCGACTTCGAGAAGAAGCGGTGGCCGCCGATGTCGAAGAGATAATCCTTGTAGTTCGCCGTGCGGCTGATGCCGCCGACGAAGCTCGGGTCCTGCTCGATGACAAGCGCGGACTGGCCGGCCTTGGTGAGCTGATAGGCCGCGGTCAGGCCGGCGGGGCCGGCGCCGATGATCAGGGTATCGAAATCGGGAGTCATGCTTTTACCCCAGGGGCGGCGGCATTCGGCCGGGCGAACGCGAAAAGACTCTGCCCGGTGAACGAGAGCGCCGTTGTCAGAGCCGCGGAAACAAAGAGACAGGCGAAGGGATGGGCCTCGCGCGTGGCGTAATGCAGCGCCAGGAAAATGCCGTAGTTGAAGCCCTGGGCGACAAGGGCGACGCCGAAGTAGCGCGCCATCTCGATCAGGGGCGCGCGCCCGCTGGCGCCGAAGGTGAACTGGCGGTTGAGCGCCCAGGTGACAACAGTGGCGATCATGAGCGACACGGCGCGCGCGACCGGCGCGCCGGCGCCAGTTCCGAATAGCAATGCAAAGACGCCGTAATCGACCGCGAGGCCAACCACGCCGACCGACAGAAAGCGCGCGAGGCGCGAGATCAGTGGCAGACAGGGCCGCAGAAAGGGCGCGCGGGCGAGGATCATGTCCTCCAGCGCGCCCAACATCGGGGAATCGTCCAGGGCGACCGCCGGCCGCCCGTCGATGAACTCCCGCGCAGACCCCATGTACCCATTCCTCGCCGCGCCAAGGCGGCGCCCGGTTCCGGCGTCATGCCGCAACCCCTCGAATCCCGGGTCCATCAAACGGCGGGAAGGCTTAATTTCAGGTAAGCATCGACCCAACCTGTTCATGAATTCGATATTTTCGCCTCCGTGACTTCCGGCGCGCGGCGTGTTAGGCGCCCCCATGCAAGAAGGTCTGCTCCCCAACAACGCCGCCCATGTCATGCGCGTCACCTGCGAGGCGGCCTCGGCGCGCGCCATCGCCGACATACTGGTCGAGAGTTTTGACCCGGCGGAGACCGCCGCCGCCGCCTTCGAGGTTGAAACCCCGCAGAAGAGCTGGGACGAGACGCCGCCCTGGATGGTCGAGGTGTTTTTCGCCGACGCGCCGGACGAGGATTTCGTCCGCTCGCTCGTGGCCGGGGTTGCCGGGGACGAGGTCGCCAGAGGCGTCGCCTTCGATCGCGTGGCGCAGAAGGACTGGGTGGCCTCGTCGCTGGAAGGCCTTCGCCCGGTGCGGGCCGGGCGCTTTCTCGTCCATGGCTCCCATGACCGCGGCAAGGTGGCGTCGAACGATATCGGCCTTGAAATCGAGGCGGCGCTGGCCTTCGGCACCGGGCACCACGGCACCACGCGCGGCTGCCTGCTGATGCTCGATCAAATTCTCAAGCGCCGCCGCCCGCGGCGTATTCTCGATGTCGGCTCGGGCACCGGCGTGCTGGCGCTCGCCGCCGCCCGGGCCCTGCGTCAGCCGATCGCGGCAGGCG